>JBBQBQ010000348.1:0-1516 GCA_038317685.1 Desulfuromonadales bacterium | reverse complement strand
GGCAGCGGGTGGCCCTGAATCTCGCCGGCTTCGAACGGGCGCGCATCGAACGCGGCACTGTCGTCGCCAGCCCCGGCAGTTTTGAACAGACCGTGCGTTTCGACGCCCGCCTGACGTTGCTCCCGACGGCACCACGGCCTCTCAAGTTCCGTGACCCGGTGCATCTTTACCTCGGCACCGCCCGGAGTGTCGGCCTGGTCGCCCTTCTCGACCGCGACCAGTTGGAGCCGGGGGCCAGTGCCTTGGTACAGTTTCACCTGGATCGGCCCCTGGTCGCCCATCGGCTGGACCGTTTCATCATCCGCTCCTATTCGCCGATGACGACCATCGGCGGCGGCTTGGTCATCGACCCCAACCCGGTCAAGCACCGCCGTTTTCGGGCCGAGGTGCTCACGGCCCTGGCGGAACTGGAGTCGGGGGAGAGTTCGTTCCTCCTGCAAAAGCTCGCCGATCACCAGGTGCAGCGCCTTAAGGACCTGGAGCAGCTCTCGGGATTGGGGCCGGACCGGATCCGCCTTCACCTCGATGGCCTCGCCGCCCATGGCAAGGTCGTCGTCCTCGGCGACCAGTGGCTGACTGCAGAGACCCTGCGAACCTGGCAGCGGCGGCTGGTTGCCAGGCTGGAGGACTACCACCTCAGCCAACCACTCCTCCCGGGGATGCCGCGGGCCACCTTGAAGAGCCTCCTTCCGGCGGCCCTGGCGCCCAAGGCCTTCGACCGGCTGGTGACCCTGCTGACGGACTCGGGCGAGATGGTGGCGATGGGGGATCACGTCGCCCGCCCCGATTTTAAACCTCATCTCTCGGCCGGGCAGGAGACCATCGTCGCCGCCCTGGCCGCGGCCTACCGCGAGGCCGGTGCCCAGGCCAAGAACAAACAGGAGATGCTCGACCGCCTCGGGCTCGACCCCGGTCGGGCCGAGGAGTGCTTCGCCTACCTCTGCAGTCGGGGGGAACTGGTGCGGCTCAGCGAGGAATCCTACTTCCACGAAGGTACCTACAGGCGGGCCTTGTCCCGCCTGCTGGAACACTTCGCCAGCCACCAGACCTTGACCCTGGCTGAGTTTCGAGACCTCCTCGACAGCGCCCGCAAACCGGTCCAGGCACTCCTTGAGTATTGGGACGGCCTCAAGTACACGGTGCGGCGGGGGGACGTTCGGGTGGCGTGGAAGTTGCCGGAAGAACCATCCTAGCTCCGGTGGGCTTGATGGGAGCGATCATTGATTAATACGAGAAAGGAGGTGACCCCATGACTGATCGACCGAAGCTGACCCACCTCTCCCGCTCCAGCGGCTGAGCCGCCAAGCTGGCCCCCGGGCCGCTGGCGCAGGTGCTGCGTCAATTACCGGTCTTCGCGGATGAGAATCTACTCTCCGCCGCCATCCCTTTCGCCGATGCCGGGGTTTACCGCCTCGACGCGCAGCGGGCTCTGGTGCAGTCCGTCGACTTCTTCCCGCCGGTTGTCGACGACCCGCGCCATTACGGGCGCATCGCGGCGGCCAATGCGCTGTCGGAC
>JBBQBQ010000347.1:0-1518 GCA_038317685.1 Desulfuromonadales bacterium | reverse complement strand
GCTCTCAGGGCGGCGAAGGCGTTGTCGATGGCGGGGAGTTCCGCCCCTGGCCGCAGCCGGGCGAAAATCTCGGGGGTGCTGGCGTCGACGGAGAGGCAGATTCGGTCGAGACCGGCTGCGGCCAGGGCCAGGGCGCGCTCCCGGGTGAGGAGAAGACCGTTCGACTGGAAACCGATCCAGCTTCCGGGCGGCATCAGCGCCTTGGCGCGGCGGACGAAGGATTCCAGGAGGGGGTGGAGGAGCGGCTCGCCGACGCCGTTGAGGATCAGCGCCTCCAGGGTTGGGAAGGCCGGTTCCAGCGCCGCAAAGTGGGCCTCGCTCAGATCCCCCTCGGCGATGCAACCGCCGCCGGTCTGCTTGACACACATCAAGCAGCCGAGGTTGCAGCGCGAGGTGGTCTCGATGAAGAGCTTGCTCGGATAGGGGCGCCGGGCCGGGTGAATGGCTTTCTCCGGTTCGATCACAGCCGGCATTCCTTTCAGGGTGAGGTTGCCTCCGCGCTCGTCCGCTTGGCGCTGACCATGAACCGGGGCCATGCGCTGCCGCCGGACCAGGTCCCCGTTTTTTTGCTCCTCCAAAGTATAGAATAAATTTTCGGGAAACAAGCTTCTCGGCGGAAGCGGGAGGAGTGGGCCGGCGTCACCAAGTTCCCGGCCGGGTCGTATTTGAGACAGAAGAGCCCCCCGGCCTAGCAGGCCGGGGGGCTCTTCTGTCACGATTGAAGAAAGGGCGCCCGGGTGGGGGGTCGACTCACCCCAGTGCGGCTTTCGGAAAGGCACTCTCACCCTCGTCGAGATGAGGGAACCCCAGGGGAATGTTGTGGGGGCCGGGAACGCTGTAGGGTATGAACGCGATCCGGTCTCCCGGGCGGATCACCCGCTTAAGGCTGGCCGACTGATGGTTGCAGTAGATCGAGCCGATCGTATCGAGGGGCAGCCCCAGGTCCTCGGCAATGTCGATCGCCCGTTTTCCTGCCGCGGCTAACGGCAGTTCGATGGTCGGCGCCAGCCCACCCGCCTGCCGCAGTGCGTAGAGCGAACCGAACATCAAGACCGTGGCATGCTTGTTTCCTTCCATGAGAGCCTCCTTGGTTCGAAGGGAGTTCCGTCTAAAGAGACCTCCCGGTTGATTTGCCTCCACTGGCGGCGGACGGCCGCCGGGAACAGATCGGGTAAAATTTGTGATTTTTAACACTTTATATTCGGTATATCGCAAGGCAGGGGCCTTGGCAAGGGTATTTTATTGGATATGGCAAAAAATATTACATATAGAACACGGGAGGCTTTAATTTACTCAGATATGGTAAATTCTCATTATTTTCCAGCTGGTTAAGGAGGGGCTCCTGCTTCCCGTGGCCAGGTCAGGGACGATCGGAAATCTACGTAAAGACGGTCTTCCGAGGGTCCGGGCGGTCGAAATCAGAGGGGAGGAGCTTTGGATGAGGGCGGTGGGGAATGGAGCAGGAATCATCCCGAGTTTCCCGGGATGATCGGAAGGGCCTATCTCCTGATATTGGCT
>JBBQBQ010000346.1:0-1526 GCA_038317685.1 Desulfuromonadales bacterium | reverse complement strand
GGGGAAGAACGCCTGGAAGGACCCTTCGGCAACCATACCGGGAGCTACGTGCCGGCGGCGCCGGCACCGCTGCTGCGGGTCACAAGCCTCAGCCACCGGGAGCGGCCCCTACTCCCCGCCACCGTCGTCGGGCCGCCGCCGATGGAGGATTGCTGGCTGGCCCGGGCCGCGGCGCGGCTGCTCCTGCCGGTGTTGCAGAGCGACCTGCCGGAGCTCGTCGACTGGCACCTGCCGCTGGGGGGAATCTTCCACGGCGCGGCGCTGCTGTCGGCGCGCTGCCGTCCCGGGAGCGGGGGCGAGCTGTTGGCGCGGCTCCAGGCCCATCCGCTCCTGGCTCGTTCGCGGCTGCTGATCCTCTTCGACGCCCCGGTCGACGTCAGCGACGAGGCCGCCTGTTACTGGCGGGCATTGAACCGGGTCGATCCCGGCACCGATCTGCGGATCGGAGGAGCCCAGCTGGCCATCGACGCCACCGGCGGCGACCCGGCCGCCGAGGTCGGAGCCGATGCCGCCACCCGGCAGCTGCTGGCCGCGCGCTGGCAAGAATATGGACTCCCCACCATCTGACCCCTCCCCCACGGAGTCCCCCATGGAATTTACCTCTCCCCTCGACCGCCGTCCGCCCCTCCCGGCCCTGCTCCTCTTCGGCCTGCAGTGGCTGGCGATCGCGGTGCCGTCGATCGTCATCATCGGTCAGGTGGTCGGAGCCGCTCAGGGCGCCGGCCCGGCCGCCCAGATCCTTTATCTGCAGAAGCTGGCCCTGGTCAGCGGCCTGACCATGACGGTGCAGATCCTCTGGGGGCACCGCCTGCCCCTGATCGCCGGCCCCTCGGCGGTCCTTTTGGTCGGGGTGGTGGCGAGCCGGGGCTATCCGCCCGGGGTCGTTTACGGCTCGATCCTGGTCGGCGGGGTGGTGCTGACGGTGCTGGCGGTCAGCGGTCTGTTCCGCTGGCTGGTGCGGCTCTTCACTCCGCGGGTGGTGGCGGCGGTCCTGCTCCTGATCGCCTTCACCCTGCTGCCGGCGATCCGCAATCTGATCCTCACCCCCGGCGCCGCTTCTCCGGCCGTCGCCCTGGCTTTCGCCGTCGCCCTGGTGGTCCTCCTGCACCTCGGCCAAGGCTTGTTGCGGGGCTTCTGGAGAACGACTCTCATCGTCTGGGGGGTGGTGGGCGGCAGCGCCGCCTGGTTTTTGCTTTTCCCTGCGGCGGCGGCGGAGGTCCCGCCGGCCCTGCTGGCCCTGCCGCTGCACGACTGGGCCCTGGCCGGGTTTGCCGTCGACCCGGGGGTGCTGGCCGCCTTCCTCTGCTGCTTTCTGGCCCTGGCGGTCAACGACCTCGGCTCGATCCAGTCGCTGGCCGCCCTGCTGCAGCCCGAGGGGATGCCGGGGCGCATCAGCCGCGGCATGGCGGTGACCGGCCTCGGCAACGTCCTGGCCGGCGCCCTGGGGGTCCTCGGTCCGGTCAACTTTTCCCTGAGCGCCGGGGTGGTCGCCGCCACCGGCTGCGCCTCGCGCTTCCCCCTCCTCC
>JBBQBQ010000345.1:0-1686 GCA_038317685.1 Desulfuromonadales bacterium | reverse complement strand
CCCCCGGAAACCGTCCGGAGCCCGGGGAGTTCGCGGCCTGTCGACCGTTTTTGGCGGCGGAACTGGCCGCCTTGCCGCGGCTCAGGGTGGTCATCGCCCTCGGCCAGGGCGCCTTTACCACGCTGCTCCGTCATTTCCAGGGCGCCGGGATGGTGCGCCGCCTCGGCGACCACCCCTTCCGTCACGGGGGTGTCACCCGCCTTCCCGGAGCGCCGCTCCTCCTTGCCAGCTACCACACCAGCCGCTACAACGTTCAAACCGGACGCATTGATGCCGCCATGTTCCTGGAACTGCTCGACCAGGCACGCCGTCTGGCCACTGGAGAAAACGGTTGAAAAGGCGGGGAGGTTCGACTAAACTGACCGAATTTGGATTGGAATAGAGGCCTGACCATGGGACGAATCGAAGCGACCTTTGACCGTTTGCGGGCCGCCGGGGAGAAGGCGCTCATCCCCTTTATTACCGCCGGCGATCCCGACCTGGCGACCAGCGAAGCGCTGCTTCACACTCTGATTGAGGCCGGCGCCGATCTCATCGAGCTGGGGGTCCCCTTCTCGGACCCGATGGCCGATGGGCCGACCATCCAGGCCTCCTCGGAACGGGCGCTCAAGGCCGGGACGACCCTCGGGCAGATTCTGGCCCTGGTCGCTCGGGTCCGCCTCCGGACCAGCGTGCCGGTGGTCCTGATGGGTTACTATAACCCGATCTTCCGCTACGGCCCCGAACGGTTCGCCCGGGAGGCTGCAGCCGCGGGGGTCGATGGGGTGCTTCTGGTCGATCTGCCCCCGGAAGAGGCAGGGGAAGTGCGGGATGCCTTTCGTAACGCCGACCTGCGCCTGATCACTCTGCTGGCTCCGACCACTCCTCCCCGGCGGCGGGACCGTCTGGCGGCGGGCGCGGAGGGTTACCTTTACTACGTGTCGATGACTGGAGTGACCGGCACCCAGGCGGTTGACGCTGGTGCCATCGCCGATGAGGTCACGGCCCTGCAGGCCAAAACCGCCATTCCGGTAGCGGTCGGTTTCGGCATCACCACCCCCGCCGACGCCGCGGCGGTTGGGCGCTTCGCCGATGGAGTGGTGGTCGGCAGCGCCCTGGTGCGGATCGTGGCTGACTGCGGGTCCGGTCCGGAGCTGCTGCCGCGGGTGCGAACCTATGTCGCCGCGCTCAAGGCTGCATTGCGCGGCGTGGCGGCATGATTCTGATGGTGACGATCGGTCCAGCTGGCCGAATGGGGCGGATTCCCGGAGAACTCGCATGAAAGTGAAGATCCTGGGGTGCTACGGGTCACGGGTTCCCGGCTTCAGTACCAGCAGCCTGCTGATCAACGACCGGCTGCTGGTCGATGCCGGGACGGTCTCGTCCCTCCTCAGCCAGGAGCAGCAGCAAGGGATCAGCGACGTGCTGCTGACCCACGCCCATCTCGATCATGTCGTCGATCTTGCCTTTCTGATCGACAACATCATGCCCGCCAGCCGCCAGCCGCTGCGAGTCTGGGGTCCTGGTCCGGTGCTGGACGATCTGCACCGGTTCCTCTTTAACAATGTCCTCTGGCCGGATTTCAGCCGTCTGCCGACTCCGGAGGCCCCGGTTCTCGAACTGCGGCCGTTACCGGCTGCCGCGAGTTGCATGATCGCCGGGCTGCAGGTTCAGTGGGAACGGACCGCTCACCCGGTCCATACCGTC
>JBBQBQ010000344.1:0-1842 GCA_038317685.1 Desulfuromonadales bacterium | reverse complement strand
CTTCGAGGGGGATTACGAGTATTACCTGCACAAGAGCGGCCGCGAGGGACACGCGGCCTAGACCGGGAGCGTAAGGCCATGGAAAACTTCATCCTGATCACGGTCTTCGTCCTGCTGGGGATGGGTTTGCGGTGGATTCCGGCTTTTCCGCCCGAGTCGTCCCTGGTCCTCAACATGTTCGCCCTCTATGTCTCCCTGCCGGCGGTGATCCTCCTCCAGGTGCCGCACCTGGCCTTCTCCCGGGAGATGCTGACCGCCGCCGTCATCCCCTGGCTGATGCTCCTCCTCTCGGCGGCGCTGGTCCTGCTGGCGGCCCGCACCCGCGGCTGGTCACGAGGCGCCACCGGGGTGCTGCTGTTGGTGGTGCCGATCGGCAACACCTCCTTTTTGGGGGTGCCGATGGTGCAGGCCTTCTTCGGCGCACCCGGGCTGCCGTACCTGGTCATCTACGACCAGTTCGGCACCATGGTGATCTTCGCCACCTACGGCGCCCTGATCCTGGCCCTCTACGGCAAGGAGGGGCCCGTCGACCTGCCGGCGGTGGCCCGCCGGGCGCTCCTCTTCCCCCCGACCGTTGCCTTCGCTCTGGGCCTGATCCTGAGCCTCTGGCCCTATCCGGCGGCGCTGACGACGGTCCTGCAAAGCCTCGCCGTGACCCTCACCCCCCTGGTGATGACCGCCATCGGCCTGCAGCTCAGCCTGCGGCTGCGGCGCACCGTCCTCGCCCCCTTAGGTTTCGGCCTGGCGACCAAGCTGGTGGCGGCGCCGCTGACGGCGCTGCTGATCTGCCGCTTCCTCGGCCTGCACGGACTGGCGGCGGACATCCCGATCTTCGAAGCCGGCATGCCGCCGATGGTGACCGCCGGCGCCCTGGCGATCGCGGCCGGACTGGAGCCGGAACTCGCGGCGGCCCTGGTCGGGCTCGGTATTATCGGCGCCTTCGCCACCCTGCCCCTTCTCTACCTCCTCCTGCAGCTTTGGACATGACCGGCGGGCAGGGCGTGGTATTCTGAAGGTGGCGGAAACCCCCAGCCGATTTTCCTCCCGGAGGCGTCCATGAACCTGATCGGTCATTCCCATAGCCTGATCGTCGACCACATCGACCAGCACGGCGCCTGGCTGCAGGCCGGCCTGCAGAAGGTCCTGCTGCCGAAGCGGGAAGTCCCCGAGGGCCTGGGGAGCGGGTCGCAGCTGACCGTCTTCGTCTACGGCGCCGTCGCCGACCAGCTGCAGGCGACCCTGCGCCCGCCGCGCGCCGAGGTCGGCGAGATCGCCCTCTTCCCGGTCAGCCAGGTCACCGAACACGGGGTCTTCGTCGATTGGGGGATCGGCAAGGAACTCCTCGTTCCCTTCGCCAAGCAGCCGGAGCGGATGCAATCGGGCCGCAGCTATCTGGTTCGGGTGGAGCTCGACCGCCAGGGGCGCCCCTTCGGCAACGCCCGTTTCGATCGCGCCCTGGCGGAGCAGGTGCAGGGCCTGAAGATCGGCCAGAAGCTCGCCATGCTCCTCTGGCAGTTCACCGATCTCGGCGCCAAGGTGATCGTCAACCAGCGCTTTATCGGCCTTCTTTACCGCGACGAACTGCGTCCCGCCCCGTCGGTCGGCGATCCGCTGGTCGGCTACGTCAAGGCCCTGCGCCCCGACGGCAAACTCGACGTCACGCTGCGCTCCGGCGGAACCACCGAGGTGGAGGACGCCAAGTCCAAAATCCTCGCCGCCCTCGGCAAAAACGGCTCCCTGGCGCTCCATGACGGGAGTCGCCCGGCAGAGATCGAGGCGGCGTTGGGGATGAGCAAGAAACTCTTCAAGAAGGCGATCGGCGGGCTCTACAAGGCAGGGGTG
>JBBQBQ010000343.1:0-1885 GCA_038317685.1 Desulfuromonadales bacterium | reverse complement strand
GGTCCTGCTGATCGCGGCGACCGGCGCCCTCCATCTTGACGGCCTGGCCGATCTTCTCGATGGGCTGGCGGGGGGGCGGGACCGGGAGTCGCTGCTGCGGATCATGAAAGACAGCCGGGTCGGGGCGATCGGCGCCGTTG
The DNA here is from genome assembly GCA_038317685.1 of Desulfuromonadales bacterium. Taxonomy (GTDB): domain Bacteria; phylum Desulfobacterota; class Desulfuromonadia; order Desulfuromonadales; family DDH964; genus JBBQBQ01. The sequence continues at coordinate 1,745 of JBBQBQ010000343.1, read as the reverse complement.
GTCTGGTCATGGTCCTGCTTCTCAAGTACCTGAGCCTGACCAACCTGCCTCTGGCCCAAAAAACCGGGGCGCTGCTGCTGGTGCCGGCGGCGGGGCGCTGGATGCCGGTGGTCCTGGCCTGGGCCTGTCCCTATCTGCGCCCCGAGGGGGGGACCGGACAAGCTTTCGTCGAGGCGGTGGGGAGACGGGAACTGCTGGTTGCCACCGTCACCTTGGCTGCCTTGATCCTGGGGCTGTTTCGACTTCCGGGGCTGCTGCTCTTCGGCCTGCTGGTCCTGGCGGCGGCACTGATGATCGGTTATTGCAGGCGGCGCCTCGGCGGAGTGACCGGCGATGTTCTCGGCGCGGCGACGGAGTTGACGGAAGTCTGGACCCTGCTGGTATTGCTGGCGATGAAAGATTGGCTTGCCTAGGAAGGAGCAACTATGACCCGAACCCGGATCTATTTGGTACGCCATGGCCAGGTGGTCGGCCATGAGGAGAGGCGCTACAACGGCCAAGGAGAGGTGGCCCTCACCGAGCAGGGGGAGGCCCAGTTCGGGCTGTTGCAGGCTCGGCTGGCGGCCAAGCCGATCCGGGCCATCTACAGCAGCGACCTCGGGAGGTGCCTGCAGGGAGCCCGGCTCCTCGCCGGCACCTTCGGCCTGGAGCCGGTGGTCACGGCCGATCTGCGAGAACTCAATATCGGCGATTGGGAGGGAAAGACCTGGCATGAGTTGCAGGACGCCTACCCCGAGGCCTGGCAGGCACGGCTGGCGGACATCGTCCATTACCGGGTTCCCGGCGGGGAGAGCCTTCTCGATGTGGCCGGACGGGTCCGGCCGCTGCTGCAGCGGATCGTCGCCGACCATCGCGGCGAGGAGGTCATCGTGGTTGGTCATGGCGGAGTCAACCGGGTGATCCTGCTCGACGCCATCGGCGCACCCCTTGAGCAGCTCTTCCATATCGACCAGGACTTCGGCTGTCTCAACACCATCGACTATTTCGTCGATGGCCCCGGCGTGGTGAAGCTTCTCAATGGCTGACGGCGCCATCCCGACCCTCGTCATCGCGGCTCCCGCCAGCGGTTGCGGAAAAACCACCGTCACCCTCGGCCTCCTCGCCGCCCTGCGGCGCCGGGGGCTGGCCGTCGCGCCCTTCAAGGTCGGGCCCGACTATATCGACCCGGGGCACCATGCCGCCGCCTGCGGTCGGCCGTCGCGCAACCTCGACGGCTGGATGTGCGGAGAAGAATGGGTCCGGGAGTCCTTCGCCCGGGGCTGCGCCGGGGCCGAGGTCGCGATCGTCGAGGGGGTCATGGGGCTTTTCGACGGCGCGGCCGGTGATTCCGACCTCGGCAGCAGCGCCGAAATCGCCCGCTGGCTGGGGGGGCGGGTGGTTCTGGTGGTCGATGCCCGCGCCCAGGCCCGCAGCGTCGCGGCGCTGGTCCAGGGGTTTACCCGCTTCGACCCGCGCCTGGAGTTTGCCGGGGTGATCCTCAACCGGGTCGGCAGCGCCAACCACGAAGCATTGCTGCGGGGAGCCCTGGATTCGATCCCCGGTCTGCCGCCGCTCCTCGGCTGCCTGCCGCGGGCTGAAGAGCTGGCCCTCCCCGAGCGCCACCTGGGACTGGTGACGGCGACCGATGCCGGCTATGGCCCGGAGTTTCTGGCGCGGCTGGCCGAGGTGACGGAGACGCACCTCGACCTTGACCGGCTGCTTGGCCAAAGGGGCCAGGCCTTGACATCGAACCCGAGGGTCCGATG
>JBBQBQ010000342.1:0-1916 GCA_038317685.1 Desulfuromonadales bacterium | reverse complement strand
ACGCCAGATAATCGAGAAACTTTTCACGGTCCTTCTGGCTTTTGAAGATATCCTTCTGCTCATTCCCACGTGATGTCACATGGTAAAAAGCGCCGGGATATTCGATGCGTAACGGTCGCGCCATGGCAACCTCCTGCGCTGGTAATGATGCCGTAATCTCATTTTTAGACTACCACGATAATTTGATTTTTGGAGACTTGACCCCTATTGACCGCTATTGATCGTGAAGGTTGAGAGATGCCTTACGGGTTCGCTAACCGGGACCGTATCCAGTGTTCAGTTTCGGGCAAGTTGCGAAAGGGGGGAGCGGTCAGAGGGGGACATTTCGAAACCGACCAACGGCTTCCGGCACCGTTGCTTCGGCAATATTTCCGAAGGCGAGTCGCAGATAGCCTTCCAGGCCCGGGCCGAAGACTTCTCCGGGGAGGCAGATCAGGTTGGCGTCGTCGGCCAGGCGGCGGGCGGCCTGACGGCCGGAAAGGGAGCGCCAGGGGTGGCTGATCCAGGCGAAGAAACCGCCGCTGGCGACGCGGGTGAAGGGGTTTCCGGGGCGGTCGAATTCCTCCCGGAAGCGGTCGTGACGGCGCTGCATCATGACATTGTTGGCCGCAGCCCAGGCGTCGAGATGTTCGCAGCCGAAGCGCACTGCCTGCTGGGTAATGCGGGGCTGGCAGACGGCCATGGTGTCCTGGACCTTGAGGGCGTGGCGGATGAAGGTTTCCGAGGCGACCAGCGCCCCGGCGCGGTAGCCGGTGAGGGCGAAGGTCTTGCCGAAGGAGGCGAGCTGCACCAGCTGATCGGCCCAGGCCGGATCACCGAAAAGCTGGTGCGGACAGGCGTTGCCGGGGAGGAAGGCGTTGTAGGTCTCGTCAAGGACCAGAGCGAGCCGCCGCGCTCCGGCCAGTTCGAAGAGGCTGCGAAGGGTCGCGGCGGGGATGATCGCCCCGGTCGGGTTGCTTGGGGAGACCAGGAGGATGGCGCGGGTTCGGGGGGTGATCAGGGCCGCGATCGTTTCGGGGTCGGGGAGACCACCGCGGCTGGCCTCAAAGGGGGCATAGACGGCCCGGATGCCGAGGGCCTGCAACGCCATCGGGTGATCGAAGTAGGCCGGAAGCTGCACGATCACATCATCTCCCGCCCGGCAGAGGACCAGCATCGCCAGCCAGAAGGCCTGGCTGGCGCCGATCGTCAGGCAGAGTTGCCCCGGCTGGGGACCGGCGCCGTAGCGACGGGCATACCAGGCGCAGATCGCTTCCCTGACCTCAAAGAGCCCTTCGTCAGGGGTGTAACGGGAGGTCAGGGGGTCGGGAAGGAGCTGTTGCAGGTGCGCCACCAGTTCCGGCGCCGGGGGGTAGTCCGGCACCGCCTGACAAAGGTCGATCAGCGGTTTTCCGGCCGGAAAGGTGCGGCCGGCCAGCCATTCCCTGACTTCGGAGATCGGTGGAAAATGGACCGCCTCGATCTGCGGCGAAACCGAAAATTTCATCCCCTCACCCGCCCCCGCCATGGTCCGCCCCCAGTCGCAGCACCTCGACCAGGAGTTCGGCGACCCTCACCATGTCGGCGACATGGACCGACTCCTGAACGGTATGGACATCGCGCATGCCGGTGCCGACGATCACCGTTTCGATGCCGTGGCCGTTGAAGATGTTGGCGTCGGACCCTCCTCCGGCGGCGCGAATCTCCAGGGTACGATCGAGACGTCGAGCCGCCCGTTGCAACAGGCCGATGATTTCAGCATCCAGAGGCACGTGCATCCGGGGGTAGTCCGAGGTGACGGCGGCCGCTACCCCGGCAAAGACCCGTTCCCCATCGATCTCCCGGACCATCTGGCCGGCAGCGGTCTCAAAACAGCCGATCATGTGCCGGGTCTGGGCGTCGAGTTTGGCGGGATCATGGCTGCGGGCCTCCCCTTC
>JBBQBQ010000341.1:0-1924 GCA_038317685.1 Desulfuromonadales bacterium | reverse complement strand
GGCCTCGATTTCAGGCGGGGGGGCACCTTCCGCTTGCGGCTGGAAGGGCGCCAGCGCGGTGCGGGCGATCTGGAGAATCGTTTCCCGGTCCGCGTCGCTCAAGGTTGCGGCCGTCGCCAGACGCTCGTTCACCTCCGCCGGGATCTTCGCCGCCGCTTGGCGCAGGGTGGCCTCGGCCTCCGTCATCCGCTCCAAAAGGACGGAATCGAAGAGCTCGGCGGTCAAGGCCAGCAGTACCGCGATCTGCGCGGGGACCGGGACCGGAGCCGATTCCGGCTGTTTCAGGCAGGCGCGGATGCGCCGGCCGTGCTCGATGATCTGGCGGGTATGTTCATCGAGACGGGCACCGAAGCGGGAAAAGGTTTCGAGTTCCTCGAACTGGGCATAGGCGAGCTTGAGGTCCCCCGCCACGCCGCGATAGGCCGCGTATTGTGCCTTGCCGCCCACCCGCGAGACCGACTTGCCGTCTTCGACGGCGGGGAGGACGCCCAACTCGAAGAGGGACGGCGTCAGGTAGATCTGCCCGTCGGTGATGGAAATCAGGTTGGTCGGAATGTAGGCGGAGATATCCTGCGCTTCGGTTTCGATGATCGGCAGCGCGGTGAGGGAGCCGCCGCCGAGTTCCTCGTTCAGGTGGGTCGACCGTTCGAGGAGCCGTGAGTGGATATAGAAGATGTCGCCGGGAAAGGCTTCGCGGCCGTGGGGACGGCGCAGCAGCAGCGAGAGTTCGCGGTAGGCGCGAGCGTGGTGGGTGAGGTCGTCGTAAACGATCAGCACATCCCGGCCGGCTTCCATGAAGGCCTCGGCGATACTGGTCGCGGCGTAGGGGGCGATGTAGGTCAGGCCCGGCGGGTCGTTCCCTTCGGTCACCACGATCACGGTGTACTCCATCGCTCCCTGGTCCCGCAAGGTCGCCACCACCTTGGCCACGGCGGAGGCGCGCTGGCCGATGGCGCAATAGACGCACCGGACCTCCTTGCCGCGCTGGTTGAGGATGGTGTCGATGGCGATGGCGGTCTTCCCGGTCTGGCGGTCGCCGAGGAGCAACTCCCGCTGGCCGCGGCCGATGGGGATGAGGGCATCGACGACCTTGAGACCGGTCTGGAGCGGCACCGTGACCGGCGCGCGGTCCATGATATGGGCGGCAGGGCGTTCGATGGGGAGGCGCCCGGTGGAGGCCACCGGCCCGTCGCCGTCCAGGGGCCGGCCGAGGGGGTCGATGATCCGCCCGAGCAAGCCGTCGCCGACCGCCACGTGATGACCCGGCCGGTGCGCCGGACCTCGTCCCCCGCATGGAGATGCCAGTATTCGCCGAGGAGGACGACGCCGATCTCGTCGGCATCGACGTTGAAGGCAATGCCGAGCACCTCCCCCGGGAAGATCACCAGTTCCTCAAAGCCGACGTTGGGGAGGCCCGAGACCTTGGCGATGCCGGTGGCGACACTGACGACCGTCCCCACCTCCCGCAGGGTCAGTTGCGGGATGAAGGCTTCCCGCGCCTGGCTTATTGCGGCCAGAGCACCGTCGAAAACGGCATGGAGGCTCTCAGGTTCCATCTTCATTGGCCCTTGGGTTCGGACTTGGGCTCTTCAGGGTTGGGGTCGGATTTCTCCTTCTCCTGAAGCAGTTCGTTGACCCCCTTTTCCAGCGAGGCCAGGTAATCCGTGAGGCTCCACGCCAGCTTTTGGCCATTGGCACTGAGTTCGATGCCGCCGATCAATTCCGGCGCGGTCTCGAAACGCAAGGGGATTTCGGCCGCGAAGGTTTCATTGAGGGCAGTCTGGATCGCCGCCCGTTGCGCGCCCGGGAGTTCGAAGGCGCTCCGCAGCAGCGCGGGGCCGGATGGGGATTTCAGGGCATCGCCGAGGACGCCTTTCGCCTCCTCGCCCAGCTCCCTCAAGCGGCGCGTGAAGACCTCTGCGAG
>JBBQBQ010000340.1:0-2014 GCA_038317685.1 Desulfuromonadales bacterium | reverse complement strand
TGTGCTTCGATCCTGTATTCTTATTGGATATATAAACTAGAAATCGCTCAATTTCCTGTTCCATCGGTTTCATCGCGTACAAATTTTTCGATCCTTGCGAGCGCCTGTTTCATCAGGAGCAGATACCAGGTGCCGGAATTGTGCATGACCGTCTCCATGAACTCGTAGCCGTTGCCGAAGACCTCCGGCAGGGCAATCCCGATCAGACCGACCAGCAGGCCGCCGAGGATCGGCTTGGTGAGCGGATGGAGGGGAATCCGGGAGAAGATATCCTTGATGCGGAAGTGACTGTCGATAAAGGCCGCCGCCAGGACTCCGATCAGGCAGCCGAGGAGGACGTAGAGGAGGAGCTCGTAGTTGCTGTTCAGGGCGTAAGGGGGGACCCGGAAGGCCGGGGTGTTGCCGAGGAGGGCCCGGGAGACGACGGTGCTCATGCCGCTGGCGATCACGATGGAGGTAAAGCTCGAAATCTCGAAAGACGAGAGCAGGACGATCTCCTGGGCAAAGAAGACCCCGGCGATCGGGGCGTTGAAGGTCGCCGCCACTCCCCCGGAGACGCCGCAGGCGACCAGCACCTTGAGGCGGTCGCTGCTGACCGAAAAGGCCTGGCCGAATTGGCTGCCGATGGCCCCGCCAATCTGGGCGATCGGTCCTTCCTGGCCGGCGCTGCCGCCGGTGCCGAGGGCAATGGAGCTGGCCAGGCCCCGGGTGAAGATGGTCCGTAGCGGAACTTTGGCGCCCCGCAGGTTGACCCGTTCCAGAAAGGCCGAGAACCCGAAGCGAAGGTCCTTGGCGAAGAAGATGCCGAACGGGATCAGCAGCACCCCTCCGGCCATGGGGAAAAGAACGACCCCGAGCCGGGCGAAATCCCACTCCTCGAAGGAGATCCCCATGGCCTTCATCCCCTGGACGATCACCAGCCAGTGGAAGAAGCCGATGGCCTGGCGGAAGGCGTAGTTGCCGAGTCCCGACAACAGCCCGATGGCCACCGCGAGGATGGCCATGAAGGTGTTTTCGCTGATTCGCAGCCGGCCGAGGGCTGCGGTGCTGTAATGCCGCAGCCGGGCGATAAGCTTGTGACGCAAGGGCAGGTTACTCCACGGTGACGCTCTTCGCCAGGTTGCGGGGCTGATCGACGTCGGTCCCTTTGAAAACGGCAACATGATAGGCAAGCAGTTGCAGGGGGATGGCGGTGAGGATCGGCATCAAATCGTCGCTGGTGGCGGGGACGGTCAACACCACATCGACCTTGCCGGAAAGTTCAGGGCCGCCGACGCTGGTCACGGCGATGACCTTGCCACCCCGGGCCTGCACCTCTTCGAGATTGGAAAGGACCTTCTCGGTGATCTCGTTATGGGGCACCAGCACCACCACCGGCAGGGACTCGTCGATGAGGGCGATGGGTCCGTGCTTCATCTCTCCGGCGGGATACCCTTCGGCATGAATGTAGGAAATCTCCTTGAGCTTGAGGGCACCCTCGAGGGCGATGGGGTACTGATTGCCGCGCCCCAGGTAGAGGAAATCCCGGGCGTGTACCAGGTCTTTGGCGATCTCCTCGATGGCGGCATCGAGCTGCAGGGTCTCCTCGATCTTGCGCGGCAGGACCAGCAGGGCGGCGCCGTGGACCCGGCAGTCGGCGGCGGAGAGGATTCCGCGGGCCAGCCCGAGGCGCAGGGCGAACAGGTGCAGGGCGATCAGCTGGGTGGTGAAGGCCTTGGTCGAGGCGACGCCGATCTCCGGCCCCGCATGGGTATAAATCACCCCATCGCTTTCCCGGGCGATCGAGGACTCGACGACGTTGCAGATCGCCACCGCCAGGCCACCCTTCCCCCGGGCCTCGCGGAGCGCCGCCAGGGTATCGGCGGTCTCGCCGCTCTGACTGATGAGGACCGTCAGACTCCGCGCTGAAACGATCGGGTCGCGGTACCTGAACTCGCTGGCGATATCGACCTCCACCGGCAGCCGGCAGAGCTTTTCGATAAGGAACTTGCCGACCAGTGCGGCGTGCCAGGAG
>JBBQBQ010000339.1:0-2091 GCA_038317685.1 Desulfuromonadales bacterium | reverse complement strand
GGTGAGGATTTTGACGGCCCCGGTGCTGATGGACCGGAAGGGTCGCATCAGCAGCAAGGCGCCGCCGACGCTGACCCAGCGGGCGATGAGGGCAATGACGATCGCCAGCGACCCGGCCAGAAGCAGGGCGGGGGTAAAGGGCATGACCAGCACCTCCATGCCGATCAGCAAAAAGAGGATGGCGTTGAGGATTTCGTCGGCCAGTTCCCAGAAATCGTCGAGATGTTCCCGGGTCGTTTTCGACATGGCGAAAGCCCGGCCGTGATTGCCGATCAGCAGGCCGGCGACGACAATGGCAATTGGCCCCGAGGTGGGGATTCGGTCGGCCAGGGCGTAGCCGCCCATGACCATTGCCAGGGTGATGATCACTTCCACCTGGTAGTTGTTGACCCGTTTGAGCATCTGGTAAGCCAGCACTCCGATCATCAGCCCCAGCACCGCCCCGCCGACCGCTTCCTCCACGAAGAGCAGGGCCACCCTGGCGAAGGTGATTTCGTATCCCCCCAGCGCCAGTTCCAGGATAATCAGAAAGACCACTACGCCGATGCCGTCGTTAAAGAGAGCTTCGCCGGCAATCGTGGTTTCAAGATTTTTGGGGACCCCGGCGGTCTTGAGAATGCCGATGACGGCCACCGGGTCGGTCGGCGAGATCAAGGCTCCGAAAAGGAGGCAGTAGATAAATGAAACGGGGGTGGCGAGGAGGTCCAGCAGCAGCCAGGTCAGTGTCCCCACCAGGAAGGTCGAGGCCACGACCCCGGCCGTAGCCAGGAGGGAGATGACCCATTTCTGCCGATCCAGATCTGCGAACTTGATCTGCATCGCCCCGGCAAAGAGCAAAAACGACAACATGCCGTGGAGCAGCGCCTGATTGAAATCGACGGTTTTCAGGGCCTGGGCCAACCGGGCCTGGCCGATATCGACCCCGATCCACCCCAGAGTCACCATCCCCAGCGAGACCACCAGGGCGATGAACATCACCCCGATGGTCGTCGGCATGCGCAGCGTCCGGTAGTTGATAAAACTGAAGAGGGCGGTCAGCACCATCAACAGAGCGGTGATTTCGAAGAGTTTCATCGGTCCCTCACCAGCGTCCGGCCGGTCCCCGGCAATCCGTCCCGGTCATCCCTGGTCCTTGGCATCTTTGGTGCTCGCATTCAGGGTGCGTTCCCCCTGCGTCATGACTCATCCCGCTTGCCCAAAGCTTCGAAGCCGGAAATGACATCGAAGAGTTCCTCGTCGATGCCGCTCTGGCGCAGGCGATGGAAGTCCCGGTTCAGGGACTCCAGCAATTCGTCGATGTTTTTGTCGGCCCGCTGCATGGCCGCCAGACGGCTCGCGTTCTCGCTCGCCAGCGATTCGGCGCAGGCCCGAAAGAGGGAGACGAACAGATATTCGCCGATCAGCGCCCGCAGGGTCGCGGCACCGCTCCCCAGGACCTCGGGGAGGCTCCCCGGCGGCCAGGGGCGTTCAGCCAGTTGACTGCGCCAGAGGTTGTCCAGCGGCAGCAGTCGCTGACTCACGGGGTTATAAACCGCTCCGGAGGATGGGCGGTTGTAAAAGAGCCGGAGTTCATGGATCCCACCGGCACTGCGGCGCGTCTCCCAGGCGAGCAGAATCTGCCCGACCAGCGGGGTGATCGCCTTGACGGAGTTCGGCACCGGGAAGACCCCCGTCAGCGGCAGACCCAGGTCCGTCAGACGCGCCTGCACCCGCTCACCGACGGCCCAAACCTCGACCTTGGCCGGCACCGGAGCCGCCAGCTTCGTCGCCGCGAAATCGGCCACCACATCGTTGAACTGGCCGACCAGGCCCTGGTCCGAGCCGAAGACGACCGCGCCGACCGTCCCGGCCGCCTTTGGGTTCCCCTCTTCCCCCGGCAGGAGCGCCGACCGCTCTTCCCGGAAGCAGGCGCAGAGGCCCAGTTCCACGGTGCGATAGTAGTCACCCAGGGCGCGCACCGACTTTTCATACTGTCCGATGCTGGAGGCGGCCACCGCCTTCATGGTGCGGACCACCGCCTGGAGATCCCCGGCGCCGCCGATCTTGCGGTGCAGGCTCGCCGTGGTCTCGCTCATGAGGGGGCCTCGATTT
>JBBQBQ010000338.1:0-2102 GCA_038317685.1 Desulfuromonadales bacterium | reverse complement strand
GGGAGTGTGACCTCTTCGAACACCTGGTGATGGCCTCTTCGATCATCCGGCCGGCCGCCAACCGCTTCATCGACGCCTTCATCGGCCGCATGCGTGGCGCGCCGTGGCGCCCCCTCCACCCCCGGCTCGCCGCAGTCCTCGATGAGACCTACGGTATCGCCGTCTACCAGGAGCAGATCACCCAGGTTGCCATGGCGCTGGCCGGCTTCTCGGCGGTGGAGGGGGACCAGCTGCGCAAGATCATCAGCAAGAAGCACAAGGAGCAGACCCTCGCCGACTACCGTCAGCGCTTCTTCGCCGGCGGCAGCGACCGGGAGGTTCCCCACGCCGTCCTGGAGGCGGTCTGGGCGCAGATCCTCTCCTTTTCCGGCTACTCCTTCTGCAAGCCCCACTCGGCCTCCTACGCCCTGGTCAGCGCCAAGACGGCCTGGCTCAAGGCCAACTATCCGGCCGAGTTCATGGCGGCGGTGATCAGCAACCAGGGGGGCTTCTATGCCCCCTTCGCCTATCTCTCCGAAGCACGGCGCCTGGGACTCACGGTTCTGCCGCCCGACCTCAACGCCAGCAGCTGGGCCTGCAGCGGCGACGGCCGCCAGCTGCGTCTCGGGCTGATGCTGATCCAGGGGCTGGAACGTCGGGCCGTCGAGGCGCTGCTGCGGGAGCGGCGGCAAGGCGGACCTTTTGCCAGCTTCCGGGACCTGCTGCGGCGGGTCGACCTCCCCCTCGCCGCCGCCCGGTTGCTGGTCAGTGCCGGCTGCTGCGACGGGCTGGAGGGCCAGACGCGGCGCCCGGCCCTCCTCTGGGAACTGCTGGCGGCGGACCGGGACCAGGGCATCGCCAGCGGCCTGCTCTTTGCCGCCCCGCCCGCGCTCCTCCCGGTGCCGCCCCCTTATGACGCCCAAACCCTCCTCCACCAGGAACTGGAAGCCCTCGGCCTCCTCGTTTCCTGCCACCCCCTGCTCCTGTTCCGCAGCGAGCTGGCGCGATGGCGGCCCCTGCCGGCCGACCGGCTGCAGGAGTGGACCGGGCGCTATGTGACCCTGGCCGGCTGGTGGATCAGCGGCAAGACCGTACAGGATCAGGATGGCCGGCCGATGGAATTCGTCACCTTCGAGGACACCACCGCCCTCTTCGACGCCACCTTCTTCCCCACGGCCTATGAGCGCTTCTGCCGCAGCCTCTGCCGGCAGCGCCCCTACCTCCTTAAGGGGAAGGTCGAAGAGTCCTTCGGCGTGGTCACGCTACGGGTGGAGTGGCTTGAACTGCTCGGAGTGGACGGGAGGGGGACGAAGCCTCGGGACAACGTCGCAGATGAACGTTTTTCACGAATCTGTCAGCGCTCAAAAAATCCGTAGGCCCGTTCATCGAACATCTCCAGGAAAGTCTCCACCAAAGCCGGATCGAATTCGACCCCGGCAAGGGAGCGGATATATTCCCGGGTTTTTTCCGGAGGCCAGGCCTCCCGGTAGGGGCGATCGGAGAGGAGGGCGTCGCAGACGTCGACGATCGCGAAGATGCGGGCCGCGAGAGGGATCTCCTCTCGCTTGAGGCCCCGCGGGAAGCCGGTGCCGTCCCATTTTTCGTGGTGGCTATAGGGGATGGCGAGAGCCTGCTGCAGGAAGGGGATCGGCGAAAGAAGCTCATAGGCGTAACGGGGATGGCGATCCATGATCTCCCGCTCCTCAGGGGTCAGGGAACCGGGTTTCAGCAGGATATGATCGGGGATACTGATTTTGCCGATGTCATGGAGCAGGGCGCCGCGCCGCAAGTGCACCAGGTCCGACTCGGGCATCCCCAGCCGCTGGGCGAACCGCACCGCCATCCCCGCCACCCGCTCGGTGTGCCCCATGGTATCTTCGTCACGAAATTCCAGGGTGCGCCCCCACCCTTCCAGGGCCGCGTCATAGGACAGGGTCAACTCCAGGTTGTTCCGCTGCAGATTTTCGAACATGGTGGCATTGGCGATGGCGATGGCGGCCTGGGCGGCCATCGCTTCAAGAAAACCGAGCCATTCGACGCTCGGGTCAAGGGGGGTCTGGTGGAAAATTTCCAGGACCCCCTTGACCTGACCGTGGGCCAGCAGAGGCACCGCAATGTAGGAC
>JBBQBQ010000337.1:0-2148 GCA_038317685.1 Desulfuromonadales bacterium | reverse complement strand
CGATCTCGTCGGGGACGAACTCCTTGTGAAAGCGGGTGCCGAGGTTAACCGCCAGGTGGATATGGGGAGGGGTCAGCGCGACCACCGCATGGCCGAGGAAGGACGCATAACCGACCGCGCCGTTGGTCCAGCTGATGAGCCGCTCTTCACTGTCGAAGAGCATGATGGAGGATTTCCCCTCAGCGTTGAGCAGAACCGGACTGATGTGGTCTTCCAGGCTGCCGTCCGGGGCGACTTGGGGCTCCTGCCCGTCGAGGGTCGGGATGTAGAAGCGGGTATTGAGGAAAAGTTCATAATAGAGGGCCTGGTCGGCAACCCGGTTTTTGCACTGTTCGAAGACCTGGTCGAGGGCATTCATGTCGGTTTCTCCTGGTCTGGATTGTGCGGGGAGTTCCCCTCCCCCGCCGGCATCCAGGCACCGGTGGGGTCGATGGCACCGTGGGCGGCCAGCCAGTCATGGAGCCCACGGTATTCATCGGCGTTGTGGAAGATTCCGGCGGCGGCGCTCCCGGGAGCCGGCAGGGCTTTCTCCTGACTGCGATGGTCATGCAGGTCGGCCAGGGTCAGGTCGAAAGTTTCCAGCCGGCGGCGGCCGAACAGGGGGATAAAGGCCGCGCATTCCTCCATCTTTTCAGGGAGGAGCAACTGCTCGGGGTCGACCTGGTCGATGATGATCGGCGCATCCTCGCCGACCGGATCGCGCCGGAAGGCGCCGCCGATACTCAGCCCCTCCAGCTCCTCCGAGCGCCAGCTGATCCGCCCCCGGGAAAAACGGTTGGCCGTCACCTCCAACCCGAGTTCGGGCCAGGTCAAGGCCGCCAGCGCGATCATGGTTTTGGCCCGCGCGATAGTGACGTCGTTGCCGGTCGCCTGGCTGACGGCCTGGTGAAAGGTCAGGATCAGTCTCTGCATCAACATCGCCATGCAACCCTCTTTGGACCTTTTGTATTCGGCAGGCGATGACCTCGCCGGGCCTGGCTAACCAAATACTACAAACGCGTCGAAAAAAGCAACCGCCGTCCGGTCCCGACCCGCTCCCGGGCCTCAGCGGACATACTGGCGCAAATCACTCCCCAAAAAAGCCTGATGCCGCTCCTTCAGGGCCTTGACGGAACTTCGGCGGGCCAGCGGGTCGTCCAGGGTCATGATCCGTTCGATCTCCTGCACGATGACCCGGTCGGCCTCGGTCTTCAACTTCTCCGCGGCCGCCTCGAAATAGGAATACAGGCCCGCCCTGGCCCGCTGGTCGGTGCTGAAATCGACGTTGGCCAGAACCAGTTCGACCAGGGCCGCGGTGTCCAGTTCCTCCGTCGTATAGTTCAGCCACTGGTGCCAGGAGGGCTGCGACAACCCGGCCACATAGTCTTCGAGGTTTTTATAGCGGAGCCGGTAGCCGTAGGCTTCCGGGTCATCAAAAGCCGGCGCCCCCGGGTCGATGACGATGGGACCGGTAATCGGTCCGCCGTGGGGTCCCGGCAGGTCGCCGCTCTGGAGGGCCTGCCGGTCGAGGCTGGTCAGTTGTTCCCAGAGTTTCCAGGTCTGCCGGACCTTCTCCGGGGTTTCCCCGGCCAGCCCGGCCGAGAAGAAGGTCGTCACCGGGATATGGTACTGATGGCAGAGGCGGACACATTCCAGCAGCTCGGCGTTGCTGTAGGGACGGCCCAACTTGCGGCGCACCTCATCGGAACCGGTATCGGGGCAGAGGTGGAAGACAACCTGCGGGCCGATCTCCGCCGCCGCCTTGATGAACTCCTCGTCGGCCGGCACCAGAAGATCGAGGGAGAGCCGCTCGATGCCGGCGCTCTCCTGTTTCAATTCCCGGAACAGCTCCTGCCAGTATTGCCTTCCCCCCATCCGCGCATCCTGGAAAAGGCCGATGAAGAAGATTCCCTGGGCCTTGAGGCTGCGGATGTCTCCGGCAATCCTGGCGGGGCTGCGCATGGCCGGGCGGTCCATCCCCAGGTAGGTTTTGTAGCTGTAGGCCGAACCGCCGCAGATGGCGCAGTTGTAGACGCAGCCGCGACAAAGGGCGAGGTTGTAGCGGGGCGGGGCCTGCGGCGGATAAACGGAGGTCTTCGGCTCCAGCAGGTCGAAGCGGGTGTAGTCGAAGTCGTCCAGATCGAGGCTCGCCGGCAGGAGTGCCGTGGT
>JBBQBQ010000336.1:0-2180 GCA_038317685.1 Desulfuromonadales bacterium | reverse complement strand
TGGTCGAGGTGGCAAAGAACCCGGCCCTGCGCGCCGAGCTTGCCCCCCTGAGCGACGGGGAACTCGCCGCCCGCCTCGCCGCGCTGCGCCCCCAGCTCCACAACCGCACCGATCTCGACGACCGGGCGCGGCTGCTGCGGGCCATAGAGATCGCCCTGGGGGAAGCCGCCGCAGCCGCCGACCTGGCGCCGGTCCCGGAACTGCGGCCGCTGATCTTCGGACTGCGCTGGGAACGGCCGGTCCTGCGCCGGCGGATTCTGACCCGCCTCAAGGAGCGCCTCGCCGCCGGCCTGATTGAAGAGGTGCGGCGCCTCCACGAGACAGGCCTGTCCTGGGAGCGCCTCGACTATTTCGGCCTCGAATACCGCTATATCGCCCGTTTTGTCCGGGGCGAACTCAATCGCAACGACCTGACCCAGCAGCTCGCCAGCGCCATCTGCGACTTCGCCAAACGCCAGGAGACCTGGTTCCGGCGCATGGAGCGCCAGGGGACCGTCATCCACTGGCTCGACGCCGCCGGCGACCCAGCCGCCGAACTGCTGCGGCAGATCGCCCCCCTCCAGCCGAAGGCCGCACCATGACCAAGACCGAACGGATCGTCGAAATCTTTTCCGACGGCGCCTGCTCCGGGAACCCCGGCCCCGGCGGCTGGGGGACGATCCTGCGCTGGGACGGCCACATCAAGGAGCTCTCCGGCTTCGCCCCGGAGACGACCAACAACCGCATGGAACTCAGCGGCGCCATCGCCGGCCTCTCCGCCCTCAAGCGCCCTTGCCGGGTGCACCTGACGACCGATTCGGAATACGTGAAGAAGGGGATCACCGAGTGGATCGAGGGGTGGATCACGCGGGGCTGGAAGAACAGTCAGAAGAAGGATGTCGCCAACCGCGATCTCTGGGAGAAGCTGCTGGAACAGACCCGCAGGCACCAGGTCGAATGGCACTGGGTGCGCGGCCACGCCGGCCATGCCGAGAACGAGCGCTGCGACGAGCTGGCACGAGCGGCGATCGCTGCCGGACGACAGGCGGAGTGAATTCTCGCGAGAGCCGCCCTCAGTCTTCCTTCAGCAGCTCCCGGGCGTTGCGCTGAAAATAGACCAGCCACGGGTAGGGGTCGTGCATCTGCGCCGGGTCCTGTCCGGCGACCCACTCCAGGTCCTGGCGCTGCAGCTCCTTTTCGCCGAGGATCTCGAAGTAGTATTTTCCCCGCCCCCAACGCGGCATCAGCCAACCCTGTTCCGCCCCCTTCACCAGCGCCCGGTGCATGTACTCGTCCCCCCGGGCCTTGTCGCCGCCCATCCCCTTGGGGAGGGCGTAGTCGCAGATGACCCGGGCAAACTCCACGCCGCCGCCGCCGAATCCCGGCGCCACCGCGTCGATCCGGTCGAGGAACTGCTGGCAATACCGGAGCCAGCCGACATTGACGATTTTCTCCGCAAGGTACATGCCGTCCTTGAAGTCGTACTGCACGGCCGTCACCCAGAAGAACATCGCCTCGACCTCCGCCGCGGTCAGGGTCGAGGCCGCCTCCCAGGGCGGGAGACCGCCGACGACGGCGGCCCGGAATTCGGGATTGGTGTACATCGCCCGTTCGGCGTAGTCCATGGCGGTATGGAAAGCCGCACTCTGCGCCTGTCGGCCGCTGGTATAGGCGGCGCCGAGGAGGATGTGCAGGGTGCTGAGCTGAGTCAGAGCCCGAACATCTCCGGGATTTTCGCCCAGGACCCGCTGGTAGTCGACGATGGCCCGGCGCACCCCTTCTTCATCCCCGGCGACAGCGTAGGTGGCCTCGGCCCGCCCCATGAGTTCCCGGGACGCAGGCGTCGGCCGGTTGTCGGCGACCGCCGGCCAGTTCGCCCGCCAGGTCATACTGCAGCCGGCCAGCAGCAGCAAGGCCGCAAACACCACCAGAGCACGCATCAAAGTCATCATTCCCGATCCTCCAAAAAACCCACGTTTGCAAGCTCGAAAACTTTACCGGCGGCGGCGCGGAATGCAAGCGCTCCTGCGCCGGGAGGGACAACTCACCCATTCCGGCTGCGTGGACATCGGTTCATTCTATGGTATTCTTCTCATCGTTTTCCCGGCCACAGATCCAGCCGCGGCCGGGTCCGGCGACCAACGCCAGACCGCCGTCCGATCTGACCATTTTTTACGTTTAGCCGAGTCCTTTATGATCCT
>JBBQBQ010000335.1:0-2206 GCA_038317685.1 Desulfuromonadales bacterium | reverse complement strand
ACCGTCGGCCTGGCCGGGCTCCTCGATCTCGGCTACATCGCCTTCTTCGCCGTCGGCGCCTACACTTATGCTCTCCTCAACCGCAACTTCGGTTTCGGCTTCTGGACCTGTCTCCCCCTGGGCGGCCTGCTCGGGATGCTCTTCGGGACCCTCCTCGGCTTTCCGATCCTGCGGCTGCGCGGGGACTACCTGGCCATCGTCACCCTCGGCTTCGGCTCCATCGCCAAGATCGTCATCGAGAACTGGGATACGGTCCTGTACGGCGCGGCGGGGATCGCCGGCATCCCCAGGCCCGGCCTGTTCGGCATCGAGATGAACCTGGAGGCGGTGACGAACTATACCTACTACCTGATGCTGGCGATGGTGGGCATGACCATCTTCGTCACCAACCGCCTCAAGGATTCGCGGATCGGCCGGGCCTGGATGGCGCTGCGCGAGGACGAGATCGCCTGCGTCGCCATGGGCATCGACATGGCCCGCACCAAGCTTTCGGCCTACGCCCTCGGCGCCTTCTGGGCCGGGCTGGCGGGGGTGATTTTCGCCGCCCGCAACACCTATATCAACCCCGCCAGCTTCACCTTCATGGAGTCGGCCATCGTCCTGTCGATCGTCGTCCTCGGCGGCATGGGCTCGATCCTCGGCGTCATTCTCGCCGCCCTGGTGTTGATCCTGATGCCCGAGTACCTGCGGGCTTTCTCCGAGTACCGGATGCTGGTCTTCGGCGCGGTCATGACGTTGATGATGATCTTCCGTCCCGAGGGGCTGATCGCCAACAGCCGGCGCAAGTACGAGCTGCAGGCTGAAAAGGAGGTGCCCCTTGACTGAAGCAGTCACCCCTCCGTTGCTGGAGGTCCGGGAGCTGACCATGGACTTCGGCGGCCTGCGCGCCGTCGACCGGGTCTCCCTGGATATTCACGCCGGGGAGATCGTTGCCCTGATCGGACCCAACGGCGCCGGCAAGACCACCTTCTTCAACTGCGTCACCGGCATCTATACCCCGACCGCCGGCGAGATTCTGATCCATCCCCCGGGCGGCAAAAGCCGGCGCCTCAACGGCCTCAAACCGAATACCGTGACGACCCTCGGTCTGGCCCGGACCTTTCAGAACATCCGCCTCTTCCCGGCGATGACGGTCCTCGAGAATGTCATGATCGGCCGCCATTGCCGGACCAACACCAGTATCCTCGGCGCCATCTTGCGGGGCTCCGGCTCCCGCCGCCAGGAGCGAGAAACGGTCGCCCGCAGCTATCAGCTGCTGGAAAAGGTCGGGCTGGCCCACCTTGCCGACGAGTTTTCCCGCAATCTCCCCTACGGTGCCCAGCGGCGCCTGGAGATCGCCCGGGCCCTCGCCACCGACCCCTTTCTGCTCCTCCTCGACGAGCCGGCGGCCGGCATGAATCCCCAGGAAACCCATGAACTGGACTCGCTGATCGCGCGCATTCGAACCGAGGAAAAGGTTGCCATCCTCCTGATCGAACACGACATGAAGCTGGTGATGAACATCTCCGACCGGATCTACGTCATGGAGTACGGCAAAAAGCTGGCGGAGGGGACCCCCGGGGAAATCCAGGGGAATCCCAAGGTCATCGAGGCCTATCTGGGGGAGGACGTCCATGCTTGAACTGCGCGCCATCAGCACCTTCTATGGCAACATCCAGGCCCTCAAGGAGGTCTCCCTGAGCGTTGCCGAGGGCGAGATCGTCACCCTGATCGGCGCCAACGGCGCCGGCAAGAGTACCACCCTCATGTCGATCTGCGGGGTGGTGCCGCCCCGGCGCGGCGAGATTTTCTTCCAGGGAGCGCCGATCCAGCGCCTGAACACCGAGCAGATTGTCGCCCTGGGGATCTGTCAGGTTCCGGAAGGGCGGCACATCTTCCCGCAGATGTCGGTCCTCGAAAATCTCGAAATGGGGGCTTTTCTGCGTCGCGACAAAGACGGGCAGCGCCGCGACCTGGAGTATGTCCTCACCCTCTTCCCGATCCTCGGGGAGCGCCGCAACCAGGCCGGCGGCACCCTCTCCGGGGGCGAGCAGCAGATGCTCGCCATCTCCCGGGCGCTGATGGCTGCGTATTCCGGTGAAAGCGGCCAGTGGAACTGACATGAAAGCGGCCACCGTTCCGCTGTGAATCCGGCCAGCGTTCCGGTGATATCGGCCAGTGCCGAGAGTGCGTCTCGGGGTGGGGCTTTTACTCTGTCACGGCTTCA
>JBBQBQ010000334.1:0-2361 GCA_038317685.1 Desulfuromonadales bacterium | reverse complement strand
AGTCACTGATCTTCCAGATCACCCTCGGCTGTTCCCAGAACCACTGCACCTTCTGCGGCATGTACAAGACCAAAGCGTTCCGCCTCCGGCCGGTGGCGACGATCCGCAGTGAGATCGAGCGGATTCCCCTTCCGCATCGTTCCCAGATCCGCCGGGTCTTCCTCGCCGACGGCGACGCTCTGGTCTATCCGCAAGCCGGCCTGCTGGAGATTCTGGCGGCGCTGGCTGCGGCCTTTCCCAACCTGACCCGGGTCGGCGCCTACGCCTCGCCGAAGAGCCTGACGACCAAGAGTGTCGCCGACCTGCAGGCCTTGCGGGAGCTGAAGCTGCGCATCCTCTACTTCGGGCTGGAGAGCGGCGACCCTCAAACCCTGGCCGCCGTCGCCAAGGGTTTTACCCCCGAGGCGATGCTGACCGAATGCCGCAAGGCCCAGGACGCCGGGGTCAAGCTTTCGGTGACGGCGATCCTCGGGCTCGCCGGGAAGGAGCGAAGCCTGGAGCACGCCGCCGCCACCGGCCGCTGGATCAGCGAACTCTCCCCCGAATATTTCTCGCTCCTGACCCTTTTCACCCGCCACAATGACGCCTTCCTGCGCACCATTGAACCGCTTTCCCACGGCGGCATTCTCGAAGAGGCCCGGGAGCTGCTCGCGCATCTGACCCCCCACGGCACCATTCTGCGCTCCAACCATGTCTCCAACTTTCTGAACCTCGCCGGGAGCTATCCGAAGGATCGGGCTCGGCTGATCGCCGAAGTCGAAGCGGCTATCGAACGGGCCCGTCGGCAACGGCAGTGGTATGACACGGTCCCCGATTACCGCGAGGAAATTTACTGAACGACAAGGCCCCCGGCATTGCTGCCGGGGGCCTTGTCGTTTTGATCGTCCTCGCCGAGCCCGATGGTCAGGCGCCGAAGGCCGCCAGTCGCTTGGCGGCCGCTTTGCGGTCCCGTTGTTTCCAGGGGCCCACGATCGCCACCTTGAGCGCGCCGGGCACCAGCAGCTCGAGGGCCGTCGCTTGCAGTTGGGCGCTCGTGACCTCAGCCAACTCGCGGCGGTCGTCGACGAGGGTCCGCCGGTAGTCGACCAGGGTTCCCCAGCCGTAGCGAACCGCCGGATCATCGGTATGGTCGAGGCTGAAATCGAGATCGAAGAGGTAGCCTTGCACCACGCGCTGCAGCTCTTCAGCCGGCACCCCGGCCCGGCACAGCACTTCCACCACCTTCAGCACTTCGTCGAGGGCGGTCACGACCTTCTCCGGCGTCACCGCCAGGTCGATGGAGAGGCAGCCGCAGTCTTGGTAGAGGGCGAGATTGGCTTCCACATGGTAGGTCAGGCCGAGCTTTTCCCGCAGCTGCAGCATCAATCGCGAGGTTCCCCCCCAGGAGAGGATGCGCCGCAGCAGGCGGAGCGCCAGGGCTTGAGAGCTGTCACGGCCGGGAAGGCGAAAGGCGAACTGCAGCGTCACCTGGGAGTCGGAGTCCCGCACCCAGAGCGCTTCGGGTCCGCCGGCATCGGGGCCGGCCAGCCCGGGCGCCGGCGGCGGCGGCGAGGCCCCTCGCCAGCCCTCGAAATGCTCCCTTACCGCGGCCACCACCGTGGCGCGCCGAACCCGGCCGGTGACCGCCAGAACGGTGTTGGCCGGGGTGTAGTAAAGGTCGAGGTGGCGGCGCAGGGCCGGAATGTCGATGGCCCCAATCGAGTCACTGGTGCCGATGGTCGGCTGGCCGAGGGGAAGGTCCGGCCAGAGGAGGCGGGCGGTGAGGTTGTCGGGGCTGATTTCTGTCCCTTCCTCGTTGAAGTCTTCCATCGCCTCTTCGAGGATGATGCGCCGCTCCACCTCGATCTCTCCCAGCTTTGGCCGCAGCAGCATGGAGGCAAAAAGGGCGAGGCCCTCGCCGAGGTGGTCGGGGTGGACCCGCGAGTGGTAGCAGGTCGTTTCCGAGTCGGTGGAGGCATTGACGGCGCCGCCGATCGCTTCGAAGGCCTGTTCCAACTCCAGACTGCCGGCGTACTCGGCGGTGCCCCGAAAGACCATGTGTTCCAGGAAGTGGGAGATGCCGGAAAGGTGCGACGGCTCGTGGCGGCCGCCGACGCCGACGTAGCAGACCACTTCGGCGCTGTGCAGGTGAGGCATTTCGACGGTGACGACCCGCAGGCCGTTGGCAAGGGTGTCGAGAAAAAATTCATCCATCAGGCAGGGGCCGATCCTGGGAAGGCGTGAGGGGGGGGACGGGCGGCGGCTGGCGACGCCCCACGGCCGGCCCCCCCCCGCCCGCGGGGGGGGTCCCAGGTACGCGCAGCAGCGTGGGGGCGTACATTGCCTGGTAGGGGTTTGTAATATCGGCGCCGGCGCGGTTGA
>JBBQBQ010000333.1:0-2362 GCA_038317685.1 Desulfuromonadales bacterium | reverse complement strand
CCTGCAAAATCGCCGCTGGATCGGTATTGTCGACAGCGTCGAGGAGGTTGTCGAGGACGGCCTTTGCAGTCATGGTCATAAAGGCCCCCGAGACTCCATGACCGGTACAGTCGATCACGCCGAACAGACACGCCTCTCCGACGTCACGATAGTAGTAAAAGTCACCGCCGACGATATCCCGTGGCCGATAAAGGATGAAGAAGTCATCGAAGTGGTGCCGCAGCATCTCCGAATCCGGCAGGAGCGACGCCTGCAGCAGCTGGGCATAACGGATGCTGTCCATGACTTGGCGATTGGATTCGGCCAACTGCCGGTTTGACGCATTCAGAGCCTCGGTCCGCTGGCTGACCTTCTGTTCCAGGTTTTCCGTGTAGTCCCGGAGCATGTGGGCCATCTCGCCGAAGGAATGAGTCAGGGAACCAATTTCGTCGTGCCCCTCGGCCGGCAGCGGCGCCGCGAAATTCCCTATGGATATTTCGCGGGAGGCCACCGCCAGGGCGGCGAGGGGCGCGAGGACGAGTCGGTTGAGAAGAATCCCGATGACCAGGATCACCGCCAACGATGAAATGACCAGCAGGACCAGCACCGGGAGGAAATCCCGGTTGCTGACAAACTGTGCGGCATCAACCAGGACCAGGTTGAACCACTTGATCTCGGGCAGCGAAGAAAGTGCCGCCAGATAGGTTCGACCTCCCATGGTCAGATACATGGTCCGGACTTCGGATCCGGCCGCGGCCAGCGATTCAAGAGCGGCAGAGAGGTCTTCCCGGTCGCTGGTCCCTTCGAGGAGGTCGTAGACCGTGGTCATCTTCTCGGCGCCGCGGACTTTGCTGTTATGGAGGACATATTGGGGGTCACGATGACCGACGATGGCTCCGTCGCGGGTCAGGAAGATCGTCTCAACCCCGGTCTCATTGGAATTGACAATCTCGGTGATGAAAGCAGTGATGTCGATGGCGCCACCCCCCAGCCCGAGTTTGCGGCCGGTGTCATCCTTCAGGACGACGTTGAACCAGAGCTTGGTCAGATTGAGATGGTTGTCGTAGTCGACATTCAGCTCAAAGTCATCGGCGCCACTCATGGCGCGAAAATACCAGGCGTCGTTGATGTTCTCAGGCTTCAAGGTGTAGCGGGGGAGGATCGCGGCGGCCGGATCTTTGCCGTCGAGAAAATAATAATGTCTGGAACCGTCGATCGCCAGAAAAAGACTTCGCCCGACAAAATGCCGGCGATAACTTTCCAGTTCCTCCAGCGCCAGGGCTTTCCGCTGCGGATTCTGCTCTTCCCGCAACCAGTGGGTCAACAGCGGCGAATCGCTCATTTTCAGGGACAATGCCAGGTCCGCTTGAATGGCGGTCCATAGCTTGGAGTTCTCCAGAAGCGCCTGCTTGACTGCAAAGCGGGTTCCCAGATCCTTCACTATCCGTCCGGTAATGAAACTGAAAGAGGCATAGGTCAGAACCCCGGACAGCAGACAGGCCACTGTAATCGCCAAAGCGAACCTGAACTTGAGCCCTCCTTGCCCCATCTTCACCACCTCGCTGGTGCGCAGCTTTACCCCAAAGGACCGGCAGCCTCCGAGCTGTCGACGACCTGATGCTGACAATCATTTCCCCATTTTTGCAGGGTTTTACAACCCACATAACACCCCGCCCAGTGACGTCACACGTTGGCCCGGGAGGTCACCTGCTCGGTGCGGGAAGCCTCTCCATGAGAGTAAATAGGGCGGCGTGGATCGGCGGGAAGCACTCCGGACCGGCGGCCAGAATCTCTGCGGCGCTCTGGACGTAGGCGGCCGGCCGCAGCTCGGAGCTGCCGTGATGAACGAGTTCGGCCACGCTCGCCGGGGTTGCTTCCAGATGGAACTGCAGGGCGAGGACCCGGTCGCCCAGCAGGAACGCCTGGTTTTCACAACCGGAACTGCGCGCCAGATGGATGGCGCCGGGGGGGAGGGTAAAGGTGTCGCCATGCCAGTGGAAGGCGGTCAGGTGCTCCGGAAGATTGGTGCAAAGGGGGAGTTGGCGGGCGGCGGCGGTGAGTTCGATCGGGAGCCAGCCGATCTCCTTCCTGGCGTTGGGATAGACCCGGCCACCGAGGACTTCGGCGAGGAGCTGGGCTCCAAGGCAGATGCCGAGGACGCTCTTGCCGGCGGCGACGGCTGCACGGATAAAAGCTTTTTCCCGCCCCAGCCAGGGATGGTCCGCTTGGTCGCCGACGCTCATCGGCCCACCCAGGACGACCAGCCGGTCGAAGGCCGCCAGGTCAGGGAGCCCCTGGCCCAGGTCGAGGCGGGACCCGGTCAGTGAATGCCCGCTTTGATGCGCCCAGTCGCTGATACCGGCCGGTCCTTCAAAGGAAACAT
>JBBQBQ010000332.1:0-2443 GCA_038317685.1 Desulfuromonadales bacterium | reverse complement strand
GGTCTTCCCGGGGGAGGCGCGGCTGCTGCCGCGGCGCCAGGCCCTCGGCTACCGGCACGTGACGCTGATCGCCGACACCCCCCTCGGCCCGGCCGGGACCGTGGCGCGGGGCCACGAGTTCCACTATTCGGAACTCGAGCTCCCCGCCAGCGTCCCCCGCTGCTATCGGCTGGGCGGCCAGGGCGGCAAGGATCTCGGGGCCGAAGGCTATCGGCTTGCCAATACCCTCGGCTCCTACGTCCATCTCCACTTCGGCAGCAATCCGCAGCTGGCGGCGAACTTCGTCGCCTGCTGCCGACGGTTGGCCGAATGAGCGAGGCCAGAAACCGCAGCAAGAAATAAAATCAACTGTTTCCAGGCGCAGGAAAAGGGGTGCAAGGCCCCTGCGGACCCGCCGCTGTAACGGGGGACCGACCCCTCAAGAAGCCACTGCCCGGAGGTCAAGCCGGGCGGGAAGGCGAGGGGGAGGGTTGATCCCGGAGCCAGAAAGCCTGCCTGGAAACCGAACCGACCACCGATGGCAAAGGGGGTCGGAGGTCTTCGTTGCGACGAGCCTCCGGTCATTCTTGCCGGGGGCTTTTCCCCTTTTTTGGAGTTTGCCGATGAAGACCGCCATTCTGCTCATGGGCCACGGTTCCCGTATCCCCGAGGCCAACGATGCCCTCTACGCCATTGCCGCCATGGTGCGGACCGGCACCGGTTTCGAGATCGTCGAAGTCTCCTTTCGCGAGATGCATGCGCCGAACATCCAGTCCGGCATCGATCGCTGCGTCGCCCAAGGGGCCGAACGGATCCTCCTCTACCCCTATTTCCTCTTCGCCGGCGCCCATGTCCTGGAGGACCTGCCGGCTGAAATGAGCGCCGCCGCGGAACGTTATCCCGGGTTGGAGCTGGCCCTCGGCAAGCCTCTCGGGGTTCATGCCAAACTCGGCGAAATCGTCTGCGAGCGGGTCGACGAGTCGTTGGCAGCCGCCGGCTGGTCCGCCGTTCGGCCGCAAAGCCTGCGGGCCTGAAGGAGGTGACGATGCTCCCCACCGGTGTTATCCTTGATCCCCAATTGATCGAATCGCGAAGCTTCGCGATCATCGACGCCGAAGTCGGTCCCCACCCCTTCGGTCCCCGGGAGTGGCCGATCGTGCGGCGCATCATCCACACCACCGCCGATTTCGACTTCGCCCTGACGACCCGTTTCGCACCGGGGGCTGTCGCTGCCGGGATTTCCGCCCTGCAGTCCGGGGCGGGGATTCTCTGCGATACCAACATGGTCCTCGCCGGGGTCAACAAGGAGCGCCTGGGCCATTTCGGCTCCTCGCTCGCCTGTCATGTGGCCGATCCGGAGGTGGCCGCCGCCGCCCGGACCGAAGGGATCACCCGCTCGATCGTGGCGCTGCGCAAAGGGGTGGCGGAGGGTCGCGGCATCTACCTGATCGGCAACGCGCCGACCGCTCTCTTTGAACTGCTGCGGCTCGCCGCCGCCGGCAAGGTGGCGCCGGCGCTGGTGGTCGGGGTCCCGGTCGGCTTTGTCGGCGCCGCCGAATCGAAACAGGCGCTCCTCGCCTCGGGGCTGCCGTACATCACCTGCCAAGGCCGCAAGGGGGGGTCGGCGATCGCGGCCACGATCCTCAATGCTCTGATGCTCCTGGCCGAGGAGACCTGAGATGAAACGGATTCGCCTTTTGCCCGTCCTCCTGGCGGGACTGCTGCTGGCCCTGCCGACACCCGCCCTGGCGATGCACATCACCGAGGGGATATTGCCCCCCTGGTGGTGTGTCCTCTGGTTTGCCTTGGCCCTCCCCTTTGTCGGGTGGGGGGTGGTGCAGATCAACCGCCGCAAGCAGCGTGATCCGTCCTACATCCCGCTGGTCGGCATTTTCGGCGCCGCGGTCTTCGTCTTCTCCTGTTTCCCGATCCCGGTGCCAATCGCCGGGACCTGTTCTCACCCGGCCGGGACCGGGCTCTCGGCCATTCTCCTCGGCCCCTTTGCCAGCGTCGTCGTCGCTTTCATCTCCCTGCTGCTGCAGGCGCTGTTTCTGGCTCATGGCGGCCTGACGACTCTCGGCGGCAACACCTTCTCCATGGGGATCATCGGGTCCTTCAGCGGCTTCGGCGCCTTCTGGCTCGGCCGGCGCCTGGGTCTGGGGCTCTTCTGGTGCGGCTTTCTGGCCGGGATCGCCGCCGATCTGCTGACCTACCTGACCACCGCCACCGAACTCGCCCTCGCCCTGCACGGCGACCATTCGATGCTGTCGGTCCTCGGTCAGATCTACCTCGCCTTCATGCCAACCCAGATCCCCCTCTCGATCCTCGAAGGGTTGGTGACCGGCGGCATCCTGGTCTACGTCCGCAAGCACCGACCCGACATCCTGCAGCGGCTGGCCGTGGCCCGGGCGGGGACCCCATGAAGCGCCGGCTGCTGGCGATGGCGACCTTCCTCCTGCTGTTG
>JBBQBQ010000331.1:0-2450 GCA_038317685.1 Desulfuromonadales bacterium | reverse complement strand
GAACAGTTGCTGTGCCGGGGGAGCGACATCGCCTCCTGCGGCCTCTGTCTGGAATTCTTCGGCCTCCAGGAGCACCTCGCCGCCGGTCGGGCCACCAACATGCTCGACATCGCCGACACCCTCACCCGGGCCGGACGGGTCATCCGGCCCTGAGACCGGGACTGGACCTTCCGGTCAAAAAAAAACGCCTTGAGGAGCGCTTCAGAAAAACTCCGGTTTCGGGCCAGGCAACGGGACAGGCGTCTGCCGCCGGACGGCGGTCAGGATGGGTGCTGGGCCAGGCAGGCTAGTGAATCGGCCGTTTCCCCGAGAATTCGGGACCTGCCTCAATCTCTATCTTCCGGCCTCCCGGTAATTTCTTTTCGACCGGCATGGTGATGCTGAGGATGCCGTTCTGGAAGAAGGCATGCACCTGATCGGGGTTGACACCCTCCGGCAGGCTCACCCGGCGCAGGAAAGAGCCGAAACGGGTTTCCTGCAGCAGATATTCCCGCTCCTTCATCTCCTTGGTCATCATCCTTTCCCCGCGCAGGGTCAGTAGGTTTCCTTCGATGGAAACATCAATATCCTTGCGTTCGAGACCGGGGAGCTCGACCTCGAGATGGTAGACGTCTTCCCGGATGTAGGTGTTGACTTTCGGCGTCATCATCGGCGCCACTCCCCCCTCGGTCTCTCCGAACGACCCGAAGGTCCTGCGTAACAAATCGTCCAGGTCCCGGTGCCAACTAGTCAGATCACCGATCGAATCCCGACGGACGGGTAACATCTGCTGTCATCTCCTTCGCGGTTGGCCCGTCCCATCGGGTCATCTGCATGGGCATTTGTCAGTGTCAACTTATCCCTGCGGCTTCCGATGTCAACTTGGGGCGACCGTTTAATTCTTGACGTCGGCGCTAAAGTTCACTAAATAATAAGTGGTTATTAAAAAGGAGGATAAATCCCATGAAACTATCTACCAAAAGCCGCTATGGTTTGCGGGCTTTGTTCGATATGGCCTACCACTCCGGCGCCCTGCCGGCACAGATCAAGGACATATCCCGGCGCCAGGCGATCTCCCCCCGCTATCTGGAACAGATTTTCCAGGACCTCAAGAAGGCCGGTCTTCTCAAAAGCCGCCGGGGCCCCCAGGGAGGCTACAGCCTCGCCCGCAAACCGGAGGAGATCAGCGTTAAGGAAATCGTCCTGGCAGCCGAAGCCAAGATGATCCTGGTCGACTGCGAAAAGGGTGCCGAGGGCGACCGGCGCTGCGCCTTTGACAGCCAGTGCGTAACCCAGAAAGTCTGGCAGGAGGCGACCCAACGGCTCCTCGACTACTTCGCTTCGGTCACCCTGGAGGACCTCTGTAACGATGCAAAAAAGATGGGCATAGAGAAGGAACTCGACCACCGTTTCATGTACTACATTTAACCGTGCCGGCGCCGGAGGTTCCTTCAGATTGAAGGCTCCTCCGGTCGGTCCCAATCTGGCGATCTTCCCATTCTGGAGTCTTGACCGTGCCCCTCGACCGGAAATTCGTCCGCCTCAAGGAGATCCTCGCCACCATGGATTCGGCGGTCGTCGCCTTTTCCGGAGGGGTCGATTCGACCTTCCTGCTGCGCATCGCCCGCGACGTCCTCGGCCTGGAGAAAGTGCTGGCGCTGACCGCCACCTCACCGACCTTCCCCCGAAGCGAGCTGGAGGAGAGTCAGTCCTTGGCCGGTGCGCTCGGCGTCCGCCAGCTCCTGGTGGAAAGCAACGAACTGGAAATTCCCGGGTTCGCCTCCAACAGCCGGGATCGCTGCTACTTCTGCAAGCGGGAACTCTTCGGCGTCTGCCGCGACAAGGCCAGGGAACTCGGGTTCCGGGAAATCCTCGACGGCTCCAACACCGACGACCTGGCCGACTATCGCCCCGGACGCCGGGCGGCCCAGGAACTGGCGGTCCGCTCTCCGCTCCTGGAGGCCGACCTCAGCAAGAACGAAATTCGTTACCTCTCCCGGGAACTCGGCTTGCCGAACTGGTTCAAGCAGCCGTTTGCCTGCCTCTCCTCCCGCTTCCCCTATGGAACCGAAATCACCGCCGAACGGCTCGCCACCATCGACCGCTGCGAATCGTTTCTGCGTTTGAACAAGTTCCGCTGCTACCGGGTCCGCTATCACGGCGAAATCGCCCGGATTGAAGTCGCCGCGGAAGAAATACCCCGCCTCCTCAACCTCGAGTTGCGGGCCGAACTGGTCAAGGAGTTCAAGGCTGCTGGCTTTACCTACGTGGCCCTGGACCTGGAGGGGTATCGTACCGGAAGCATGAACGAAGCCCACGAATAATCACCCTTCCCGTCCCCTCGGAGGAACGATGCAGCGCAATAGTGCCTTACTCGCCGTCTGTTTCTGCGCCGGTCTCCTCGGCGCCGTGGCTAATAGCCTGGTCTTCTGGTTGGCCAGCCATTTGGGGATCACGGTCCTGGCCGGGGT
>JBBQBQ010000330.1:0-2605 GCA_038317685.1 Desulfuromonadales bacterium | reverse complement strand
GGGTCGTCGATTTGCCGCTGCCGGTCGGCCCGGTCACCAGCACCAGCCCCTTCTTGAGGAGGGTCAGTTTGCGAACTCCGGCGGGGAGATTCAGATCGTCTGCGGTCAGAATCCGGTTGGGGATAATGCGAAATACCCCTCCGATCCCGCGGTAGGTATCGAGGATATTCCC
The DNA here is from genome assembly GCA_038317685.1 of Desulfuromonadales bacterium. Classification (GTDB taxonomy): domain Bacteria; phylum Desulfobacterota; class Desulfuromonadia; order Desulfuromonadales; family DDH964; genus JBBQBQ01. The sequence continues at coordinate 2,433 of JBBQBQ010000330.1, read as the reverse complement.
CCGGAACCGGGCGACCTCCGGCAGTTCGTAAGCAAAGTCGAGATCGCGGCGCTCCTCAAAATCCTTGCGCTGAGTCTCGGTGAGGATTTCGAAAAGGAGCCCTCGCGCCTGTTCTACCGTCAGCGCTGGATAGTTGAGGCGCTGCATCTCCCCGTGGAGGCGAAAGATCGGCGGGGCTCCCGCTGAGATATGCAGGTCGCTCGCCCCTTGCTGTTTCATCAGCTTGAAGAGATTGTCGATTTTCGCCATCAATGCCTCCGGTGGGCGGCGAGGCGCCCGACAAAAAACCCGCCACTGTGGGTGACGGGGTCGATGGGCGGCTAAACCGGCGGCTCACGATTTCGGCAGCCCGGCTGTCCTTGCCATTGCCTGCACCGGGCAACGACCTGGGACCCGCGGCTTTGCGCCCCCCGGTTCCCCGAGGTTTGCCCCTTCGATCAAGGCCATTCTGGCAAACCGGCGTTACCCTTGTCAAGGTGAAAGACCTCCCGGGGTCTGGGGGGGGGTGGGTAAAAGCTAAGGGTTCAGGGTTGCTCGGTTCCAGTGAATCATGGTAGATTCCGGGCGGGTATTTCCAGTCACTAAGTAAAGTAGATTTAAGGTTTTATATGAGTAAAGGGCTAGGACTACTCTCCGGAGGTCTCGACAGCAGCCTGGCGGCCCTGACCCTCAAACGGCAGGGAGTGTCCGTCACCTGTCTGGCCTTCGTCACCCCCTTTTTCGGTGCCGCCAAGGCCCGCAAAGCGGCGGCCCTGCTGGAGCTTCCGCTCCTGGAGCGGAACATCAGCGAGGTTCATCTCGAACTCGTCAAAAATCCCGTTTTCGGTTATGGAAAAAACCTGAACCCCTGCATCGATTGCCATGCCTTGATGTTCCGCCTGGCGGGAGTGATCATGGAGGAGGAAGGATTCGATTTTCTCTTTTCCGGCGAAGTTCTCGGCCAGCGGCCGATGAGCCAGAACCTGAACGCCCTGAAGACGGTGGCCATGCACTCCGGTTTCCCCGAACGCATCTTGCGCCCCTTAAGCGCCAAGCTGCTGCCCACCACGCCGATGGAAGAAGCAGGCCTGGTCGACCGGGAAGGCCTGCTCGATATCCAGGGCCGGACCCGGGGCCGCCAGAAAGATTTCGCCCGCCGCTGGGGGCTCGTCGACTATCCGTCATCGGGGGGCGGCTGCCTGTTGACGGAAAAATCGTTCTCCGGCCGCCTGCGAGATCTTTTCGCCTACTGTCCGGAGGCAACAACCGTCGATGTGGAGCTGCTCAAGCTCGGCCGCCAGTTCCGTCTCTCCGACCGGGCCAAGCTCACCCTCGGTCGCAACCTCGAAACCAACCAGACGATCCAGGCCATCGCCCGGCCTGATGACACCCTGTTGCAGGCCATCGACTTCGACGGCCCCACCGGTCTGGTCAGTGGCGACCCGAGCGAACCGGACCTGCAGCGGGCCGCGGCCATCGTCGCCGCTTACGGCAAAGGCCAGGGCGCCAGTGCGATCAATCTCCGTTGCCGCCGGAAAAACGAAGAGCGGTATATGATGGTTCTCCCTCTGTCGCGAGACGAGTGCCAACCCTTCCAAATCGAGTGATCTGTCCCGAATTTCCTTGAGGACAATAAAGGACCAACGCCAAAGCCCCCCGGAAATCCGGAGGGCTTTGGTCTGTTCAGTGGAGGTGGGGCGATCCTTACATCATGCCGCCCATGCCGCCCATGCCGCCCATGTCACCCATGCCGCCAGGCATGCCGCCGGACATCCCCGAATCTTTCTTCGGCCTCTCGGCAATGGTTGCCTCGGTGGTCAGCATCAGCCCGGCCACGGAAGCAGCGTTCTGCAGTGCACTGCGGGCCACCTTGGTCGGGTCGATGATCCCCTTTTCAATCAGGTCCCCATAGGTGTCGGCAAAGGCGTCGAAACCGAAAGCGCCCTTTTTACCCAGGACCTTGTCGATAACGATGGAGCCTTCCATGCCGGCATTATTGGCGATCTGCCGCAGCGGCTCTTCGAGCGCGCGCTTGACGATGTTGACACCGAATTGCTGCTCACCACCGAGCTTCATGGTGCTCAGCGCCGCGATGCACCGAACCAGGGCGACGCCGCCGCCGGGGACGATGCCTTCCTCAACCGCTGCACGGGTGGCATGCAGGGCGTCTTCGACGCGGGCTTTCTTCTCTTTCATTTCAGTCTCGGTCGCCGCACCGACTTTGACCACTGCGACACCGCCGACCAGCTTGGCGAGGCGCTCCTGGAGCTTCTCGCGGTCGTAGTCGCTCTTGGTCTCATCGATCTGGGAACGGATCTGCTTGACCCGGTTCTGGATATCGACTTCCGAACCGGCGCCGTCGATGATGGTCGTATTTTCCTTGTCGACGACGATGCGCTTGGCACGTCCCAGCATTTCCAGGCTCCGACGGGAAACGCATCGCCGGGTCGACGG
>JBBQBQ010000329.1:0-2615 GCA_038317685.1 Desulfuromonadales bacterium | reverse complement strand
CAGGTTGGTCAGGGGACCGAGGTGGGCGGCACTGTAATTATTGCCGGAGGTCATGGGTGTGGCTCCTTTCGGGGGGGCGGCGAGCGGAATCCGGCTCTCGCAGGGAACCCCGGTCTGGCAGAGGCCGCAGCCGGTGACGGTGACGCCGAAGCGCTCCGCCACCGCCGCGACGACGGTGGTGTAGACGTAGCGGCCGCAGGCGTCCTTGTCGTGGCCGGATGTCGAGATGGCCCCGGCGGGGCAGCGCTCGATGCAGCGGCCGCAGCTGCCGTCGCGATGGTAGAGACAGTTGTGGAGATGATCGGGATAAGGGCGGGGGCTCGGCGCCAGAGGGAGATCGGTGACGATGGTGCCGAGGCGGTGGGCGATCCCTTTGGGGGTGATGAGACCGTCATTGAGGCTGAAGGTGCCGAGGCCGGCGGCGTAGGCCGCATGGCGTTCCGACCAGGTGGAGGCGCGACCGACGGGGGTTTCGGTAAACTCCTTCCAGGACGGGGCGAGCTGAGGCGCCACGGCCCGGTAGCCCCGCTCCTCAAGCCAGCCGGTCAGGTGGCGGCGCAGGGCGACGTTGAACTTTTCACCGAAGGTCCGGGTGCGGGCCCATGCAGCTGAGGGAAAGACCGTCTCGGGACGGTTGCTGAGGCGGGTCGGCGCGGTGATCGGCAGGACCCAGACGATGACCGAGGCGGCCTGCACCCCTTCGCCGCAGGCCCCCGCCAGCACCTCCTGCGGGGTCTGGTGAAAGGGGCCGATGATCTTTTGGTAGTCTGAAAAGAGCGGATCGGAGGCCGCGGCGAAGCCGACCAACGGCTCGTCGAAGTACGGCTCTCCCCCTTCGGCAAAGCGGTTGGCGGGGCTCTCGTTCACAAAGCGGCCGATTTCCCGGCGGATCGATCCTTCCATCTTGCCCTCCCCGGCCGTTCAGGCCAGCAGCTGCCGGGCCGCCTCGTCGGCTTGGCGCAAGCTATCTTCCACGACCGCACAGCCAGCGCCGGGGCCGATCCCCCAGGCGCGGATCAGCCGGGTCTCGGTGAAACCGAGCCATTTGAGGAACATTTCGTAACGAGGATAGATATCAGCGAAAGCCGCCTCGTCGTCGCGCCCCTGGGTGAGGACGAAGACCAGGCGTTTCGGGGCCAGGCGGCTCGGCTGGGGGCTGGTCCGGTAGTCGGGAGTGAGGTAGGAAAAGGTGCGGTCGATGAAGCCCTTGAGCTGGCTGGTGACCTCTCCGTAGTAGACCGGCGAAGCGAGGACAACGGCGTCGGCATCCCGCACCGTCGCCAGGACCTCCCTCAGATCGTCATTCAGGATGCAGTCGTCGCGACCGGTCTTGCAGGCGTAGCAGGCCTGGCAGCCGCGATAGGTGAGGCGGTTCAGCTCGAAGGCGCAGGTTTCGGCGCCCCCTTCGGCGGCGGTCTGCAGCACCCGGCGGGCGATGGCGGTGCTGTTGCTGCCGGGGCGCGGGCTCCCCAGCAGGGCGACGACCTTCATGGCGACTCTTCCGTCTGCAGCGCCTTGCCGATCTCCCAGGCCTTGCCGAGGGATTCGCCGAGGGCGAAGTAACGGCGATGGGCCGAGTCCCAGATAAAAGGCTGGACCTTGGTGATGTCGGGGTAGTCCTTGGCGCCGAGGACCGCCGGGTCGGCCTTGACGTCGACGATCTCCCCGACGAACTGGGTGTGAAGGCCGATTTCCAGGGTATGGAGGAGCCGGCACTCGATGATCAGCGGCACCTCAGCAACATAGGGGGCGTCAACCAAAAGGCTGGGAACCGCCGTCCAGCCGCAGACGCCGAACTTGTCGGTGTCACGCCCGGAGGTGATGCCGACGAAATCGGCCTGCGCCGCCTGGGCCGCCCCGGGGATGTTGACGGTGAAGGATTTGCGGGTCTCGATGGCGGCGTAGCTGTGGGTCGCCTTGCGCAGCGACACCGCCAGGCAGGGGGGTTGGGTACAGCAGATCCCCCCCCAGGCGACGGTCATCAGGTTCGGCTGACCAGCCTCGTCATAAGTTCCGACCAGCCAGACCGGACAGGGCATCGCCAGGGTCTTCGCTCCCATCGATTGTTTCATCAGTCCCTCCTTCAACCCAAAAATTTAACCTGTTTGCGACAACCGATCTCGCGACGGCGCAGCGGACGCAGCGAAAAATTTCGACTTGCCTTTGAATACTGCTCAACCCCTTTGGGGATGTAAAGCAAAATTTGACTCGTTGCTTTAATCCTTGGGCGGCGGGTTGAACCCTCCCCAGGGTCAATACCCCTGCCGGAGGTCGACCGGATGGAGGAGCGGCTCCCCGGAGAGGGCCCGCCGGTAGTTTTCGAGGACCTGCAGCGCCGCCGAATCGGGGTTGGTCAGGCTGGCGATATGGGGGGTCAAGGTGACCTGGTCATGGGTCCAGAAGGGGTGATCAGGCGGGAGAGGTTCCTCGCGGCAGACATCGAGGAGGGCACCGGAAAGCTGCCCGTCGGCGAGGGCTGCCAGCAGGTCCGCATCGACCAGATGGCTCCCCCGGGCCGCATTGATCAGATAGGCGCCCTTCGGCAGCCGGGCGAAGGTCGCCGCGTTGAGGATGTTTTCGGTCGCGGCGGTCAGGGGCAGCAGGCAGACCAGGAT
>JBBQBQ010000328.1:0-2635 GCA_038317685.1 Desulfuromonadales bacterium | reverse complement strand
GAACCGCCGCCCATCTCCTTCGACCAGCAGCTGCTGACGGCCTACCGGGAGAGGTTTTCGGGACTGCTTCACCTGACCCTGGGCGACGGGGAGCGGACTATCACCTTCCTCAACGGGACCCCCATCGTCCTGCGGCCGGGGTTGACGGTCCTGGATTTCGGGGACTACCTACGGCACCGGGGTTTGATCTCCGCAGAGGAATACAGCTATTACATCACCGTCGGCGACCACCGCCACGACACCATGGTGCAACTCGGCTGTCTCGATTACCCCACCCTTCTCGAGGAGAAACTCAGCTACCTTGGGAATGAACTGATTGCGACCTTCGACCGGCCGCTGCTCGCGGTTCGGCGACAGGTGGTGGCGGTTCCCGCCGGCCTGCAGGTCGTGACCCTCAACGTGCCGTTCCTGATCTACCGCGGCTACCATTGTCACCCGCCCCAGGCGGCCCTGCGCCAATTTTTGGCCGTAAATGCCCGTCGCTACGCAGCCTTCACCCCGAGCTACTACCGCTTCATCAACTTTCTCCCTCTCAACGATGAGGAGAAACGGGCCCTTGTCCGCCTCGACGGCAGCCGCACACTTTTTGCCGCTTTCGAGGGGAAAGAGAGCCTCTTCCCTCTGTTGCAGACCTTGCAGATATTCGACATGCTCAACTACGCCGACCAGCCGCTGATGCCGACCAAGCCCATCAACCTGCCGCTGCGCACCCTCTTCAACGCGGTGCCGGCCGAGGTGGAGGCGCCGGAGGCAGAGGCCCCGCTCGAACATTTTACCGATGTTGTCGATCAGGCTTCCGGCGGTGAGTTGCCGGTACAGCCGCCCTCGCCACCGCCAGGGCCGGAGGCCGTCAGTGAGGAAGAGGTGCTGGCCGGTAAGGTGCGAAAGCTCTCATCCGAACTGAAGGGGAAGAACTATTACCAGGTCTTCGGCCTGACGCCGGCGAACTTCAGCTTCGAACAGCTCAAGGAGCGCTACTTCGCCATCACCCGTCAGTTCGGTCCGGACGCCCTGATGCGGCTGGTCGGGGAGGAAGCGACGCTGATCCAGGATCTGTTGGCGACGGTGGCCAACGCCTACAACACCCTCTCCGACGTGGTTAAGAAGGAGCGCTATGACGAGTTGCTGGGATCGGAGCGGGTCGGCCTTGGTCATAAGGGGGACGATCGCTTCCAGGCCCAGGTCCAATCCCAATCGGGGAAGATCTTCATCGAAATGGAAGAGTGGGACAATGCTGAAAAGGCCTTGCAGGACGCCTGCAACATCAATCCGAACAACGGCGATTACCTGGCTCACCTGGCCTGGGCGATCTTCCGCAATCCGCAAAACGCCGCCAGTCGTGCCATGCAGGAGAAGGCCCGGCAGATGATCAACCGGGCCCTGACGCTGGAGCGCACCCCCGACGGTCACACCTTCAAGGGCTGGATGCTCTTCGAGGCGGGGCAAGAAAACCTCGCCGAAGGAGAATTCAACAAGGCCCTCAAGCTCGACGCCCGCCAGGTCCTCGCCCGCAAGGGGCTGCACCAGGTTCTGGAGAAGCGGGAGCAGGAGAAGAAGGGCCTCTTTCGCCGGATGTTTCGCTGAGGGACAATACGGCCGTGTATGGGAGACCACCCCCGCCAGCACGCGGCCGCTGACCTTTGCGGGCGAGGGCCTAATCTATTGATTAATTCAGGACTTGATTTCGACACGACAACCGGGACGGCCCAACCTGTTGGAAGCAGGTTGGGCCGTCCCGGCGTTTAGGAAGTGGAGTTTAATAAGAACCGGGTTTTGCCTGACAACCCGTGTTCACGAGAAAAGACAAGCCGACTCCAAGGGGAACTGACTTGTCCCGACCAGTTTTTAAAGCCATTTGCCTTGGTCCGACCCGGAGCGCCGCGCCGAGTGCTACGCTGAAATTATTCCACGCGGTGCACTCCGAATTGAACCCGCGCTATCTAATAATTCAGAAACGGGGTAAAATTGACGTCTGAGTTGCCGTCCGAAATCATTTTCATTTCCTGATTAGGTCCAATTCTCAGCTTGGCGAAGCCAGCCCTCGGGCCGCTTGCCGATTGAGACACAGGCGAACACCAGTCTTGGCAGCATGCTGCGGAGGTCGAACCGCCTGTTGAACCGATACTGAAACTCGGCTAGATAGCGATGCGCATATTTGTCGGAGTCAAACGCATGATACGTTCCGGCCATGGCCGTCTTAAGATTGCTCAGGATGGTGTTGATCCAATGAAAGCAGCCCATGTCGGTACTTCTTCGCTGACCACCGACCACCTTTCGCTGGTGGCTGCATCCAGTCTTGGTGACCGCGCGGAAGCAATTCAGGCCGTCCGAAACGACCAGCGCCGTCGGCGCCAAGTGACTCTTGGCCCATTGGTCAACGGCATGGCTGCTGAAAGTAGTCACCCGGCTAAAAACCGCTCGCAGCGGATGTCCGTCATGACTGGTTTCCACCGCCGCAATGAAGGGCACCTTGTTCTCCGAGCCGCGACCGACCTTGCCGCCGGAGCGTTCCCCGCCCAAGTAGGCATCGTCGATCTCGACCCGCTGGGCCAGAACCGTCGTTTCTTCGCGCTCGAACATCGCCTGCATGAGTTTGTGCTTGAGCCTCCAGGCCGCTTTGTAGCTCAGACCCAGC
>JBBQBQ010000327.1:0-2649 GCA_038317685.1 Desulfuromonadales bacterium | reverse complement strand
ACATCAGCAGCACCGTCAGCCTCTTTGGACAGGTGCGCAGCAACGCGGAGATGCAGACCCCCAAAGGCAAGGAGGGGGTCGATGAAATCCTCGGCGACCTCTTCGACTACGGCTCCACCAGCCTCGACCGTCTCGCCTACCAGGAGGCCCTCGACGCCATTGCCGCCGATGCCAGCGCCGGGACCAGCTTCTCCCTGCAGGTCCTCGCCGACCACTTCGAGGCGGGGGTCGGCCTCCTCGCCGACAACCTCCTTCGCCCGGCCCTCCCCGAAGCCGCTTTCCGGACGGTGCGGGAACAGACCGCCCGCTCCCTGGCCGGCAAACTGGAGAGCCCCGGCTACCTGTCGCGGCGCGCCCTCCATCAGGGGCTCTACCCGGCGGACGACCCGACCCTGCGCCAGGCGACCCCCGCCGGGGTCCGGGCCTTGACCCTCAACGAGGTCCGCGCCTACTACCGTCAAGTCTTCCGCCCCGACCTGACGACCATCGTCGTCGCCGGCGCCGTCGATCCGGCCCGGGCGAGGGCGGTCATCGCCAAGGCCTTCGGCGGCTGGACGGCGACCGGACCGCAGCCGACCATCGACCTGCCGGCCGTCCCGCCGAACCGCCCTTCTGTCCACAGCGTCCCCGACTCCAGCCGGGTGCAGGATGAGGTGACCCTCGCCCAGACCCTCGGCTTGACGCGCGGCCACCCCGATCAGTACGCCCTGGAGGTCGGCGGCCACATCCTCGCCGGGGCCTTCTACGCCACCCGCCTTTACCACGACCTGCGGGAGGAGGCGGGGCTGGTCTATTCGGTCGAGGCGCTCTTTCACTTCGGCAAGACCCGCTCCAGCTTCGGCGCCTTCTATGCCTGCGACCCGCAGAATGTCGGCCAGGCGCGGACCCTGGTGGTGCGCGATCTCAAGCAGATGCAGAGCGCCCCGGTCAGCGTTGCCGAACTGAGCCAGGCCAAGACCCTGCTGCTGCGCCAGCTGACTTTGGCTCGGTCCGGTCTCGACCAGATCGGCGGCGACCTGCTGGCCTTGGCCGTCGCCGAACTCCCCCTCGACGAACCGCTGCGTGCCGGCCGCCGTTACCAGCAGGTCAGCGCCGCCGAGGTCCAGGCCGCCTTCGCCCGCTGGCTGCGCCCCGACGATCTGGTCCAGGTCGTCCTCGGTCCGTCTTACCGCTAGCCGCTGGAATGACGGGGACGGTTTCGACCAACAAATCGGGAAAAACCCGGCGATGCCGGGCAAAACCTGTTTGATCCGCAGATGACGCAGATATACCCTTGAAAATCTGCTGATGACCAGCGCATCATCCGGGTTAGCCTGCGGCCTCTGAGGTTAACCGGATTATTTGGAAGGACCTCCATGACTGATTCAACCCCCAACCGGCAGGGGCCTCCGGCCTCCGGCGATCGCAAGACCCTGACCGCCGCCGGTCAGGTCCTCGCCGGTGGGGGCTCCCAGCGGGGCTTCGGGCGGCTCCTGCCGTTCCTCGGTCCGGCCTTCATCGCCAGCATCGCCTACGTCGATCCAGGCAACTTCGCCACCAACATCGAAGGGGGGGCGAAGTTCGGTTACCTCCTGCTCTGGGTGGTCGTCGCCAGCAACCTGATGGCGATGCTGATCCAGGCCCTGTCGGCGAAGCTCGGCATCGCCACCGGCCGCAACCTCGCCGAACTTTGCCGCGCCCACTTCCCCCGGCCGTTGACCTGGACCATGTGGATCCTCATGGAGCTGGTGGCGATGGCGACCGATCTCGCCGAATTCATCGGCGCGGCGGTCGGCTTCAACCTCCTCTTCGGCATGCCGCTGTGGATTGCCGGCCTGCTCACCGCCGTCGTCACCTTCCTGATCCTGGCCCTGCAGTCCCGGGGCTTTCGGCCCCTGGAAGCGGTCATTACCGCCCTTCTCGGCGTCATCGCCTTCTGCTACGTGATCGAGACCTTTCTCGGCCGGCCGGACTGGACGCAGGTCGCCTATCATGCCGTCGTTCCGGGGTTCGCCGGAGCCGAAAGCGTCCTTTTGGCCGCCGGCATCCTCGGCGCCACCGTCATGCCTCACGTCATCTTCCTCCATTCGTCTCTCACGCAAGGACGGATCGTGGTCGCCGATCCCCGTCAGAAGCGGCGCCTCTTCTACTTCGAGGTTGCCGACGTCACCATCGCCATGGGGGTCGCCGGCTTCGTCAACGCGGCGATGCTGATGATGGCCGCCTCCACCTTCCATGAACGGGGCCTGAGCGACATCGCCTCCATCGAGGAGGCCCACCGGACTCTGCAGCCCCTCCTCGGCAGCGCTGCCGGCTGGGTTTTCGCCGTTTCCCTCCTGGCCGCCGGTCTCGCCTCGACGACGGTCGGGACGATGGCCGGGCAGGTGGTCATGCAGGGCTTCATCGAACGGCGGATTCCGGTCTGGCTGCGGCGCCTGGTCACCATCGTGCCGTCGCTGATCGTCATCTTCCTCGGTCTCGATCCGACCCGCACCCTGGTCATCAGCCAGGTCGTCCTCAGCTTCGGTCTCCCCTTCGCCGTCATCCCCCTGATCCTCTTCACCCGGCGCCGCGACCTGATGGGAGACCTCGTCAACTGGCGGACCACGACGACCCTCGCCTGGCTCGCCGCCGCGCTGATCATCGCCCTCAACGTTTATCTGTTGTACC
>JBBQBQ010000326.1:0-2654 GCA_038317685.1 Desulfuromonadales bacterium | reverse complement strand
TCGGTCATCTGTTCGATGTCGGAGCCTTTTTCCAGGCACGTGACGCTGTAGGCGTCGATGCAGTAGGGACACTGCACGGCGTGGGCGACTGCCAAGGCGATCAGGGCCTTTTCCCGTTCCGTCAATTCCCCTTCGGCAAAGACGCTGCCGTAGTAGTCGAAGAACTTTTTGGCCAGTTCCGGGGCCTCCCTGCCGATTTCGGCAAATTTCGTCAGGTCCTGGGGGTCGTAGTAGTCGTTCAAGGTGAACTCTCCTCAGTTGGGTGGTGGAGCGGTTGACGGGGTCCGGGGACTCGCTCTCCCCACCTTGGGTAGGCTATCCAGTTTGTTGCCGAGGTGCAACGGGTGTTTTTCATTTTAACGGCCTTGTTTGCCCTTCGGCGATTTCTTCTCGCTGTCGACATTGAGTTCCAGTAGGGCCCGCAGCGAATCGAGGATGCGGGCCAGGGGGCCTTCGTCCTTTTGCAGCCGCGCCTGCATGATCCCCCCTTCCACGGTGGCGACGATCAATTCGGCCAACTGGGCCGGCGGCAGGTCCCGGCGGATTTCGCCGAGGGTCTGGGCCTGCTGCACCTTGACCAGGATCTTGCCGACCCAGGCGGCGAAGACTTCAGTGACCAGGGTCGCCAAGGCCGGCGCCGTGTCGCTCGCTTCCAGGGCGGTGTTGCCGAAGAGGCAGCCGCCGATAAAATGCCGGTCGCGGTTTTTGGCCAGGGCCTGCCGGAAAAAATTGTCGATCCCGGCGCCGGGGGTTGTCCCGGTCAGGGTCGCGTCGAGAAAGTGCAGGAAGAGGGCCTGCTCCCGTCGCAGAACCTCCAGGCAGATCGCCTCTTTCCCGGCGAAGTGGAAGTAGAGCTTCCCCTTGGTGGTGCCGGTGGCCCGCAGCAGATCCTCGACCGTCGTCGTTGCAAAGCCCTGGCGGTGGAAGATGCCGGCCGCCGCTTGCAGAATCTTTTCGCGGGAGATATCACCTTTGCTGCCCATCTCCGTCTCTCCGAAAAAACAGACCGTTTGGTTTTTTTCTTGACTAACTATTGCCCGCTTTTGGGAGGATGTCAACGGCACCCGGGAAAATTCCGCTGCGTGGTTCCCGGTGTGTTCGATCCGAATCGGAAAGATCCGGGAGAGACGGTGGTCTGGATGACAATGGGGGAGATTCATTTTGGGAGGAGGCGGCCGCGTCGGCAAGGATCAGAGGGGATGGCCGTGCAGGAGTTCCCGGGCTTTATGAACATCGTCGGAGGTGCCGAGAAGCAGGAGCGTGTCCCCCGGTTCCAGGAGAAGATCGGCGCTTGGGCCGTAACTGATGTGCTCCTGGCGGATCACGCCGACCACCATGGTGCCGGTTCTGGTGCCGAATTCCAGCTCGCCGAGGGTGCGCCCCAGGCAGGGGGAGTCGCCAGGGAGGGCCTGGAATTCGATCTGCCCCCCCTCCAGGACCGACAGGTAGGCGGCCAGATCGGGCGGGGCGTCCTCCCGTCGGAAGTTCTGGTAGTGCTCCCGGCGCAGGGCGGCGAGGCGCTGCAGGATCATCCCTTCGCCGATGCCGAAGCGGCGCAGCAGGAAGGCGGTCAGCTGCAGGCTCGCCTCGAACTCGTCAGGGATCACTTGGTCGGCGCCGAGCTTGGTCAGGTAGTCGAGCTCCCCGACGAAGCGGGTGCGGGCGAGGATGTAGAGGTCGGGGTGGCCCTCCCGGGCGGTGCGAATGGCGCGGGCCAGGGACGACGGATCGTTGATGGCCAGGACCAGGGCCCGCGCCCGCCCGAGCCCGGCCCCTGCGAGGACCGCCGGGGAGGTGGCGTCGCCGTAAAGGATGAACTCGCCGGCGGCCCGTCCCTGCCGCACCAGTTCGCCGTTGAGTTCGATGTACAGGTAGGCCAGACTCGATTCCCGCAGCGTCCGGCCGACGTTGCGCCCGGTGAGACCGTAGCCGGCGATGATGACGTGGCCGCTCAGGTTGGCGGTCTCCTCGAGCAGTTCCGGCGCAACCTGGTTTCGCCAGCCAAGCCGGCCGGCGAGGGCGGCGGCCAGGGCCGGGGCATGGCGGGCCAGCAGCGGGGTGGCGACCATGGTCAGGGCGATGACCGCCAGGCTCGTCTGGTAGAGCTCGGGGGAGAGGAGTTTCAGGGTCAAGGCCTCCTTGAGGAGGATGAAGGAGAATTCGCCCGCCTGGAAAAGGAGAAGTCCCGCCAGCAGGGCGATGCGGGCCGGAAAGCCGGAGATCCGCGCCGCGGCCCCGGCGGCCGTCGCCTTGAGGAGGGCCAACGCCAGGCACAGCCCGAGGATCAGGTGCCAATGGCCGGCGACCAGCCCCAGGTCGACGAGCATGCCGATGGAGACGAAGAAGACCGCCAGGAAGGTGTCGCGAAAGGGCAGGATGTCCCCCAGCGCCTGGTGGGCGTAGGGGGACTCGGCCAGCGCCAGGCCGGCCAAAAAGGCGCCCAGCGCCAGCGACAGCCCGGCCTCGGCGGTGACCCAGGCGGTGCCGAGGACCAGGGCCAGCACCAGCAGCCGGAAAAGCTCCGGCGAACGCGCCTTGAGGACTCCGCGCAGCAGCGGCTTCAAGCCGTAGCGGGAGAGGATGAAGAGGCCCCCGAGAAGGGCCGCGGCCTTGGCGAGGGCCGCGCCGCTGACCCCCTCGGCCCGGCCGCCGAG
>JBBQBQ010000325.1:0-2710 GCA_038317685.1 Desulfuromonadales bacterium | reverse complement strand
AGCGCTTCGCCATTCCCTTTGTCGTCGCCAGCTGCTTCTGTTTCGGGGTCGGTGCCTATTTCGGCTTCACTTTCGTCTTCCCGACCATCTTCACCTTTCTGATCGGTTACGGCACCTCGACCGGCGATGCCATCGCCATGCTCTCCATGGGCCAGTATCTGGCTTTTTCCAGCCGGCTCCTCCTCGCCTTCGGTCTGGTCTTCGAACTGCCGATCGTCATCTTCATTCTGGCACGGATGGGAATCGTCGACCACCTCTGGCTGAGGCGCCAGCGCAAATTCGCACTGATCATCGCCTTCATCACCGGCGCCGTCCTCACCCCGCCGGATGTCTTTTCCCAGATCGCTCTGGCCGTCCCCTGTTATTGCCTCTATGAAATCGGCATCTGGGTCGCCTTCTTTTTCGGTAAACGACCGAACCCTGCCGCCGCTTCGCAATGACCCTGTCTGCCCTCGCCATCCGTCAGCTTTCCAAAAAATATGGGGACTTTGGGGCAGTACGTGACCTTTCCTTCAATCTTCCTCCCGGCGAGATCTTCGGTCTTCTTGGACCCAACGGTGCCGGTAAAAGTACCACCATCAATATGATTGCCGGAGTGACCCGCATCGGTTCCGGCACGGTCGAAATCTTCGGTTACGACAACCAGCGGCAATACCGCGATGCCCGCCGGCTGGTGGGGGTCATGCACCAAGAGATCGTTATCGACAACTTCTTCACCATCGACCAGGCGTTGCGTTTTCACAGCGGCTACTACGGGGTTCCCGATGATCCGCGGTGGCGCGGTCAGTTGATCGAGCGGCTGGGACTGGGCCCGCATCTCCACAAGATCATGATCAAGCTTTCGGGCGGTTTGAAGCGCCGCTTTATGGTGGCCAAGGCGCTGATTCACCGACCGCCGCTCCTCATCCTCGACGAACCGACCGCCGGGGTCGACGTTGAACTGCGTCATTCCCTTTGGGACTTCGTGCGGGAGATCAATCGCGCGGGAACGACCATCCTGCTGACGACCCACTACCTGGAAGAAGCGGAACAGATGTGCGGGCGGCTCGCTATCATGAATCGTGGCGAATTGATTGCCCTGGAACCGACCGTGGATCTTCTCGAACGGCTCGGCGGGCGGGAACTGCGCATCACCCTGGCGGAACCTGTGGTTACCCTCCCTGATGAACTGGCGACCCTCCCGGCGCGTCTCGGCCAGGACGGTCGCACCCTGGCCATCCCCCTCGACGGGGAACCTGGCCCCGGAGAGATCTTGGCGATCCTCTGTCGGAGCGGGGTGACGGTGACCGACATCGAAACTCACCGCAGCGGGCTGGAAGACGTTTTCCTCAAACTGACCGGTCTTGCCAACGCCCAGGAGAAGCAGTGATGGAAGTCCGGCCCTTCATTGCCTGGCTCCCTTTTTACACCCTCCTGCAGAAGGAAATTCGGCGGTTTTTGCGGGTCGCTTCGCAGACGATACTCACGCCGATCATCACCGCAGCCCTCTATCTCTTTATCTTCGGCGCCACCCTCGGCGACCGGATCAGCGTCCTTCCCGGATTCAGCTATGCTCAGTTCGTCGTCCCGGGATTGATCCTCATGGGCGTCATCAACAATTCTTTCTCCAACACCTCCTCCAGCCTCTTCATGTCCCGCTATCTTGGGAACATCGTCGATCTGCTGGTGACTCCGGTCACCCCTCCACAGTTCATTCTCGCTTACACACTCGCTGCAATGCTGCGCGGCCTGCTGGTCGGCCTGGCCACCTGGGGCATCTCGACCTTCTTTACAGCCCTTCCCTGGGTCGATCCGCTGGCGGCACTGGCCATGGCCACTCTCGCGAGTTTTCTGTTTGCCCAGTTCGGCCTCGTCGCCGCCATTTATGCCCACAATTTCGACTCGCTGTCGATGTTCAGCACCTTTATCATCCTGCCTTTGATCTATCTAGGCGGCGTCTTCTATCCGATCTCGATCCTCCCCCCTCGCTGGGCAGGACTATCCCACCTCAACCCCCTTTTCTACCTCATCGACGGCTTTCGCCATGCCATTCTCGGGGTCGGCGACCTTTCCCTGGGGATGGCCTTTTTCGCTGCCGGCGCCATGAGTCTGGCGCTCTTCGGCTGGACGGCGTTTCTGATCGGCCGCGGTTCCCGGTTACGCAGTTGACGCACCGGCGGGGGCGAGCTGGCCCCCGCCCGGCACCTTTGCGGCCACTAAAAAAGGCGCGTCCCCCGAAGAACGCGCCTGACTTAGATGAGCCCGATACGACCGGGTTAAAACTGGGCCTCGAACCCGATTCGGAGATCCTCGTCAAGGGCCCGGGTCCCCTCGCCCTCAAAATCGGCCCGGAGGTTCTGGTAGCCGAGATAGATTTGAACTTTGGGGGTCAAGTGGTAGCCGACCCGCAACGCTCCTTCCAGCAACCCTTCACTGTCCAGGCCTGATAATATTTTCGGCGCGAAATAGATCTTTCCGGCCAAGCCTATGCCTCCCCAGGCTGGCGGCGACAGGCGGGCGGTGGCGCCTACGGCGGCAGCAAGCAATTTTTGACCCCGGTTGACCTTGCCTCCGTAACTCTGGGCGCCGATTGCATATTCCGAGCGAAAGTTGCCACCGATTCCGACGCAAAGTTGCCACTGATTCCGAACCAAACTTGCCAGTCATTCCGACGCAAGGTTGCCACCCATTCCGAACCAAACCTGCCAGTTTGAGCAAGGGGTGATGGTGA
>JBBQBQ010000324.1:0-2722 GCA_038317685.1 Desulfuromonadales bacterium | reverse complement strand
GGCGGCGAGGCGGAAGGTGTATTTGAAGCCGCGCTCGGTGATGGTGTCGCGCACCGAAACCGGGACCACGAAGGGGATGCCGTACTTCTCGGCGACCTGGGTGGCCGGATAGGTGACGGCCGAGTTCCAGCAGCCGGTCAGCAGGTTGACCTTCTCGGAGTTGATGAGGCGCTCGGCCTCGCTGACGCCGACGGTCGGATCGCTTTTGCTGTCGGCGTAGATCATCTCGATCTTGGCCCCGCCGAGGGATTTGATGCCGCCGGCGGCGTTGATCTCCTCAACGGCCATGTCGCGGGCGTTCTTCCCCTGGATGCCGACCGAAGCCGACGGCCCGGAGAGGGGCTCGATGTTGCCGATCTTGACCACCGGCGCGGCGAAGGCGGCGGTGACCAGGGAAGAGCTGATGACGATGGAACCGAGGATCGTCGACACGCGTCTGAACATACTTCCTCCTTTTGACATGGCTGTATTTCCTTTGGCTACGGTCAATGGTGGCCGGTGCTGAACCACCCGAGATGGTTTGACAGCGGTCTCAGGCCTTGAAGACCTCGGCGAGGGCTTCCTCGAAGATGGCCAGGCCATTGTCCAGTTGGGCGTCGGTGAGGACCAGCGGCGGCAGGAAGCGGATGACGTTGCCGAAGATTCCGGCGCCCATGACCAGCAGGCCGCGGCGGAAGCAGGCCTGGATGATCGCCGTCACCGCCTCCTTGGCCGGGGTCTTGGCGGCCCGATCGGTGACGAACTCGGCGGCCACCATGGCGCCGAGGCCGCGAACGTCGCCGATCTGCGGGTAGCGCTCCTGCAGCTGTTGGAGGCGGTTGCGGAGTTTGGCGCCGATCTCCACCGCCCGGCCGCAGAGGTCGGCTTTCTCCAGTTGGTCGAGGGTCGCCAGGCCCGCCGCGCAGGCCACGGGGTTGCCGCCGAAGGTCCCGCCGATGCGCCCGGCGGTCGGAGCGTCCATCAACTCCGCTTTGCCGACGACCGCGGACAGGGGAAGTCCGGAGGCGATCGACTTGGCGAGGGTCATCAGGTCGGGGACGACGCCGAAATTTTCAACGGCGAACATCTTGCCGGTCCGGGCAAAGCCGGTCTGAATCTCGTCGGCGATAAAAACGATACCGTGCTTTTCACAAATTGCCTTCAGCCCCGGCAGAAATTCCGGAGGCGGGACGATGAAGCCTCCTTCTCCCTGCACCGGCTCGATGATCATTGCCGCGATATTTTCGGGGGCGACCTCGCTGACAAAGAAGCGGTCGAAGTACTCCAGACAGTGGAGGCCGCAGTCGGGATAGGTGGAGCGGAAGATGCAGCGGTAGCAGTAGGCCGACGGCACCTTGTAGACTTCGGGGGCGAAGGGGCCGAATTCGTACTTGTAGGGGCGGACCTTGCTGGTCAGGGTCATGGCCAGCAGGGTGCGGCCGTGATAGCCGGCCTCGAAGGCGATGGTCCCGGGGCGCTTGGTCGCAGCCTTGGCGATCTTGACGGCGTTTTCCACCGCCTCGGCGCCGCTGTTGACGAACATCGCCTTCTTTTCCCCGCTGCCCGGGGTCATCTCCACCAGGCGCTTGGCGAGGGCCACGTACGGCTCGTACATGGTCACCATGAAGCAGCTGTGGAGGAGCTTGTCGGCCTGATCCTTGATGGCGGCGACGACCTCCTCGGGGCAGTGCCCGGCGTTGACGGCGCCGATCCCGCCGTAGAAGTCGAGGTAGACGTTGCCGTCGATATCGCGCAGCGCCGCACCCTTGGCGCTTTCCACGAAGATCGGGGCGAGGTTCGACACCCCCTGGGAGACGTAGCGTTGTTTCTCTTGAAGCAGGCGTTTGGTTTGAGCCCCGGGGGCGGTTCCGGTCACGGGGAGTTCAGTTCCCTTCAGCATGGTTGACAACCTCCTGTTGGTTGGTAGTTTCGTGGCTCCGCCCTGGCAGTTGGTCAGGCGGAAGGTTCGGTGCGCCCTCCCAGACCGTAGCGCTGGAGCTTGCGCACCACCGTCGACTGGTTGAGGCCCAGGGCGGCGGCGATCTTGTAGGTGGTCCGGTATTTTTCGACGGCCCGCTGCAGCAGCTTCTTCTCAAAGTTGTCGGTGGCCTGTTTCAGGTTGGTGATCTCCTCCCCCTCGCCGGGATCGGCTCCGGCGGCCTTGATCCGCAGGTAATCGGGGAGATGCTCGACGCCGATCTGGTCGGTGGAGGTCGTCACCACCAGGCGTTCGATGAGGTTCTCCAGTTCGCGGATATTTCCCGGCCACAGGTAGTCCTGCAAGGCCTCAAAAACCTCCGGGGCGAGGGTCTTGCGGAAGCGGAAGCGGCCGTTGAGCTTCTTTAGAAAGTTTCGCGCCAGTTCCGGAATCTCCTCGGGGCGGTGACGCAGCGGCGGGATCACCAGCGGAACGACGCTGAGGCGGTAGTAAAGGTCCTCGCGGAAGCTCTTCTCCGCCAGCCCCTTGCGCAGGTCACGGTTGGTGGCGGCGAGGATGCGGATGTCGACTTCGATCTCTTTCTGACCGCCGATGCGCATGAACTTCCGTTCCTGAATGACCTGCAGCAGCTTGACCTGGAGGTTGAGGGGGATGTCGCCGATTTCGTCGAAGAACACCGTCCCGTGGTGGCCGAGCTCGATGAGCCCCGGCTTCCCGCCTTTTTTAGCGCCGGTGAAGGCCCCGGTCTCATAACCGAAGAGTTCCGATTCAAGCAGGTTTTCCGGAATCGACCCGCAGTAGACG
>JBBQBQ010000323.1:0-2728 GCA_038317685.1 Desulfuromonadales bacterium | reverse complement strand
CGTCAGCGCCCGCTGGTCGGGAAGGTCCAGAATGACTTCCACCGCCGCGCCGATTTCAAGCGGACTGGCACTCTTGACATAGATGCCGTTGCGCGATATGTCCCGGGCCCGGGCCGCCAGGCATTTGCCATCGCTGCGCAGCTGGACGTGCAGGTCGATGGCAACCCGCGGTTCGGTGCGCCCCCGCACCTGCCCCAAAAGCCGCGAAACTTTTTCCACCAGGTCTTTCTTGTTCACCGGCTTGGTGAGGTAATCGTCGCAGCCGGCCGCCAGGCACTTGCGGATATCCTCCTCCTTGCCGGCCGCGGTGACCATGATGACCGGCAGCGCCGCCCACCGTTGCTCCTGCCGAAGGCGCCGGCAGACCTCGTCCCCGTCGATCCCTGGCATGTAGAGATCAAGCAGGAGCAGGGTCGGGTCGATCTCGGCCAACCGCTCCAAAGCCGCCTCGCCGGAGGTCAGGGTGACGAGGCGATGGCCGCTCCCCTCCAGAAAAGAGCGCTCCAGCTCCAGAAACAGCTCGACGTCGTCGACCAGCAGAATAGTTGCCATGGCAATGCCCGTTCCCTGATTGGAAAATTTTCTTGAAGCTACCCGAGCCGCCGCCAAAAGTAAAGCCCCCCCGCACTCGCGGAGGGGCTTGGTCGGCCTCGGGTCAATACCTTCAGGCAACTTTCAGCAGACGCCGGCGGTAGCGGGGACGCTCGACGATCAGCCGTTCGATTTCGGCGATTTCGGGAACCCGGCCGGCGATCCGCACGGTGTCATCGATCAGCAGGGCCGGTGAGACGTAGACCCGGTAATCGATCATCTTCCTGGAATCCCTGAAAAGATGAACTTCCGCCTCGACGCTCAGGTCTTCAAGGGCCTGACGCACGTTTTCCAATGTCTTTTCACAACGACCGTTGACTTCGGGTTTGCACAGAATATCGATACGCATGACGTCCTCCTCTGGGGACGGATAACTTGGTCCGAATTTATTACTTATCCGGTTATTGTTATAATAATGGAGTTCCGTCCTTTGGCAAGCCATTTTCCCGTTTTGTGATGGTTTTTTCAGCTACCGAGGCTTTACCCTGCCCGGTTCACTGCTTGTCGCCGGGTGCAGCCTGGCCGTAGACGGTGCGAATGGCACGCTTGACCCGCGCCACCAGCCGCAGTTGGTTGATCGGCTTGGCAATGAAATCGAAAAATCCCAAATCGAGCAGTCGCGCTTCTTCCTCCGCGGTGGATCGGGATGAAAGACAGATCACGGGAACCTGCCGGAGAGCCACATTCGCTTGCATGGACCGAAACAGTTCCAGGCCGTCCATGCGCGGCATCAGCATATCCGCGATCACCAGATGGGGTGGCTGCTGCATGGCCGTTTCCAGGGCCTCGGAGCCGTTGGACGCCGTCACGACGACAAAACCTTCCTTTTTCAGGGCAGCGGAGATGGTCGAACGGATCAGCTCCTGATTGTCGGCGACCAGAATCGTCCACCATTCCCGATTCGACTGCTGACCGGTCTTCAGATAGTGACGGTTGACCGCATCGATAATCTCGCTCGGGGTGGTGACATACGGCATGATCCGCAGGCTGGTGCGAAACGAGAGGTCGTCGAGGGTGGGGATGTCGAGAGGATTGACCATCGCCAGGGACAGGATTTTGTCCTCGACCTTGAGGGGGAAGATCAACTTCTTGAGTGCCGTTTCGCTGCTGATCAGGGTCAGGAGCTCCGGGGTAAAGGGATGCTTGGCGATATTGCTGACGGTCTTGAACCCGAATTGGCGGGCCACCACCACCGCGATATCCCGCTCGGTAATAATGCCGCTCTCTTCGAGCACCTGACCAAGGCGCTGGCCGGTCTCCTTCTGTTTGGCGAGGGCCTTGGCCAGGGTTTCTTGGTCCATGGCCCCGGCTTCGACCAGAATTTCCCCAAAACGTTTGCGCTTGCTCATCAAAAAACCTCTTCACCCTTTCCATAGGCGCCCGATTGCGTCGACTGCCGATCAGTTTACCAAGTCGGATCGAAACTTTCAAACAATTCCGTGTCTTGGCGAAAGGAGGGGAAGAGTCCCGGTCCCGAATCGAAGGTCCGTCGAAGGAACCGGACCCTCCCCCTCTGGTTCCTGACCCGGGACCAGCGCCTTTTCACCCAGCCGCCACCGTCAGCCCACCCTCCCCGGCCCCGACCGTCACCGTCATCCCTTCGCTGATCTCCCCGGCGATCAGGGCCCGCCCGATCTTGGTCTCCAGCTGGTGCTGAAGGTAGCGTTTGAGGGGACGGGCGCCGTAGACCGGGTCGTAGGCGTGGGCGACGATGAAGTCGCGGGCGGGGTCGGTCAGCACCAGGCCGATATTGCGGTCGGCCAGACGCTTGCGCAGATCGGCGGCCAACAGGTCGATGATGGTCTTGATCTCCTCCCGGGTCAGGGGCTTGAAGAGGACGATGTCGTCGACCCGATTGAGGAATTCGGGGCGGAAGCCGGCGCGCAGTTCCCGCAGCACCGCCTCGCGGGCGCCTTCGCGGATCTGGCCGTCGCCGGTGACCCCCTCAATGAGATACTGGGAGCCGATGTTGCTGGTCATGATGATGACGGTGTTCTTGAAGTCGACGGTGCGCCCCTGGGCGTCGGTGACCCGGCCGTCGTCGAGGATCTGCAGCAAGACGTTGAAGACCTCGGGATGGGCCTTCTCGATCTCGTCGAAGAGCACCACCTGGTACGGCTTGCGACGCACCGCCTCG
>JBBQBQ010000322.1:0-2734 GCA_038317685.1 Desulfuromonadales bacterium | reverse complement strand
GAGCAGTTTCACCGGTTGTTGCTCCTCGCTACCGCTGTCTACGACGTCTATCACCTTTCTTTTGCGTGGCTGGGAAAACTCAGGAAGGGATTCAGCAAGGAGGACCAGCGTCAAGTCAAAGATTGGCAGCGGGCACTGGCCGGCAACCCGCCCCAGGGCCTGCCGGAAGAGCTCGACCCGGAACGCGTCAGGGGGTTGTTCGAGCTGTATTTCGCGAAGAGGGACGAGCAGGAAAAACGGCGCAAGCAAAGACGTGAGGAGTTTTCGCTGGAATACGCTCTTTCCCAAGTCTTTTCGCCAAAGCAGAAGGAGCTCTTCAAAAAGAAGCTGGCGGGAACGCCTTTCACCAAAACCGAGACGGAATACTTCTCGCGGACGGTCAAAAAGAAGGTCGTCGCCCTGGCCAACCCGGAACTCCATAGCCTCGCCCGGAAACTTCTGGAGCAATGAGCCAGGGGGGTCAATTAGGGGAGGAATTCCTGAAGCTTGCGGCGGCTGGACGAATGGTTTTCGGTAAAGTCGAGATCATGGGAAACATATTTTCCGTCCGTGTGGACAGCCACACAGCCGCCCCCCGAGAGAACGGCGTCGATGCCGTTTTTATGGAGGTGAGTGCAGGCAAACGCCGCCAGCTCACCAATGGTCATGACGCGAATCTCTTTCACAGTGGCTTTCCCTTCCTTCTCGGCCGCCGTCGTCCCATCACCAGGCGCTCCCGATCGCTCTCCGGATAGAAGCTGAGGGCTTTTTCCAAAAGGACCTTCAGTTCCTTGAGAAACGGGTAGCGCGGGTTGAAGGCATAGAGGCGGGTATTGCCTGCCTGGCGGCTGAAAACCACGCCCCCGAGGTCGAGTTTCTCGAACCGGTTCTGAATCACCCTGAGATCCGTGTCGAAAAATTTTGCCACCTCGCGGGGGTAGCCCTCTTCCCTGGTGAAGAGGTACAGCAGGACTTTTTCCCGGTTAACGGTTCCGAATACAGCCTCAAGCATTCAGGCCTCCATAAATGACTCAAAAGATACATGAGTCTTTCACCTGCTTCGACGCCCGCGTTACGGGGCGGATTCCGGGGCCAGGAGATGGGACAATCCTCCCCCCCCGCTTATTCGCCATGGGTTCCCTGGAGCGAAGCGTGCGAACAAATTTCGATTTCGAACGTTCCCGGAAGCTTTCCCTGACAAGGGATGTCCGGTGCGCTCGTCTTGCCGCAGGGGGACAACCGCAATGCCCTCCGAATTGTTCGGGATCTCCACTTGAAGCGGCGCAACGTCCATTTTCCTTGGAAGACCGCCGGGGGCGTGGTCGCTTGAGAGCACCCTTTTTATCCTTGTGGATTGAAGAAGCGGCAACGTGGATTTTGCATCCGTGGTTGTTCAGGCAGCTCTCAGCAGACTGAATCAGCCGGCACTCACCCGGTCTGTTCCCACATCGCAACTTATCAGCCTGTAACGACCGATGCCCCTCTCCCCGTCCTTATCCCATACCCTCGCCAGCAGCTGCTCCGTCCTTGAACTCTTCGTGATACCGGTCGGTGGCGGCATCCCGACCGGGGTGCTCCTGGCCAGGGGTCAGGGACTGGCCTGGCCGCTGGCCCTGATCATGATCGCCTTCGGTGTCGACCTGATGACCGGCCGCGCCTCGGCCCTTGCCGCCGGGCACGGTTTCGTCGCCGGCTGGGCTATCGCCATCGCCGGGGACCTGCTCTCTTTCGGCGTGATCGCCATCTCCACCCTGCGTCTGAACGCCTATATTCAAGACCCCAACACGACAAGACCCCAACTCGACGATGCTGATCATCCTCGCCGCGATGTTCCTGCTGCCGGTCCTGGTTCGCGCCGTTCGTGCGCGGCTGGCGGGCTGAATGACAACCTTCCAGGGTCCAGCGACCATCGTCCCCTGGTTCCCTGAGGAAACTCCCGGCCCACTTCACCTGGCCCCCGGTTACCCCCCCCCTCATCCCCTCCTATGGCTTCTCACCGGCCGCCTTTTCCCGCAAGCTCGCGATGCCCCGCAACGGCGGCGCCCCGAACAAGCGGTTGTATTCTCGGCTGAACTGCGAGGGGCTCTCGTAGCCGACCTGGAACGCCGCGCTGGCGGCATCAAGACGCTCACTCAGCATCAAGCGCCGGGCTTCCTGCAGCCGCAGCTGTTTCTGGTACTGCAGCGGGCTCAGTGCGGTCATCGAGCGGAAGTGGTGATAAAGGTCGAGGTGCTCATGCGGACCTTTTCGGCAAGGTCGTCAATGCGCAGAGGCTGGGCGTAGTTTCCCTTGAGCCATTCGAGGGCCCGGGCGATCTGCCGCAGCCGATCCTGCATTTGCGTCTTTTGCGTCTGTTCGCCAGCCGCGAGCGGTCGGGAGCCTATGCCGCCCGCATGTTGTTCCTTGGCGCCATGGCCGTGCCGAAGCTCACCCGCAGGTTCGGCAACGCGGGCCTTCTGGGTCTGCTCTGGCGCTTACGACGGTCGGCATGTTATGGCTGGGGCAGGCCGGTGCGCACGCCAGCTTCTTTGCGGATATCGCCTTGCCGATGATTCTGATCGGTCTTGGTAACGGCGCCGGTCTCGGCCCGCTGACCGTGGCGGGCGTGTCCGGGGTGGAGGAT
Source organism: Desulfuromonadales bacterium (assembly GCA_038317685.1). Classification (GTDB taxonomy): domain Bacteria; phylum Desulfobacterota; class Desulfuromonadia; order Desulfuromonadales; family DDH964; genus JBBQBQ01. The sequence goes on along the minus strand of JBBQBQ010000322.1, from coordinate 132 downwards.
CGTGATCAGGGTGTGGCTTCGGGGCTAGTGTCCCGTGCGGTGAGTTCACCGCAGGAATTCTGAGAGATTTTGGTTCCTGGCAAGGCGCGGCGACGCAGGCCTAGCAGGGCCTAAGACGAGGAGCCGCAACCC
>JBBQBQ010000321.1:0-2817 GCA_038317685.1 Desulfuromonadales bacterium | reverse complement strand
TCCATCATCCCCGGCATCGAGGCGCGGGCGCCGGAGCGGACCGAGACCAGGAGGGGATTTTTGGCGTCGCCGAACTTCTTCCCCATCAGCCCTTCGACCCGGGTCAGGTGCTGGTTGGCCTGGTCCTTGAGTTCGGCCGGGTACTGGCGGTTGTTCTTGTAAAACTCGGTGCAGACTTCGGTGCTGAGGGTAAAGCCGGGGGGCACCGGCAGGCCGATGGAGGTCATCTCCGCCAGGTTGGCACCCTTGCCCCCCAGCAGATTCTTCATTTCCCCTTTACCTTCGGCTTTCCCGTCACCGAAGAAGTACACATACTTGCTCATTACAGAATCCTCCTCACAGAGTGTGATGCGGCGGGCGTCCCTGCCCGTTATCGATCGAACCGATGCGGCGCCTCAGGCGGCGATCCGCGAAAAATCGGCGATCCCCTCAAAGAGCCTCGCCACAATCGTCAGCAGCGCCAGGCGGTTCTCGCGGACCCGGTCGTCCTTGGCCATGACCATGACCCCGTCGAAGAAGGCATCGACAGGCCCGCGCAAGGTTGCGACGGTGCGGAGTGCCGCCGGGTAATCGCCTTCGGCGACCTGGCGGGCGACTTGGCCCCGGGCCTGCTGCAGCGCCTGGTGCAGGGCGGCCTCGCAATCGGCTTCAAACAGCGCCGGATCAACCGGGGTCTCGATTCCTCCCTTGATAATATTCACCACCCGCTTGAATGCAACCGCCAGCGGTTCGAAATCGTCCCGGCCCTTCAGTTCGGCGAGGGCCCGGACCCGGGCCGCGGCGTCGACCACGTCGGAAAAAGCCGCGGCCAGAACCGCTTCGACGACGTCGGCGGGAACCCCTTGAGCGGTGAGGAGATTCACCAGCCGCAGCCGGATGAACTCGACGACGTCGGCCTCGACCGCGGCGGCCGGACGGGTCAGTTTGGTCTGCAGCAGGCCGACGGCGGTCGCGACCAGCCGGGGCAGGTCGAGGCGGTAACCGCGATCGAGGATGATGTTGACGATGCCGATGGCGCTGCGGCGCAGGGCGTAGGGGTCGGCGGTGCCGGAGGGGATGAGGCCGACGCCGAAACAGCCGCAGATGGTGTCGAGCTTGTCGGCGATGGAGACCAGGGCGCCGATGTCACCGCTCGGCAAAACCCCGCCGGCCTGGATCGGAAGGTAGTGCTCATGGATCGCCGTGGCGACCGCCGCATCCTCCCCTTCGAGGAGGGCATACTCTCGTCCCATCACCCCCTGGACTTCGGGGAACTCGCCGACCATTGCGGAGACCAGGTCGGCCTTGCAGAGGGTGGCGGCGCGGAAGGTTTGCTCCTTGAGGGCCGGGGCGAGGGCTTCGGCGAGGCCGACGGCGAGGGCCCGGAAACGCTCCATCTTTTCAAAGGAGGTGCCGAGCTTTTGCTGGTAGACGACACTCTTGAGGGCCTCGACGCGGCTCGACAGGGGGACCTTCTTGTCCTCCTCGAAGAAGAAGCGGGCGTCGGAGAGGCGGGCGCGCAGCACCCGCTCGTTCCCCTTGACGACGACCTGCGGGTCCTCGGTCAGGGTGTTGTTGATGGTGATGAAGGCCGGCAGCAGCTTTCCCTGCCCGTCGACCAGGGAGAAGTAGCGCTGGTGGCTGCGCATGGAGGTGATCAGCACCTCCTTGGGGACCTGCAGGAAGTCGGGGTTGAAGGTGCCGAGGACGGCGCTCGGGTACTCGATCAGGTAGGCGACTTGCTCCAGCAGCTCCTCATCGACCAGGACCTTCCCTCCGGCGGCCCGGGCCAGGCGTTCGACCTCGCTGCGGATGATCGCCTTGCGCGCTTCGGGATCGGGGATGACGAAGTGCCGCTCGCACTCCTGCAGGTAGTGGGCGAAGTCCCGGACCGGGAAGGCGTCCGGAGCCATGAAGCGGTGACCGCGGGACTGGCTGCCGCTGGTAATGTTGCCGAAGCCAAAGGGGACGACGCTGCCGTCGAAGAGGGCGACGATCCAGTGGACCGGGCGGGCGAAGCGGACCTCAAGGCTGCCCCAGCGCATCGACTTTTTGAAGGGGATGGCGCCGATCAGTCGCGGCAGAATGGTGGTGAGAAGTTCGGCGGTGGGGCGGCCGTGCTCTTCCTTCTCAACACAGATGTAGGGGCCTTTGTCGGTCTCCACCAGCTTGATCCGGTCGACGGTCACGCCCTGGCCGCGGGCGAAGCCTTCGGCGGCTTTGGTCGGCTGACCGGCGGCGTCGAAGGCGACCTGCTTGGCCGGGCCCATGGCCCGGGAAAACAGGTTCGGCTGCTCTGTCGCCACGTCCCGGACGGCGAGGACCAGGCGTCGCGGCGTCGCCAGGGTGGTGATGGCGCCGCATTCGATGCGGGCGGCGGTGAACTCCTTGCGGAGCAGCGCCTCCATGTCGGCCATCGCCTTGGGAAGGAAGCCGGCGGGGATTTCTTCTGTCCCGATTTCGAGGAAGAGTTCCTTGCCCATGTCAGCGCCCCCCTTTCAGCAGCGGGAAGCCGAGGCGCTCGCGCAGTTGCAGGTAGCCTTCGGCACAGAGTTTCGCCACGTTGCGGACCCGGCCGATGTAGCTGGCGCGCTCCGTGACCGAAATGGCGCCGCGCGCGTCGAGGAGGTTGAAGGTGTGCGAGCACTTCATGACGAAGTCGTAGGCCGGCAAGACCAGCCCACGTTCGACCAGGCGGATGCACTCTTTCTCGTACATGGAAAAGAGCTGCAAGAGCATCGCCACGTCGGCTTCTTCGAAGTTGTAGGTCGAGAACTCCACCTCGCTGCGATGGTGGACATCGCCATAGCTCACCCCCTTGATCCACTCCAGGTCGTA
>JBBQBQ010000320.1:0-2841 GCA_038317685.1 Desulfuromonadales bacterium | reverse complement strand
GCCCGGTGGCGGTCATTGCGTTCGGCGTGATTCAGCGCGGCGGGCAACGCGCCTTTTTCGTTCGCGACAACGGCGCCGGCTTCGACCTCAAGCACGCTGAAAAGCTCTTCACCCCCTTTCATCGTCTCCACAAGACCGAGGAGTTCGACGGCACCGGCATCGGCCTGGCGACAGTCCAGCGCATCATTCAACGTCACGGCGGTGAAATTTGGGCCGAAGGGGCGGTGGATGCTGGTGCGACTTTCTTCTTCACCCTCGGGCCCCTCGCCCAGCCCCTCGCCAGAGTTGGCACCAGGAGTCCGATCCTGCTTGAGAATTGAGCCATGCGGCGGCTCTTCCCTATCATCCTTTCGGGGCTTATCAGCGCCCGCGGCTGGTGGCTCGGCAATTTCGTCGCCTTCATGACCGCCACCTTCAATTTGGTGCCGGGGGCTGCCATCGGCTGGTACCTCGGGGGACATCTGGACCACAACTTTGGCGGCTGACCGGGGAAATCCGGTTGCCAGCCGCGCAACGATCGTGGTATCAAAAGAACTCGTCGCGGTGCCCACGGGAGCAGATCGCAGTCTGGTGACGTGCCCGGTCTTCAAAACCGGTGGCGGGCGTATCCCGTCCGCGGTGGGTTCGATTCCCATCTGCTCCCGCCAATGCCACGGCACCCCCTTTTCCTCTTCGGACCCCAGCGCCATGAACGATCGCCGTTCCCTGCTGAGCCAGCTCCCGTCCATCGACCGACTCCTCCTCACCCCGCCCCTGCGGGATCTGGAACCGGAGCTTCCCCATCGGCTGCTGGCCGAGGCGGCCCGGCAGACGGTCGCCGAGTTGCGTGAGGACCTGTTGCAGAACGGCCCGACCCCCGATTTGACGCCGGCGACGGTCGCCGATCGAGCCGCCCGGCGCGCCCGGATGCTGGCCCGATCGAACCTGCGACCGGTTCTCAACCTCACCGGCACCCTCCTCCACACCAACCTCGGGCGGGCGCCGCTGGCGCCTTCAGCCCTGGCCGCCCTGACCGCCGTCAGCCGCGGTTATGCCAACCTCGAATTCGAGATTGAGACCGGCGAACGGGGCCGACGCGACAGCCACGTCGAGGCCTTGCTCCGGCAGTTGACCGGAGCAGAGGCGGCGACGGTCGTCAACAACAACGCCGGTGCGGTGCTGCTGGCGTTGACGGCTCTGGCCAGGGGTCGGGAGGCGATCGTTTCCCGCGGCGAACTGATCGAGATCGGCGGAGCCTTCCGCATCCCGGAGGTGATGACCGCGGGGGGAGTCCTGCTGCGCGAGGTCGGCACCACCAACAAAACCCATCGCCGCGACTATGAAGACGCCATCGGCGAAGCCAGCGGCCTCCTCCTCAAGGTTCACACCAGCAATTTTCGGGTGCTCGGCTTTACCGCCTCGGTCAGCGGCGCAGAGCTGGTGGAACTGGGCCGGATCCATGGCTTGCCGGTGATGGAAGATCTCGGCAGCGGCCTGCTCCTCGACCTTTCGCCTTATGGCATCCCCCTGGAGCCGACGGTGGCCGGGGCGGTGGCGGCCGGGATCGACGTCGTCACCTTCTCGGGCGACAAGCTCCTCGGCGGTCCCCAGGCGGGGATCATCGTCGGCCGGACCACAGCCATCGAAAAGATTCGCCATCACCCTCTGGCCCGGGCTCTGCGCAGCGACAAATTGACCTTGACGGCGCTGGAGGCGACCTTGCGTCTTTACCTCGACCCGCCCCTGGCCCTGCGGGAGATTCCGGTCCTGCGGATGCTGGCGACCCCGGCCGCGGAGTTGCTGCAACGCTGTCGCCGGCTGCAGCGGCGGCTGCGACGGGTCTGCGGCAACCGGCTGGAGATCTGCGTAGCGGCAACCACCTCCGCCGTCGGTGGCGGCGCCCTCCCCCTCACCGAACTGCCGGGCTATGCCCTGGCGCTGACGGCTCCCGACCTCTCGGCCGATGCTCTCGCCGCGCGCCTGCGTCGTGGCACCGTGGCGGTGATCGGCCGCATCCAGGACGATCGGCTTCTCCTCGATCCGCGCACCCTGGCTGTGAAGGAAGAAGCGGACCTGGTCGCGGCCCTGGCGGCGGCTTCGGCGCCCGCTTGAAGGAGCTGCGTCCGGTGGCCGCCATCAACCATCGCCCCCGCCATTTCATTATCGGCACCGCCGGCCATGTCGACCACGGCAAGACCGCTCTGATCCGCGCCCTGACCGGGGTCGAAACCGACCGGCTCAAGGAGGAGCGGGAGCGGGGGATTTCCATCGACCTCGGCTTCGCCCCGCTGCACTTGCCGGGGGGGGAAACCGCCGGGGTGGTCGATGTCCCCGGTCACGAGCGTTTCATCCATAATATGCTGGCCGGTATCGGCGGCATCGACCTGGTGCTGCTGGTGATCGACGTCGGCGAAGGGGTGATGCCGCAGACCCGCGAACACCTCGCCATCCTCCAGCTCCTCGACATCGAACGGGGGATTCTGGTCCTCACCAAGTGCGACTTGGCGGAGGACGACTGGGTCGACATCGTCGAGGAAGAGGTCCGGGAAGAGGTCGCCGGCAGCTTCCTGGCGGCGGCTCCCTGCTGCCGGGTCTCGGCGTTGACCGGGGCCGGCCTGCCGGAACTGACGGAGGCGATTCGCGCCCAGCTCGCCGCCGTCGTTCCCAAGGACGCTGATGGGCCGCTGCGGCTCCCCATCGACCGTCACTTCAGCGTCAGCGGCTTCGGCACCGTCGTCACCGGGACGCTTCTCACCGGCCGGGTGACGGTCGGCGACACCGTCGAGGTGCTCCCGCCCGGAGAGACCGCCCGGGTGCGGGAGGTCCAGGTCCACGGTAAACAAACCGAAACCGCCAGTGCCG
>JBBQBQ010000319.1:0-2916 GCA_038317685.1 Desulfuromonadales bacterium | reverse complement strand
CATCAGCACCACCTCGCTGCCGGCGGTTTCCCAGGCCCTCCTGACCGCCATCAGAGCCCCTTGGTCAGTGCGGGCGGTTGGGGTCAGGATGCAGCGCCGTCCACGGTAGAGTGTCGCGAAGGCCGCTTCGGCCCCGCTCTTTTCGGTGCCGGCGATGGGGTGGCCGGGGACGAAGTGGACCCCGGGCGGGACCAGCGGTTCGATGGCGGCAACGACCTCGCCCTTGACACTGCCTCCGTCGGTAAGGATCGCCCCTTTTTTCATCGCCGGCAGAATCTGGGCGGCGAGGGGTCCCAGGGTCAGCACGGGCGTCGCCAGGAAGACCAGGTCGGCATCCCGCACCCCGATCACGGCGTCGGTTTCAAACCGATCGACAACCCCGAGGCGGAGCGCCGTCTGCAGATTTTCCAGGCCTCGGCCGATGCCGACGACCTCCCCGACAGCTCCGGCGGCCTTGAGGGCCAGGGCCAGGGAACCCCCGATCAGGCCGACCCCGATGACCGCCAGGCGGGGAATGAAACATGGTTCAGAGTAAGTCTCACCCATCGGCATCGTCGGAAACCGTCCTGCAGCAAAAGGGTTGGCGAAGGGCAGCTGAAGATCAGCTCTCAGTAACCGACATCGGTGTCGTCGATGCTGCGCCCTTCAACGGGCCCGCGGATATGATCCGAGGACCTTGAAGAGCGTACAGTAGCCCTTCAACTCGGCTATGGCTTCCCGAATCGGGTCCTTTTGGGAGTGTCCTTCCATGTCCAGGAAGAAGATGTATTCCCAGGCTTTTTTCTTGTAAGGCCGGCTCTCGATCTTGGAAAGGTTGATGGCACGCTTGCTGAAAGGCTCCAACATCCGGTAAAGGATGCCCGGTTCGTCCCGCACGCTGAACATGATGGAGGTCTTGTCGCGGCCGGTCGGCGCTGGGCTGCTGGGGCCGATGACCAGGAACCGGGTAAAATTATTGGGGTTGTCCTCGATTTTCTGACGGACCACGCGCAGGTCGTAGAGGGAAGCGGCCATGGCGCTGGCAATGGCGGCGGAGCTATCGTCCTCGGCAACCATCTGCGCCGCCAGTGCGGTACTGGCGACATCGACCAGCGGCACGTCCGGAAGGTTCTCCTCCAACCACTTGCGGCACTGACCGAGGGCCTGAGCATGGGAGACAACTTTGCGAACCCGGTTCAAATCCCCGGAGGCCGAAAGGAGATCGTGGGAGATCTCCAGGAGAATCTCGGCATTGATCTGCAGATCCAACTCCATGAAGAGATCGAGGGTATGGGAGACGACCCCTTCGTTGGAGTTCTCAACCGGCACCACCCCGTATTGAACTCGGCCCCGCAGCACCTCGTCAAAGACCACGGCAATGCTCTTCTGCGGGAGCAACTGGGCGGAAAAACCGAACTGCTGCATGGCGGCAACGTGAGTAAAAGTCGCCTGGGGGCCGAGGAAGGCAACCTTCATCGGATGTTCAAGGGCTAAAGAGGCGGAAATGACCTCGCGAAAGACCCGGCGGATCGCTTCGGTCGGGAATGGTCCGGCGTTCCGTTCGGCCAGGCGCCGGTAAATCTCCTGCTCCCGGCTGGGAACGTAGAATTGCTGCTGGCTGCCGGTTTTGGCTTTGCCGACGGCAACGACGACTTCGGCCCGCCGGTTCAGCAGATCGAGAATCCGGTCATCGATATCGTCGATCTGCCGGCGCAGGTCGTCCAGGGTGCGGTCAGCCATCGGTAACCTCCAGGGGCGGGTAAGGGATTGAAAATGTAGCCCATCGGCAGGGAAAATGCAATTCCTTCCGGCAAGGCTGCGAACTCCGGATTCTGGCCCGGAGCTCCAAGTGGACTTTCCCTTGACCGTCCCGGCGACCCCGGCTAAACTGCTCGCCACCTCAAAACTTACCCTCCCGAGGAGGAGCCCCATGTCGATTTCTCTCAAAGTCCGCAGTTGTATCGAGCGCTCCAGTTGGATTCGCAAAATGTTCGAGGAAGGGGCGCGCCTGCGGGCCATCCACGGCGAGGAGAAGGTCTTCGATTTCACCCTCGGCAACCCCTCGGTGGAGCCACCCGAAGCCTTCCGCCGGGAGCTGTTGAACCTGGCTCAGCACCCCTTGCCGGGGATGCACCGCTACATGAACAACGCCGGCTACCAGGAGACCCGCGCGGCGGTCGCGGCCCACCTGTCCGAGCGGTCGCCGACCCCGGTCACGGCCGGCCAGGTGATCATGACCTGCGGTGCCGGCGGAGCGTTGAACGTGGCACTGAAAACCATCCTCAACCCCGGCGAAGAGGTGATCATCCTCACCCCCTTCTTCGTCGAATATAAATTTTACATCGACAACCACGGCGGGGTGACCAGAGAGGTTTGGACGGATCCCGCGACTTTCCAGCTCGACATAGCCGCCATTGAAGGGGCGATCGGACCCAATACCCGGGCGATCCTGGTCAATTCTCCGAACAACCCGACGGGTGTGGTCTATCCGGCGGCGACTCTACAGGCATTAGGGGAGATGCTGGCGCGCAAGGAGGGCGAACTGGGAAGGACTATCTACGTCATTTCCGACGAACCTTATGCCCGGCTCAGTTACGGATTGGAAGTGCCGATGATCTTCCGCCACGTGCGCAACGCCGTCATCGCCACCTCCCACTCCAAGGATCTGGCCCTCCCCGGCGAACGAATCGGGTACCTGGCAGTGAACCCGGCGATGGACGAGGCCAACCTTTTCGTCGAGGGAGCGATCTTCTGCAACCGGGTCCTCGGCTTCGTCAATGCCCCGGCGCTGATGCAGAGGCTGGTCGCTTCCCTGCAAAATGTCAGCGTCGATGTCGGCGACTACCGGGTCAAGCGTGATCTTCTCTATCACCATCTGACGGGGCTTGGCTTCCAGATGGTCAAACCGGAAGGGGGGGTCTACTTTTTCCCCCGCTC
>JBBQBQ010000318.1:0-2948 GCA_038317685.1 Desulfuromonadales bacterium | reverse complement strand
CCTCGGTCTTGTGGAGACGATGAAAGGGGGTGAAGAGCTTTTCAGCGTGCTTGAGGTCGAAGCCGGCGCCGTTGTCGCGAACGAAAAAGGCGCGTTGCCCGCCGCGCTGAATCACGCCGAACGCAATGACCGCCACCGGGCGCCTGGCAGTGAACTTCCAGGCATTGCCGAGCAGGTTGGCAAGGGCCACCAGCAACAGGTCCCGGTCGCCGCTGGCTGACACCCCCGGGGCGATGTGAAACTCGATTTGGCGGCTCAGGTCCCGCTGACGCAGTTCCTCGGCGAGGGTCTGGACGAGGGCCGACAGGTCGATGCGGCCGCGGCTGATTTCACCGCTCGCCACCTGGGAGAGGCTGAGGAGAGAGGCAATCAGCAACTCCATCTCCTGGGTTGCCAGGCCGATGCGGCGGAGGGCGTCCTGAACCGCCGGAGCAAGGTCCGGGTCTTCGCCTTCGAGGAAGAGCTGGCAGAGGGCACTGATTCGGCTCAAAGGCGCTCGCAGGTCGTGGGAGACCGAGTAGCTGAAGGATTCCAGTCCCTGGTTGGCGGTCTCCAACTGTTGGGTGCGTTCTTCCACCCGCCGTTCGAGTTCAAGGTTGAGGCGTTCGAAATCGGCTCGTGATTCCTGTAAGCGTCCCGCCATAGTGTTGATGGAGGTAGCGAGTTCGCCGAACTCGTCAGAGGTGCCGAGTTTGATGCGGTAGTCGAGGTCCCCCTTCCCGATGGTTTCAATGCCGGTGCGAAGGCGAGCGAGGGAGGTGAGCATCACCTGAATCAGGCGGAAACAGCCGGCGGCGAGGAAGAGGGAGACGAGAATGACGGCAATCACCCCCTGACGGCTGGCGGTGGCCGACAGGGTCAGGATCTCCTTGCCGCCGTCATCGAGGGCCAGGGCAATCTTGGGCATGAGGCCGGCATCAAGGAGGGGGTCGAGTCCCGTCACCACCAGCTCCAGGGCCGCGTGGGTCCGGCCGCTGCGTTTGAGGTTGATGGCTTTTTCCGCCAGCGCCAGCACCTGGCCGTAGCTGCGCTCGATCGTCATCACCTCGTTGAGGAGACCCGCCTTGTTGGCCGGGTCGAGCGCCGCCTTGCGGTTGGCAGCCCGGGCGCAGGCCTCGATGGCGCTCTTGGTGTCCTTGCCGTAATCGGCGAAGAACTGCATGTCGTGTTCGCCGCCGAGGAGGAGATAGTCGAGGAGGGATTTGATCTGCTTGTTGACGCCGGCACTGACCCGATTCACCGCCATCAGGTATTCGATGGAAGCCTGGGTCCCCCGAATCCGATGCAGGCCGTCTTCCGCCAGCCAGGGGATCAGGCCGATGCTCATCAGCAGTTCGTTGTAAGCATCCTGGACCTCGTTCAGACCGTCTTCCAGGGCTCGGTCAATGCCGGCCAGGACCCCGGCTTCGATGAGCTGATCGGAGCGGTCGGCAAAGAGGCGCAACGCTGCTTCCCGGCGGCCGGCGGCCGTCATGGAGAAAAGTTTCGCGACCAGCAACTCCCATTCCTCGTAGTATTCCCGGATGTGAACCGCCCGCTCCAGGTCCTGAGCCTCCCCCGGGACCCCGAGTTCCTCCTGGTTCCGGGACGATGTGATCCAGAGGTCGAAAGCGGTGCGGGTTGCGGCAGCGAAATGACCGTAAGCCCGGCGATCCTCGGGGGAGGCCGAGACCAGGTAGTCGGTCACTTCCTTCATCTGGCGGGTGATATTGATGCGGGCATCGGCGACGCCGCGCAGGCCGCTGATGGCGGGAATGAAGAGATCGACCTGTTGGCGGATGCGGAAGGAGGCCCAGAGCAGGTACCCGGCCAGCAGGCCAAGAACCAGGCTCATCAGCAGGAACAGGCCGATCAGTTTTCCTTTGATGCTCATGTGAAAAAGTCTGCCGCCTCGCGGCGTGTCGCCGGAGACGGCCCATGGAGTAAGAGGTGAAGTGACTTTAGCCGATCCCGGCGCCCCGGTCAACAATCGAAACCGTTGGTGTCCCAAAGGAGTCCGGCACCTTAACTTAAATTCTCAAGGTTTGACAAAGGATAAAATCATGTTCTAAACTACCGCCAAATTCAATTCCGCTGTGATGATCTTAGGGGCCCCGTCCGGCACCACGGGAGCCTTACCTACCGGGAGGCCGCGCATGTCCCTGCAGATCGCCCAATGGGCCGTTGTGACCGCGCTGGCCTCCTCCCTGCTGCCGCTCCCTTTCTGCAACTCCCCGCGCCTCCTGAAAGGCCTGGCTTTCTCCCTCCTCGGCATCTCCGGGCTGGCCGCCCTGATCGCCGGCGGGACGGCCCTGCTGGCCGTGGAGCACCTGTCCCGGATTCTCCCCATCGGACTTCCCTGGCTCCACTGCCACCTGCAGCTCGACCCTCTCGCCGGCTTCTTCCTCCTCATCATCGGCCTGGTGACCAGCCTGGCGGCGGTCTATGCTCCGGCCTACGTCCGGGAATACGAGGGGGGGGCCCAGCCGCTGGCGCCGTTGACCTTCTTCACCGGCACCTTCGTCACCGGCATGTACCTGTTGGTGCTGACTGCCGACGCCTTCTCCTTCATGGTTGCCTGGGAACTGATGTCGGTTTCCAGCTATTTCCTGGTTGCCTACCAGCACCAGCATGCCGAAAATCGCAGCGCGGCCTTCATCTATCTGTTGATGGCGCAGATCGGCGGGCTCTGCATTCTCCTCGCCTTCGGCGTTCTGGCCGGCTTCGGCGGCGGGTTCAGTTTCGCGGCCATGGCCGCCGCCCCCTTGAGCGCCGGTTGGGCGACGATCGCCTTTCTCCTCGCCTTTGTCGGCTTCGGCATGAAGGCCGGGGTGGTGCCGCTGCACGTCTGGCTCCCCATGGCCCACCCCGTCGCTCCGTCCCACATCTCGGCGCTGATGTCCGGAGTGATGCTGAAGGTGGCGGTTTACGGTTTCCTCCGCTTCAGCTTCGACCTCCTCGGGGACATC
>JBBQBQ010000317.1:0-3009 GCA_038317685.1 Desulfuromonadales bacterium | reverse complement strand
GCTGCTGCGGGCCGCCGACCGCGGGGTGCGGGTGCGGGTCCTCGTCGACGACCTTCTGGTCGACGCCCACCCCGAGAGCCTGGTCGCCCTCGCCGCCCATCCCACCCTCGCTATCCGCCTCTACAACCCCCTCCATTCGGTCGGCGTCGGCACCCTGCGCCGCCTCCGCAATATCGCCTTCGACCTGCGCGCCGCCAACCAGCGGATGCACGACAAGACCTTCCTGGTCGATGGGCGGGCCGCGATCACCGGCGGCCGCAATCTTGCCGACGAATACTTCGACTACGACCACGCCTACAACTTCCGCGACCGCGACATCCTCCTCTTCGGCCCGGTGGTTCCGGCGATGACGGCGAGCTTCGAACGCTTCTGGAACGACCCCTTGAGCGTCCCGGTCGAGCGGCTCCTCGCGCAGCACAAGGCCGCTCTCGCCCCGGAGCGGATCGACGCCATCTATCGGGACCTGCACGCCTACGCCGCCGACCCGGCCAACTTCGCCCCGGCGGTCCGGGCCGCCCTGGTGCGGCTGCCGGAGCGCTTTCCGGCCCTGGTCGAGGACCTCACCTGGGGGGAGATCCGCTTCCTCTGCGACCGTCCGGGCAAAAACGACGGCAGACTCGGCCTTGGCGGCGGCGGCGCCACCACCCGCGAACTGGCCGCCGTGGTGCGGGGTGCCCGGCAGCGGGTGACGATCCAGTCCCCCTACCTGATCCTCCCCGACGGTGCCCTCGACCTCTTCCGGGAACTGATCGCCAAGGGGGTTCAAGTGCGCATCAGCACCAACTCTCTTGCCTCCACCGACAACCTCCAGGCCTTCAGCGGCTATCTCAAACAGCGCCGGGCGCTCCTCGAAGCCGGCATCGAAATCCACGAATTCCGCCCCCGGCCGGCGATCATGCAGACCCTCATCGACCGCTACCAGTCCTTGGAGAAGGAGGCGCCGGTCTTCGCCATCCATGCCAAGACGCTGGTCGTCGACGGCGCGACCCTCTTCATCGGCACCTTCAACCTCGACCCGCGCTCCGCCAATCTCAATACCGAGGTCGGCGTCCTCCTCACCGACCCCGGCCTCGCCGGTCAGGTGGAGGCGAACATCGAGCGCGACATGGCGCCGCAAAACAGCTGGAACGCCGCCAGCGACCGCCCCGACCGCGAAGCCGAGACCGCCAAGCGGCTGCGGGTACGCTTCTGGCGGGCGCTGCCGTTGCGGCCGCTGCTGTAACGGGACGCTGGCAAGGTATGTTCTTTCCTCCTTTGCCGGTTGCAACCACCAATTTCCTGATCGGACGACCACCGTGTACGATTTCAACCGTTGCAAGCTCTGCACGAAACCGGATGCCCGTCCGAAGTATCGACTCAAAGAGACAACGATCTATGAATGTTGTCATTGCGGCTTTCATTTTATCGACTACCTCGATCCTCTCCCACCGCAGAAATCAGCCGAAGAAGTGCAGAAACTTGACCGGCGCGCCATGGATTATATCGAAACGAGGCTCGTCGCCAACAGCAAACAACTGCACCGGCATCTGCGCCTGGTCGAGGATCATTGCTCCCTTGCGGCCGCCCGTTGTCTCGATCTCGGGGCCGGGGTCGGTCTCTTTTCGAGTCTGCAGTCCGCAGCCGGAGCAGAGATTCACGGGATCGAGCCGCAGCAGATCTTTCGGGATTTCTCCCTCCACAAATTCAACATCAGCTTACGCGCGGAGACGATCGAGGATGAGTATTGGCAGGATCGCCTCAGCGACTATTTCGATATCGTCACCCTCTGGGATGTCCTCGAACATGTCAACTTCCCCGCAGAGACCCTCAGGCACGCCTTTGCCGTCACCAAACCCGGCGGCTGGCTCTTCCTCGATACCCCGCGCCGGGACGCCTTGGCCTACCGGCTCAGTCAATGGTCCTATCGTCTCAGCCTGGGAAGCAATCCCCTCCTCCTCAACTCCCTTTACTCATCACAGCCCTTCCGCCACAAGCAGATCTTCACCCGCCATCAGCTCCGGCAGCTGGTCAAGGAGATCGGCTACGCTGTGGTCGAGCTGAGAAGTTCCTCTTTCACCCTGCAGAACAAGATGACACTGGTCTGCCGCAAACCTTGAGGGCACTGTGGGAACACTGGTAAGTTTCAGGACGCATGGATAAGGGGACGTAGTTGAATTGGTTGACTAACCTCCTTTTCTCCGCTAATATCCCCCCATGCCAAGATCAGCTCGAATCGACATCCCCGGTCTTCTTCATCATGTGATAGTGCGCGGCATTGAGCGTCGCGACATTTTTTGTGGTGATGATGACAAAGCTCTGTTCACCGAGAGGCTGGCCAAGCTTCTGGTTGCGACGGAAACCGACTGCCTTGCCTGGGCGCTCATGTCCAATCATCTCCACCTGTTGCTCCGGCCCCGGACAACAACCCTTGCCGCCTTGATGCGTCGCCTGCTGACCGGTTACGCAGTCGTCTTCAACCTGCGCCACAAGCGTAGCGGCCACCTTTTCCAAAACAGATACAAATCGATCGTCTGCCAGGAAGATTCCTATCTGCTTGAACTGGTGCGCTATATTCACCTCAACCCCTTGCGCGTCGGGCTGGTTGGCACTCTGGAAGAGCTTGACAGCTATGCCTGGAGCGGTCATGCCGTGCTTATGGGTAACGCCACACTGGAAGGTCAACAGTGCGATGAAGTCTTGCAGATGTTTGCCAAAAAGCGACAAAACGCCCGGCAGAAGTATCGGCGCTTTGTCGCCGACGGCATAAGCATGGGAAAAAGGGATGAGTTGGTCGGAGGAGGACTGCGCCGCTCCCGAAAAGTTGATGGAGCCGAAGGCTGTGAAGCCTATGACGAAAGAATCCTCGGCAGCGGCGACTTTGTAGAGGCGCTCTGGAAAGCATCTGGAACAACCGAAACGTCAACTGCCGCCCTGCCGCTGTCAGAACTGGCCAAGAAGATAGCGCAACTCTTTGGCGTCGAAACGGCAGCTTTGCTTCAAGGGAGCAGAAGAAAGGAACTGATCGATGCC
>JBBQBQ010000316.1:0-3025 GCA_038317685.1 Desulfuromonadales bacterium | reverse complement strand
TTCGTCGCCCCCAACGCCACCCTGATCGGCTCGATCGTGGTCGAGGAAGAGGCGAGCATCTGGTTCAACGTCGTGGTCCGCGCCGACAACGATCTGATCCGCATCGGCGCCGGCAGCAACATCCAGGACGGTTCGATCCTGCATGTTGACCCCGGCTTCCCCCTGACCATCGGCCGGCACGTCACCGTCGGCCACAAGGTCATCCTGCACGGCTGCACCATCGGCGACGGCAGTCTGATCGGCATGAACGCGGTGGTTCTCAACGGTGCCCGGATCGGCCAGGGCTGTCTGATCGGCGCCAACACTCTGATCACCGAAAAGATGGCGGTGCCCGACGGCTCCGTGGTCCTCGGCGCCCCCGGCAAGGTTGTCCGTACGCTGGACGAGGCGGGGCAACGGCGGCTCACGGAGGCAGCGCTGCGCTACGTCGAGAACGGGCGGCGTTATCGGGAGCATCTGGTGGCAGCGGAGGACGGTTGAAGACAGGAGGATGCCAGGCATCCTCTTGTCCCCCGGGCTGAGATGACCGCGCAAATGAAACCGCCCGACGGCTCCTGGCCGTCGGGCGGTTTTGCGAGAGTCCCGCGAAAACGCCTCCTCTCCCTAGCCCCCTGCGGTCTTCTCCAAAGATGCGATTCTTTCCTTCAGCTCCTTCTCTCTCTGCCAGGCGGCGGTCCCGTCGCGCATGATCGATGCCACCCCGAGAAGCTGTCCCTGGGCGTCCTTGAGCATGACGATGGAAAATGCGCAGGAGAGCTGCCTCCCGTCCTGATGCTGGGCCGGCACCGACAGCAGTTCGGTGCCGTAACGGGTTTCCCCGCTCGCCATGACCCGGCGATAGCCGTCCCAGTGGCGCCCCCGCAGCCGTTCGGGGATGATCAGATCAAGAGATTGGCCGATGGCCTCCGCGGCGGTGTAACCGAAGGTCAGTTCGGCCCCCCGGTTCCAGAGGCGGATGATCCCCTCCCGGTCGGCGAAGAGGATCGCATCGGGGGCCTGGTCGATGATCTGGCGGTAGAGGGTCGAATCAATTGTGTCCGGCATCAGTAGTATCCTTTCCGTAGCACGGGGGTTTAAGGATTTTTTATGTAGGCGTTCTTGCGGGTGTAGAACCACCAGTTTAGCACCAGGCAGAGGAAGTAGAAGACCGCGAAGCCGTAGAGGGCATTTTCCGGGGTCGTCGCCTTGATCTGCTCGCCGAAGACCTGGGGGATGATGAAGGCGCCGTAGGCGGCGACGGCGGAGGTCCAGCCGAGGACCGGCCCGGCCTGCTCCTTATCGAAGATGATGGCGATGGAGCGGAAGGTCGAACCATTGCCGACCCCCGTCGCGGTGAAGAGGACGATGAAGAGGATCAGGAACGGCGTGAAATACGCCTCCGGGGTCGGCGATGCGTAGGCCGCCTTCATGAACCAGGCGCAGCCGAGGGCCGAGGCGATCATGACGACGGAGACCCACTGGGTGACGATGGCGCCGCCGAACTTGTCGGCGATCTTGCCGCCGACGGGGCGGATCAAGGCCCCGATGAAGGGCCCCATCCAGGCGAAGGTCAGGGCGCTCGGCCCCCCGGTGTTGATGGTGGCGTGAGTCAGGGTGCCGTCAACGACGATGTGGCAGAAGCCGAAGATGCATTTGATCGACAGGGCGAAGGCCGCCGAGAAGCCGATGAAGGAACCGAAGGTCATGGTGTAGATGATCGTCATCGCCCAGGTGTGCCGGTTGCGGAAGATCTTGTATTGCCGGTCGAGGCTGGCGCGCAGCGCCCCGGAGGTCAGATATTTCATGCCGTAGACGGTGGCGGCAATCACCAGCGGCAGGACGATCCACTTGCTGAGAAGACCGAGGCCGACCGGCGGCGGGAGGAGAAGATAGAGACCCCCAATGGAGGTGGCGAAGGAGATCAGCAGCAAGCCGGAGATCTTGGCGAAACAGAAGGGCGGGGAGCCGACATTGGGAGAGACCGCCTCGGTGGTGAGGTTGTTCATGCCGAACCAGCCGGCGAAGGCCAGGGGGATCAGCAGCAGGAGCCAGACATAACCGGCGTTGTGGATGAAGGTGGAGGTCCCCGCGGGGATCTTGCCGATCAGGGTGCCGCTGGAGCTGATCAGGGTCTGCGGCTCACCACCGAAGATCCCCATGGTCATGACCAAAGGGATCAGGATCTGCATGGTGGTGACGCCGAAGTTGCCAAGTCCGGCATTGAGCCCGAGGGAGGTTCCCTGCACCCGCTTGGGGAAGAAGAAGCTGATATTCGACATGGAGGAAGCGAAGTTGCCGCCGCCGATGCCGGAGAGGAGAGCCAGCAGGTAGTAGATGCCGATCGGAGTCGCCTTGTCCTGCAGGGCAAAGCCGGTCCCCACCGCCGGGATCATCAGCAGCGCGGTGGTGAAGAAGATGGTGTTGCGGCCCCCGGCGATGCGGATCAGGAACGAACTCGGAATCCGCAGGGTGGCACCCGATAGCCCGGCGATCGCCGACAGGGTGAAGAGTTGCGACTGACTGAAGGGGTACCCGAGGTTGAGCATCTGCACCGTGATGATGCTCCAGTAAAGCCAGACGGCAAAACCGCAGAGGAGACTGGGGATGGAGATCCAAAGGTTGCGGGTCGCGATTCGCTTTCCTTCGGCCGCCCAGAACTGCTCGTCTTCGACCTCCCACTTGTTGAGGTTGATCGGCATGGGGTTCATCCTCTCTTGATGAATTATTGGTTTTCCAAGCTGGCGTTCAGTTCCATCTTCCGCATATCGGTCGGGTGTTTATCCTTCATGAAACGGCTGGTGGTCCAGTGCATCCAGACCAGACAGACCAGGGAGAGTAGGAACATGAAGATCCAGCAGCTGGTCCACAAGCCGGTCCCTTCGAGGAGGTAGCCGAAGATGATCGGGCAGAAGAATCCTCCCAGCCCCCCGAGCACCCCGACCATGCCGCCGACCACCCCGACCTCCTCGGGGAAGTAATCGGGGATCAGTTTGTAGACGGCCGCCTTGCCGATCCCCCAGATGCTGCCGAGGAGGATGACGAAGAC
>JBBQBQ010000315.1:0-3077 GCA_038317685.1 Desulfuromonadales bacterium | reverse complement strand
GGTTTCATGGGGGGGGGGTTATCCCGCACACACTTCTTTTGTGGGGGGGGCGGGGCGGGGGTGCGGCCTGTGCCCCCCCCCCCCTCCCCCCCCGCGCCCGGGGGGCCCCCCCCCCCCCCCCCCGCTCCCCCTTGCAGCAGGATCTCCCATGGCTGAGACTGCCCACCGCCTGCCACCGCAGAGCCTGGAAGCGGAGATGTCCGTCCTTGGCGGGGTGCTGCTGGAGAACGAGGCGCTCAACCGGGCGCTGGAAAGTCTCCGCCCCGAGGATTTCTACCGGGAGAGCCACCGCAAGATTTTCGCCGCTCTCATCGATCTCTCCGGGAAAGGCGATCCCGCCGATCTGGTCACCCTCACCGCCTCCCTGCAGCAGCGCGGCGACCTTGATGCGGTCGGCGGCAGCAGCTATCTCGCCACCCTCGTCGATTACGTCCCGACCGCTGCCAACATTGCCTACTACTGCCGCCTGGTCAAGGAGGCAGCTATTTCCCGTCACCTGATTCGGGTCGCCACCGAGATCGCCACCCGGGGCTACGAGGGGGGCGAGGTGGAACAAAACCTCGATTGGGCAGAAAAGTCGATCTTCGAAATCACCGGAATGAAGACCCGTCCTTCCTACTTCTCGACCCGCGAGATCATGAAGGATACCTTCAAGGCGATCGAGCGTCTCTATGATCGCAAGGAGGCGGTCACCGGTGTACCGACCGGTTTCTCCGACCTCGATACCATGACCGCCGGGCTGCAGCCGGGAGATCTGGTGATTGTCGCGGGACGACCCTCCATGGGAAAGACCGCCTTTGCTCTGAATATGATCGAGCAGGCGGCAGTTCATGCCGAACAGAAAGTTCCGACCATCGTCTTCTCCCTGGAAATGAGCAAAGAACAGCTGGTGCAACGCATGCTTTGTTCCGTCTCCCGGGTCGATGCGAGCCGCCTGCGCACCGGCCACCTCGGCGATTCTGACTGGCCGAAGCTGACCAACGGCGCCGGACTCTTGACCGAAGCGCCGATCTACATCGATGATACGCCCGCGATATCCGTCCTCGAACTGCGCTCCAAGGCGCGCCGCCTCAAAGCCGAGCGCAACCTCGGTCTCATCGTGGTCGACTACCTGCAACTGATGCAGGGGCACAACGCCGAGAGCCGACAACAGGAAATCTCAGAAATCTCCCGTTCCCTCAAAGCCTTGGCCAAGGAACTCAGCCTGCCGGTCATAGCCCTTTCCCAGCTCAACCGCTCCCTGGAAAACCGGACCGACAAACGCCCGATCATGGCCGACCTGCGTGAATCGGGCGCCATCGAGCAGGATGCCGACGTCATCATGTTCGTCTATCGTGAAGCCGTCTACTGCGAGTCCTGTCGTAACAAGGAGAAGACCTGCGACAAGGGACATGAGAAGAACGCCGAGATCATTATCGGCAAGCAGCGTAACGGTCCGATCGGGACGGTCAATCTCACCTTCCGCGGGGAATTCACCCGCTTCGAGAACCAGAGCCGACGCGGCGAAGGTTTCTGACCACCCAGCCCGCCGAAGCCCCCACCCGATTGGTCGGAGGTCCCCATGAAAACGAACTGGACGGTTCCCCAATTGCTCGAACTCTCTGGTGGCTACTGGACGGTCTGCGCCCTGCACGCCGGGGTTCAGCTCGACCTTTTCACCCTTCTCGACGGTGGCGAACTGCCGGTGGCGGAACTGGCCCGTCGGAGTAGCTGCGAACCGCGGGCGCTCGGGATGCTGGTCGAGGCCCTGGCCGCCATGGATCTTCTGGAAGTGCGTGCCGACGGATATGCCAACAGCCCTGCGGCGGCGACCTGGTTATCTCGCCATGCCCCCGGCTATCAAGGCCATATCATCCGCCATCACCACCATCTGATGGAGTCGTGGGCCCACCTGCCGATGGCGGTGAAGAGTGGCCGGCCGTTGCGGCCCTCTTCCAGCTTCTCCGATGAGGAATGGCGCGAAGCCTTCCTGATGGGGATGTTCAATCTTGCCTCCAACCTGGCTCCGCACGTCGCCCGGCAACTCGATCTCGGCGGCCGGCGGCGGCTTCTCGACCTCGGGGGAGGGCCGGGAACCTATGCCATCCATTTTTGCCAAGCTCATCCGGAACTGGCAGCGACCGTCTTCGATCTTCCGACCACCCGCGCCTTTGCCGAGGGGACCATCGCCCGTTTCAACCTCTCCGAGCGAATCAACTTCACTGCCGGTAACTTCCTCAACGACCCCATCCCTTGTCATTTTGATGCCGCTTGGCTTTCCCACATTCTGCACGGCGAAGATCCCGCGGGGTGTGCCCGGTTGCTCGATCGAGCGGTCGCAGCCCTGGAACCGGGCGGACTTTTGCTGGTCCACGAATTCATCCTCGATGACGACCGCCCTGGACCCCTCTTTCCGGCCCTCTTTTCCCTCAACATGCTCCTCGGTACCGAGAGAGGGCAAGCCTACCGGCAAGGAGAAATCCGGACCATGATGGAGCGAGCCGGAGTTCGGGAGATAGGTCGCCTGCCTCTGGATTTGCCGGGGCCTTCGGGGGTTATGGCGGGAACGGTCTAGACCGGGCGGTGCTTTGGACCGGGGTGGGAGGGTTCAGCGGCCTGCCAGTCGGAACCGGACCGGGAGTCGTACGCGGCTGGCTATGCTCCGGCTGCCTTGCCGCGCCGGGATGAAACGCCAGGAGCGGACGGCACGGTCGGCCGCCTCGTCCAGGACGCCGTGGCCGGAGGAGCGCAGGACCCTGACAGCCGTGACCCGGCCCTCGGCGTCGACTTCGAGACCGAGCCATACCTCACCTGACCAATGTTTTTGCAAGGCAATAGGCGGGTAGGCCGGAGGTGGGTTTTCCAGGGGCGTTGGGGATGCGTCCCGGGAAGAACTTCCGGTGCCCCTTTCCGGCCCCCGCAACGGTTCCATTGAAAGTCCCCTTGGATCCCCTTTAGTGCGTATTCCGGTTGAATCCGGCCACCGTTCCGACGGGAAAGCGGCCACTGTTCCGGCGGGAATCCGGCCGGCATTCCGATTCGAATCCGGCCACCATTCCGGAACAATCCGGCCAGTGTGGTCTGAGAGTGTAGCCGCG
>JBBQBQ010000314.1:0-3097 GCA_038317685.1 Desulfuromonadales bacterium | reverse complement strand
CCTTCGAAGCCCTCGCTCAACAGCGGCCGATGACCCAGCAGGATCTGATGGAGGCCCTCGGCCGCACCGTGCCGCTGTCGATCACCATGGCCGAACAGATCAAGAAGATCGAGGCCTGGGCCTTCAAACGGGCGGTTCCGGCGAGTAAAATCGCCGAGCGCTAAGGAGTCGGGTCACCCCCGAGAGCGAGGATCATGGACCAGATCGGCGCCACCGTGACCATCGAACTGCTTCCGGCGGCCGCCTGTGTCGAACGCACCTGGGATGTGGTGGTGATCGGCGCCGGTCCCGCCGGGACGGTGGCGGCCCGACAACTCGCCGGCCGGGGACACCGGGTTCTCCTTCTGGAGCGGGCGGCCCTGCCGCGGGAGAAGATCTGCGGCGACGGCCTGCTGGTCGATTCCCTGGGCCTTCTCGACCGACTCGGCCTCGGCGAAAGGATAACGGCCGCCGGCCGGCCGCTGAAGGTCCTGGCTATCTATAGCCCCTCCGGGCGCAAAGTCACCCTGGCCTGCCGCGCGCTGACCCTGCCGCGCCGTACCCTGGACGCCCTCCTCGCCCGGGAAGCCGCGGACTGCGGGGCGGTCCTGGCCCGGGGCGAAGCGGTCGCTGCGGCCTATCGGGACGACGGCCTGCTGGACGTCCGGTGCCGGGACGGCAGCCGACTGACGGCGCACTACCTGCTGGTCGCCAGCGGCGCCGACCTGGCCCTCCCCCGGCGCCTCGGGCTGGCCAACCCTCTTCCGCCGAGCGGCGCCGCCATGCGCCGTTACCTGCGTTCAACCCTCCCCCTGGAAGAATTGACCATCGGTTTCCACCGCTCGGTCCTCCCCGGCTACGGCTGGATCTTTCCTTTGGGAGACGGCTTCTTCAACATCGGCTGCGGCCGTCTCGGTCAGGGAGGAGGGTTCGGCGACCTGCGCTCCGCCTTCGCCGCCTTCTGCCGCGACTTCCCTCCGGCCCGTGAGCTCATCGCCCGCGGCGAATCGCTGACGCCGCTGCGGGGCGGCATCCTGCGCACCGGCCTCTGCGGCGCCCGAACCGGCGACGGCCGGCGCATCCTGGTCACAGGCGAAGCCCTCGGCACCTCCTTCCCCTTCACCGGAGAAGGAATCGGGACCGCAATGGCCAGCAGCGAACTGGTGGCAGACTGCCTGCACCAGGCGCTTTGCGCCGGCGACCCCAAGCTCCTGGCTGCCTACAGGCCGCGACTGGAGGCACGCCTGGCTCCCCGTCAGCAGAGCCTGCAGCGGGCCGAGAGCTGGCTCGGCCGACCTCGGCTGGCCGATCTGGCGGTCTGGCTGGCACAAACAAGCCCCGCGCTGCGGCGCTCGTTAGGCGACCTCCTCGAAGGGAAGCCTTCCCAACAGGAAAGCTTCGGCCTCCCCGCCTTGGGCCGCTATCTGATCACCCGCGGGACCCGAGGAACCAGCCGCCTCTGAAATCGGTCCGGCCGCCCTTGACGGCCAGGCCCCTGTGATGGAGTCCGACCATGCAAGCGTTCCTCTTCGACCTCGACGGCGTCATCTACCAGGCCCGGGAGCCGATCCCCGGCGCCCGGGAGACTATCGCCTGGCTTCGCAGCCGGGGCATCCCCTATCTCTTCGTCACCAACACCACCTCCCGTCCCCTCGCCTGGCTGCTGCACCGCCTGCGGGAAATGGGCATCCCCGCCGAGGCCGGGCAGATTCTCACTCCGGCCCGGGTGGCCCGTCACTGGCTGCGGCAGAAGGGTCTCGACCCGATCGCCCTCTTTGTCCCCGACCGCACTCTGGAAGACTTTGCCGGCCTGCCCCTGCTCTCCCAGGAGCGGGAGAGCGGGGCCGCCGCGGTCGTCATCGGCAACCTCGGCAAATGCTGGGACTACCCCCTGATCAACCGCGCCTTCCGGCTGCTGATGGCCGAACCGCACCCGTTGCTGGTGGCCCTCGGCGTCCCCCGCTACTGGCAGGGGCCGGATGGGCTGCGTCTCGACGCCGGACCCTTTGTCGCCGCCCTGGAATACGCCACCGGCCGGAAAGCTTTGGTCCTCGGCAAGCCGGCCGTTTCCTTTTACCGGGCAGCCCTTGACATTCTCGGCAGCGCGCCCGAGGAGACGGTTATGGTCGGAGATGATCTGATCGGCGACATCGACGGCGGCCAGCAGGCCGGGCTAAAGGGGATTCTGGTCCGCACCGGAAAATTTCGTGCGACGGACCTTGGTCAGGGGATTGTCCCTGCCGCAATCCTCGATTCGATCGCCGACTTGCCTGGTTGGTGGGAGAGCGAACAAGGACAAAACGGGAGCAAAGCTGGTGAAAGGACTCTTCCGCTCGGAGGTCCGGACCACCAGACCCCGAATAACCTCTTGGTCGAACCGGGGTGATCCTAGCGATCCAGCAGGTCCCGAATTTTCCGCAACAGATCCATCGGCTGAACCGGTTTCATGATGAGTTCGACCCCCTCCTCCGCGCCGCGGGTTCTGATGTAATCGGCGGTATAGCCGCTGGAAAAAAGAATCCTCACTTCGGGCTGCAGGCTCCTGATCGCTTCCGCGGCGGCCTGGCCGCTCTGCTTCGGCATGATCATATCCATCAGAATCAGACCGACCTGGTCGCGATGGGCCGCAAACTGCGCGACCGCCTCCTGTCCATCCCGGGCCGTAACAACCGTATAGCCGTACTCCGTCAATAAACTCTCCACCAGCTTGAGGACGGCCGGGTCATCCTCGGCCACCAGGATCGTTTCCTTCCCGCCGACGGCCGGAGCCGGTGCGGCCGCCACCGCGATCTCCGTCACGATCTGTTGGGTGAGAGGCAGATAGATCCGGAAGGTCGTCCCCTTCCCCGGCTCGCTGTAGAGATTGATGAAGCCGTCATGCTGCTTGATGATGCCGTAGACGATCGCCAGCCCGAGGCCGGTCCCTTTGCCGACCTCCTTGGTGGTGAAGAACGGCTCGAAGATATTTTTCCGGGTCTCCTCACTCATGCCGACCCCGGTGTCGGATACGGTCAGGACGGCATAGCGGCCGGCCTGGCCATAACCATGGGTCCGGACGAAGGCGGCATCGACCTGCTGGAACCCGGTCTCCACGGTCAGATCTCCCCCCTGGGGCATG
>JBBQBQ010000313.1:0-3107 GCA_038317685.1 Desulfuromonadales bacterium | reverse complement strand
GTCCGGCACTCAGACTGGCGGCATAATCATGAAGGCTTTCCACCTTATTCCCGCTGCCGACCTGTCCGAACATCGGTGCCAGCTCTCGGCGCCGTTCAGAATGGGGAACAAAATACCACTCTCCGGGGGCTGGAGCAAGGTGTTGTGTCGGGACCCGGCCCGGCTGGGGTGTCATTTGTCCAGGGCGTCCCTGGTCTTGTAGATCATCTCGTCCTTTTCCAGAATCGCGGTGGAGGTGGTCTGTCCGAACAGAGTCAGGAAATAGAGAACCACTCCGAGCAGCACCAGGACCGCCGCGATCTTGAAAGCCTCCTTTGGCTCGCGCCAGGCATAAAGGGCCAACAGCGCCCCGATGAAGACGGCAAGGAGCGGGTGGCCGGTGCAGAAGCTGGTAGCGATATCGATAAGTTCGGAGAACTCCACGATGGTGACCCCGGTTCATGGGGGGGCAGCCGTGATCGGCGAACCCTTGGCCCCTTGAGGACCATCATAGCACCTTCGGCCGGATCTTGCCGGTCGGCAGCGCCGGCTTCCTGCTCAGGTCCAAGGTTCACACCTCCCCCATCGATTTGACCCGGCCGGCCGGCCCGCGTTATCGTGACTTAAGTCGAACCGGCGGCAGGAATTCTTGTTTTTTCAAAGTGCCTTGGTGTAGGATGGGCGGGCTTTGCGGAACGGCAAGGCCCCCTCCCCCCAAAAGGAGTCGCAATGTCCAAGTCCAACGACACATCCAAGTCCAACGACACATTCATCCCCAAATGGATTGCCTGGGAGACGACCCAGCGCTGCAACCTCAACTGCGTTCATTGTCGCTGTTCCTCCGATATGGATGCGGCGACGGGGGATTTCAACACGGAGGAAGCGAAGCAGCTCATCGACGACATCTGTGCGGTCAGCACACCGGTCATGGTCCTTTCGGGGGGGGAGCCGCTACTGCGTCCCGACATCTTCGAGATCGCGCGCTACGGTACCGGCAAGGGGCTGCGCATGTGCATGGCGACCAACGGCACCCTCGTCACCGATGATATCTGCGTCCAGATGAAAGAGGCCGATATCAAGATGGTCTCCCTCTCCCTCGACGGATCTACGGCTGCGATTCATGATGATTTCCGCTCCTGCCCCGGTGCTTTTGACGGGGTGGTCCGCGCCTCCGAACTCTTCCGGAAGCACGGGATCAAATTTCTCGTCAACTCCTCTTTTACCAAACGCAATCAGCATGATATCGCCGCGACCTTCAAAGTCGCCAAAGGGCTTGGTGCGACGGCTTGGTATATGTTCATGATCGTCCCGACCGGTCGCGGCGAGGAGATCATGAGCGAACTGATTTCCGCTGAAGATTACGAAGAAATTCTCTCCTGGCACTACCAGCAGGAGAGGGGGGAGGATGAAATCCTCATGCGCCCGACCTGCGCCCCTCACTACTATCGCATTGTGCCGCAGATGGCGAAGGCGGAAGGGGTCGACTTTCAGCGACGCTCCCTGACCTTCTCCACCGGGGGCGGCAAAGGGTGCATCGCCGCCCAGACGATTTGCCTGATCGACTGCTTCGGCAACCTCAAACCCTGCTCCTACTTTCACTCCTCGGTCGGCAACGTCAAGCAGGTACCGTTCCGGGAGCTGTGGTTCAACAGCAAGGTTTTCAATGACCTGCGGGACTTCAGCAAATACAAGGGGAAGTGCGGCGAGTGCGAGTTCATCAATGTCTGCGGCGGTTGCCGGGCCCGGGCCGACGCCGTTTACGGCGATTACATGGAAGAGGAGCCGTTCTGCAACTACACCCCCCTCCGGACCCGTAAACGGCTGGAAAAAGAGGCTGCGGAACTGGCCCCGAAATCATGAGGTTCAGGCGGTCCAGGTGATCGCCCAGATTTAATATAGGATTCGCCCCTACCCATCATTCGACAATTTTCAAGGAGGATTTTTTCCGATGTCCACCGAATACGCCTTTCTCAAGGCCTGCTGGGGCCAGCCGACCGACTTCACCCCTGTCTGGCTGATGCGCCAGGCCGGCCGTTACCTTCCGCAGTACATGGCGGTGCGCAAAAAATGCACCTTCCTCGAACTCTGCAAGACCCCGGAGCTCGCCGCTGAGGTGACGATCCAGCCGATCGACTATTTGGGGGCCGACGCCGCGATTCTCTTCTCCGACATCCTCACCCCGGTGGAGCCGATGGGGATGAAGCTCGACTTCGTGCCGGGGCCGGTCTTCGAAAATCCGATTCGCTCCATGGCCGATGTCGAGAAGCTGCGCATCCCCGAGATGGAGGCCGATGTTCCCTACGTTCTGGAGACGCTCAAGATTCTGCGCCGCGCCTTTGCCGGGCGGGTGCCGCTGATCGGCTTCGGCGGAGCCCCCTTCACCCTCGCCTGCTACATGGTCGAAGGAAAGGGGAGCAAGGATTTCGCCCAGATCAAGAAGATGATGTACGGCGCCCCCGAGGTCTACGCGGCGCTCATGGAAAAGATTACCGAGATGGACCGCCAGTACCTTAACGCCCAGATCAAGGCCGGGGCCCAGGCGATCCAGATCTTTGACACCTGGGGCGGCATCGTCTCCCCGGTCGACTATGAAAAGTACGTCCTTCCCTATACCAAAAAGCTCATCGACGGCCTCGATCGCTCGGGGATCCCGGTCATCCACTTCGTCAAAGGGGCCGGGACGATGCTCGACCTTGTTCAGCAGGCCGGCGCCGACGTTGTCGGCCTCGACTGGCACGTCAAACTGGGGACGGCCCGTGATCTCCTCGGTCCCAAGGTCGCCGTCCAGGGGAACCTCGATCCGACCGTCCTCTACGCTCCCAAGGCCCACATCGAGCGGGAGGTAGGGCGCATCCTCGACGAGAACGCCGGGCGCCCGGGACTAATCTTCAACCTTGGTCACGGCATTCTTCCCAACGTCGATCCGGAGCACGCCAGGTTCATGGTCGAGTGCGTCCACCGCCTGAGCGGAAAATAGCCGGGAAAGACCAGCATTGTCCGGTTAAGAAATTGCAGTTGCAAGCTCACTAGATAAATCGTTTAATTTCAGTAGATTAGCAAAATTTTTGCTTGACATTTTGTCGTGAGAGCGGCGCGGCGTTTTTTCGTAACAGACTTCCTTTCAAGGA
>JBBQBQ010000312.1:0-3232 GCA_038317685.1 Desulfuromonadales bacterium | reverse complement strand
AGCCCCTTGCTGGAATGGAGGCTCATCAGGACCACCGCGTCTTTGGCCAGCTTGTGCTCCTTGTCGTCGCGGTTCGGCTCATCCTGATCCAGCAGCGAGACCTTGTCGAGAAAGCCGGCGAGGGTCGGCGCTCCCTCCCGTTCTTCGTAAATCGCCAGTGCGTTGATCACCTCCGCCAGATATTCCATCCGCCGCTTTCCCTGTTTAGGATCGGCGGCGGAACGGAACACCTCGTCCTCGATCCCGGCCTCGGCCAGCAGGTTCCGGCCAACCTCGGCCAACTCCCGCGGCTGGCGAAAGCGCCTGCGGTAGCGCTCCAGCAGGTCGACGAAGGCGGCGATCGCCGCCAGCGGCTTCTCCCCCAGCTCCACCGTCCCTGCCGGCTGGCGCAGCACTTCCCAGAGCGGGCGGCGCTGCGCCGCCGAGGCTTCGATCAGCCGCTCGGCGGTCGTCTCGCCGATCCCTCGCTTCGGAAAGTTGAGGATGCGCAGCAGGCTGACCTCGTCCCGCGGGTTGACCAGGACCCGGAAGTAGGCGAGGAAGTCCTTGACCTCCTTGCGGTCGAAGAACTGCTGGCCGCCGATCAGGACAAAGGGGATGTTCTCGTAACGCAGCTGTTCCTCGAAGGCCCGCGACTGGAGGTTGGTCCGGTACAGGATGGCGAAGTCGCGCCAGGCCAGGTTCTGACCGAAACGCGCCGCCTGCAGCCGTTCCACGACGCAGCGCGCCTCCTCCTCGCCGTCGTCGCAGGCGACGATCTCCAGCGGCGCCCCGGCGCCGTCGGCGGTCCAGAGCGCCTTCTCCCTGCGTTTGGGATTATTGCGGATGACGGCGTTGGCGGCGGCCAGGATGCTGCCGGTGGAGCGGTAGTTCTGCTCCAGCTTGATGACCGTGGCGCCGGGAAAATCCTTTTCGAAATCGAGGATATTCCCCGGCTCGGCGCCGCGCCAGCCGTAGATCGACTGGTCGTCGTCGCCGACCACGCAGAGGTTGTGGTGACGGGCCGCAAGAAACCGCAGCAGCCGATACTGGGCCGCGTTGGTGTCCTGGTATTCGTCAACCATGAGGAAGGCGAAGCGCTCCTGCCAGGCAGCGCGGACCTCGGGAAAGCCTTCCAGGAGCCGCACCGCCAGCAGCAGGATGTCGTCGAAATCGACGGCGTTGTAGGCCTTGAGGGCCTGCTGGTAGCGGGGATAGACCCGGGCCGCCAGCTGCCGGTCGGGGTCATTGAATCCGGGCTGGAAATCGCTTGGGCCTTGCAGGCGGTTCTTGGCGTCGGAAATCAGCCAGAGGAGGCGCTCGACGTCGCAGCGCACCCCTTGGGGCAGCAGCTCTCGGCCCAGATCGCGCAGCAGCCGCTGTTGGTCGGCGCTGCCGTAGATGGAAAAATTGCGCTTGTAGCCGAGGCGCTCGATCTCCTCCCGCAGCAGGCGCATCCCCAAAGAATGGAAGGTGGAGATGACCATCGCCCGCCCCGCCTGCCGACCGACCAGCGCCTCGACCCGCTCGCGCATCTCCCGGGCCGCCTTGTTGGTGAAGGTGACAGCCAGAATCCGCTCCGGCGCGACCCCGCGCTTGAAGAGATAGGCGATGCGGGTGGTGATGACCCGGGTCTTGCCGGAGCCGGCGCCGGCCAACAAAAGCAGCGGCCCGTCGCTATGGCGCACCGCGGCCTGCTGCTGGGGGTTGAGGTCGGAGAGGTTCATGGATATGGCGACTCGGATCTTGACAAGAGGGGAAGTCGGGGCGTCGGGTTCAGGGTGGGGACGATAGCACGAAGGGGAAAGGGCTGGCAAGATGTGGGCGCCCTCCCCGAGCCTTCATCCAGTCAGGGTGTAGGCCAGAAACCTTTGCCGCTTTGACTCAGAGCAGATCACCGTTGAGGCCGAAGTACTCTTCCAGGGTCTCGAAGAGGGCCAGGTAACGACTCCGCACATCGCGGCGGTCCTCCTCGGCGGCCAGGCCGTCTCGGCTCCCGCGGTCGATCATCGCCGCCTGGCGCACCAGGGCCCGGCGCTGCCCCTCGATTTGGGTGTTGGGCAGCAGGGTGGCGAGCATCTCCAGCAGGCGAATGGTCACCGCCACGTCGCGCCGCCCATGCTGGCGGATTTGTTCCACCGCGGTGGCCAGGGCACTGTCGAAGGTTTGCGGCTGGGTGATCAGCCGCAGCCGATCTTCCCCGTCAAAGTGCCAGGGGCTCGGGAGGCGCCGGCGGGCCAGTTCGCCCAGGGCCGAGCCGAGATAGTCGACGCAGTTGATCGCCGTGAAGGGATCGTTGATCCCGGGCGAAAGGGCGCGCACGGCAATCTCCACCAACTGGTTGATCAGATGTTCGATATCCTGTTCCGGGCTGCGTTTGATCCCGATGATGAAGGCACCGTTGACCCCGGCGGCAAGTCCCTCTGCAGGGACGCCCTCAGCGGACCAAACGGAAATCACCGGGGTTCCGCGGGGCACGAAATCACCGGGGCACACCTCCACGCGCAACAGCAGATCGTAGTCGATGGCCAGCTTCAGCAGGCTGCCGACATTTATCGCCTGCAGGTAGCCACTGCGATGAGCACCGATTGACCGGGATGCGGACTCGAAATCTTCCGGGATTTCACCGGGGCGAAGTTCCTCCCGGCCACTGTCGGGGGAGAAGGAAGTCCGCTCAGGAAAGTCACGAATGATGGCCCGTTCCAGTTCGCCGCTGACATTGGCAATGACCGTCATCGCCTGAATTGATTCCGCGATATGATGGATGAAGAAGATCAGTATCCCAACGCTGAAGACCGCCAGCAGGAACCCGCCCAGCAGCGATAACTGGGGGACGACGCCCTCCGGACCGCTGCCGTGGATGGTGCGCAACACCAGCAGACAGTAAAGGTAGGTGGCGATGAAACTGCCGAAGACCACCTGGTTGGCCTGATCGCGCATGAAGCTGTCGAGGAGACGGGGTCCGAATTGCTGGGAGGCCAAAGAGAGGGCGACGATGGTGATGGAGAAAACCACCCCGGTCACGGTTATGGTCGCCCCGGCGACCGTGGAAAGGAAGGCGCGCGCTCCGGTCGGTTCGTTGCCCCCCACCCAGGCCAACCCCTTGGCCAAGGCAAACCCCCAGCGACGGTCGAGGTCGCCGACGAGAACGACGAGAGCCACCGAGCCCAGGGCCATCAGCCCGGGGATGAACCAATAGCTGGCGCGCAGCTTCCCATAGAGGTTGATCAAGCGGATCTTCATGAAGTGCCTT
>JBBQBQ010000311.1:0-3233 GCA_038317685.1 Desulfuromonadales bacterium | reverse complement strand
TGTAAAGGACAGATTCTTGAAACCTTCAAAAAAGCCGAAAACCAATAACCGGACGTTCGTTTTTCTCCCCACCTGCGCGCCAGAGAAACCGGACAATTCATTTGCTAACAAACCGGACAGTTCTATTTGTTGACAACAGGGAGGTCGTTCAGCCCAGGGTCTTGGAGACGACCTCATGCAGATCCCGCGACAGCCCCGGCGCGCCCAGAATCCGTTCCAGCTCGGCCCGCATCAAGCGTTGACGCCCCTCGTCGAAACGCCGCCAGCGACCGAAGGCGCCGGCCATCCGCGCCGCCACTTGAGGGTTGAGGGGGTCGAGTTCCAGAATCCGGTCGGCCAGGAAGCGGTAGCCGCCGCCGTCGGCGGCGTGGAAGCGGACCGGGTTAGCCTGGGTGAAAGCGCCGACCAGGGCCCGCACCTTGTTGGGGTTTCTGATGGAGAAGGCCGGATGGGACAGCAGCTTCCGGACCTCATCCAGGGTCCCCGGAAGACTGGAGGTCGCCTGCAAGGACAGCC
The DNA here is from genome assembly GCA_038317685.1 of Desulfuromonadales bacterium. Classification (GTDB taxonomy): domain Bacteria; phylum Desulfobacterota; class Desulfuromonadia; order Desulfuromonadales; family DDH964; genus JBBQBQ01. The sequence continues at coordinate 2,717 of JBBQBQ010000311.1, read as the reverse complement.
ACTTGTCCACGACCAGCGGATCGTGCTGCCAGCGATCAAAGAAATCGGCGAGGGCCGCCGGCCGCTCGGGGACCTCACAGCCGGCGAGGACCGCCAGTCCGGCCATGGCGTCGGTCATGTTGTCAGCCAGACGGTAGTGCCGATCGGCCAGGGCCACCCCCCGGGGATGGCCGCTCGCCGCCAGGTAGGCGAGACAAAGGTTGCGCAGGCTGCGCCGACCCACCGCGGCCGGTTCCGGATGGTAGGGCCCCGCCACCTGGTGGGACATATAGGCCGATTGCAGTTCGCTCCGCAGCTCCGTCCCCAGGGTCGCCCGAACGAACTCCCGGGCGAGGTGGATGGCGTCGGGGTCGGCCACCGCCATCTGCTCGGCGAGATACCCCTCCGTCGGCAGAAGCAGGGCCTGGGCGAGCAGAGCCGGGTCGGCGGCGGCATCGGTCAGGGCGGCCCGGAAGGCGGCCCGGAAGTGGTTGGGGAGGACCAGTTCGCGGCCGGCCTGAACCTCGGCGACGAGGGCCAGCAGGACCTTGGCGGCGAGCTGCTGGCCGGCCTCCCAGCGATTGAAGGGATCGCTGTCGTGGGCGAACAGGAAGGCGAGTTCGGCGTCGGTGAGGGCGATCTCCAGCCGTACCGGCGCCGAAAAACCCCGCAGCAGCGACGGTACCGGCGGCGCCGGAATGTCGACAAAGGTGAAGGATGCCGTTGCCTCCCGCAGCTCGAGAATCCGGGTCGTCCCCTGCCCCGCCGTTTCTCCCGCCAGCCGCAGCGGCAGATCGTCCCCGGCGGGGTCGAGAAGACCGATCGCCAGCGGGATATGGAACGGCTCCTTGACGGCCTGCCCCGGGGTCGGCGGGCAGCTCTGGCGCAAGCTCAGGGTGTAGCTGCGCTGCGCCGCGTCGTAGCGCCCCTCGGCCGTGACCACCGGCGTCCCGGCCTGGGCGTACCAGCGCCGGAACTGGTCGAGGTCGGCGCCGTTGGCAGCGGCGAGGGCGGCCACGAAATCGTCAACGGTCACCGCCTGCCCGTCGTGGCGCTCGAAGTACAGATCGAGCCCGGCGCGGAAGCCGGCCGGCCCGAGGAGGGCGTGCTGCATCCGGATCACCTCGGCCCCTTTGTTGTAGACGGTCATGGTGTAGAAGTTGTTGATCTGCTGGTAGGAGTCGGGGCGCACCGGGTGGGATAGGGGCCCGGCGTCTTCGGGGAACTGGCCGTTGCGCAGCACCCGCACGTCCTGGATACGCTTGACGGCGCGGCTGGTCATATCGGCGGAGAACTCCTGGTCGCGGTAAACCGTCAACCCCTCCTTGAGGGAGAGCTGGAACCAGTCGCGGCAGGTGACGCGGTTGCCGGTCCAGTTGTGGAAGTATTCATGACCGATCACCCCCTCGATCCCCTGATAATCGGCGTCGCTGGCGGTCTCGGGGAGGGCCAGAACGTACTTGGAGTTGAAGACGTTGAGCCCCTTGTTCTCCATCGCCCCCATGTTGAAGTCGTCGACCGCCACCACCATGTAGATGTCGAGGTCGTACTCCCGGCCGAAGGCCTTCTCGTCCCAGGCCATCGCCCGCTGCAGGCTCGCCACCGCGTGACCACACTTGGCGCGGTTACGCTCCTCGACGTAGAAGCGCAGCGCCACACTCCGCCCGGAGGCCGTGACGAAGCGGTCCTCGATGCAGGCGAGCTTGCCGGCGACGAGGGCGAAGAGATAGGACGGCTTGGGGAAGGGATCCTCCCAGGTCACGAAGTGGCGGCCCGCCTCAAGTTCCCCCTGCGCCACCGGGTTGCCGTTACTGAGGAGGACCGGATAGGCGGCCCGATCCCCGGCGACGGTGGTGGTAAAGCGGGCCATGACGTCGGGTCGGTCGGGGAAGTAGGTGATGTGGCGGAAGCCCTCGGGCTCGCACTGGGTGCAGAAGTTGCCGCTGGAAACGTAGAGCCCTTCGAGGGCGGTGTTGGCGATCGGCCGGATGCGGGTCGTCACCGCCACTTCGCAGGCGGCGGGGGCATTCCCGATGGTCAGACTCTCGGCATCGACGCGGTAATCGCCGGCCGAAAGCGCCCGGCCGTCAAGTTCCACCCCGAGGAGCTCCAGCTCCCGGCCGTCGAGGACCAGCGGCGGATTTTCGGCCACCGCGGGATTGCGGCGCAGGGCCAGGCGGGAGCGGACCAGCGTCCCTTGCGGATCGAGGTCGAAATGAAGGGTCACCGTCTCCACCAGGTAGGCGGGCGGGGTGTAGTCGCGGCGGTAGATGGTTCGAGGGTTCGACATGGTCGGCTCCTTGAGGTGATGATCGTTCACGTCGGCCATCGAAAACCCTGACGGATGAAACACCTCTTCAAAGGCGTTTCCCCAGATCCACCCCGCAAACGCAGATGATCATCGGTACCACAAGCTAAATTTGATGGAAATTGCGACTTTTTTCAGCAAGGTGCAAGCTTGAGTGAACCTGCGAAACCCCACTTGGTCGACCTAACCATTTCACCCTGTAAGTTGGCTTTATGGAGAATATGCCTGGGATACCTCAAAAACAGTGAAAAGTCCTTTCAGAAACGACCAAAAAGAGGGTGACCGTGACGCTGAATCATCGCTCCTACCACTCGTTATATGGAACGCCGTTCAAACCGACCAGATCGCTACCGCTACGCACATCGAAGACTTCCCCCTCGGCCGCCACCCCGTCCGGATTGGCCTGTGGCGGCTCCGTCTTCCAGGTCTC
>JBBQBQ010000310.1:0-3240 GCA_038317685.1 Desulfuromonadales bacterium | reverse complement strand
GTATTTGGCCACGCCTTTGAGGGTCTGGCCAAGGAAGGGGGAATTCTTCGATTTGCTGGCCAGCCCGGCGGCGGTGACGGTCCACTCCACTTGCGGATCGATGACGGTGAGGTCGGCCGCCGCCCCGACCGTAAGGGTACCACGCTGGAGGCCAAGGATGCGGGCCGGATTGACGGACATCCGTTCGACCAGTTGGACCGGCGACAGGGTTCCTTCCGCCACCAGCGCCAAAGCCAGGGGAAGGGAGGTCTCCAGCCCGATGATGCCGTTCATGGCCACATTGAATTCCACGTCCTTCTCGTCAAGGTGATGGGGCGCATGGTCGGTGGCGATGCAGTCGATGGTGCCGTCCTTCAGGCCGGCCTTCATCGCTGCCACATCCGATGCCTCGCGCAGGGGCGGGTTCATCTTGGCGTTGGTGTTGTAGCCGCGCACCGCATCGTCGGTCAGGCTGAAATAGTGCGGAGCGGTTTCACAGGTCACGGAAACGCCGCGCGCCTTGGCGGCGCGGATGATCTCCACCGACCCGGCGGTGGAGACATGGGCGACGTGGAGGGGGGAGCCGGTAAATTCCGCCAGCAGGACGTCACGGGCGACGGCGATATCCTCGGCGACCCGGGGAATCCCCTTGAGCCCGAGTTCCGTCGCGGTAAAGCCCTCGTTCATGACCCCTTCCCCGACCAGGGAGAGTTCCTCGGCGTGGGAGATGACGAGTATCCTCATCCCCCGGGCGTACTCCAGGGCCCGGCGCATCAGCTCGGCGTTGGCGACCGGCTTGCCGTCGTCCGAAACCGCCACGCACCCGGCTTCTTTCAGTTCCCCCATTTCGGAGAGGCGCTCGCCGTGGCCGCCCTGGGTAATGGTGCCGATCGGGAAGACGTTGCAGCTTCCTTCGGCCCTGGCCTTGGTGAGGATGTAGCTGACGATCGCCTGGTTGTCGATCACCGGTTTGGTGTTCGGCATGCAGGCGATGGAGGTGAAACCGCCGGCAACCGCCGCCCGGGTACCGCTGACGAGGTCTTCCTTGTATTCCAGTCCGGGGTCCCGCAGGTGAACGTGCATGTCGATCAGCCCCGGGGTCACCCAGCAGCCGCTCGCGTCGATCGTCTCGGTCCCGGCGGGGGCGGCCAACCCTTGGCCGAGCTCCTTGATTTTGCCCTTTTCCACCAGCACATCCAGGGTCCCGTCAAGCCCCTGGGAAGGATCGATCACTCGGCCATTTCTGATCAGAAGATTCATATCAGTCACCTCGTAGAGAAGGTTTAACATCTACGTTCCAGGAACGTTCAAGTTTGCGCAAGGTCAAGGAAGATGAGCATCGGCGCGGAGGCGTAGCAGCGCTAGGCCGCAAAGTCGACGCGGAATCTGACACCGAGATTGCGCAAAAGTGGCCGTTCATCACTCCACCGAGCCGCCGCCGCAGACGTGATACAGCATCGCCATCCGCACCGCGACCCCGTTCTCCACCTGTTTGAGGATCCATGACTGGTCACCGTCGACAACGGAGGAGGACATCTCCACGCCGCGGTTGATGGGACCGGGGTGCATGACCATGGCGCCCGGCTTGGCGAGCTTGAGATTCTCCGGATTGAGGCCGAAATAGCGGGAGTATTCCCTGGCGTTCGGCATCAGCGTCTTCCCCTGCCGCTCCTGCTGGATGCGCAGCATCATCACCACGTCGGCGTCATCGATCGCCTCTTTCATGCTGGCGCAGACGGTGACATTGCCGAGGCGTTCCACCCCCGGCGGCATCATCGTCGGAGGGCCGGCGAGAAAGATCTGGGAGCCGAGTTTGGTCAGCCCCTGGATGTTGGAGCGCGCCACCCGACTGTGGGTGATGTCCCCGACGATGGCCACCTTCAAGCCATCAAGCCGACCGAATTTATCCTTCATCGTCAACAGGTCGAGGAGCCCCTGGGAGGGATGTTCGTGAGCGCCGTCGCCGGCGTTGATGACCGAGCAGGAGACCTTCTCCGCCAGGAAATAGTGGGCGCCCGAGACTGCATGGCGCATGACGATGATGTCGGGCTTCATCGCCAGCAGGTTGAGGGCGGTGTCGGCCAGCGTCTCCCCCTTGGTGGAGGAACTCGTCGACGGCGAAATGTTGACGGTGTCGGCCGAGAGGCGCTTGGCGGCGATCTCGAAGGAGGTGCGGGTCCGGGTCGATGCCTCGTAGAAAAGGTTGATGATGGTCTTGCCGCGCAGCGTCGGCACCTTCTTGATCTCGCGGCCGTTGATCTCGCGCAGGTTCTCCGCCGTGCCGAGCAGCAGCTCGATCTCCTCTTTGGTCAGATCCCGCAGGGCGATAATGTGCTTGTGCCGGAATGCCATGCTCTCCTCCCTCGAACCGTTAGGGCTTCACCAGCCGCACCTCAATCGGGAGGTGGGCGGCATCGAATTGGACGTTGACCTTTTCTTCCAGCGCGGTCGGCACGTTGCGGCCGATGTAATCGGGACGGATCGGCAGTTCGCGGTGGCCGCGGTCGACCAGGACCGCCAGTTGAATGGAGCGCGGCCGGCCGAGATCGATCAGGGCATCCATGGCGGCGCGAATGGTGCGCCCGGTGTAGAGAACATCATCGACCAGGATCACCTTCTTGCCGTCGAGGGGAAAGGGGATCTCGGTCTTGCCGAGGGGAAGATTCCCCCGCGAGCCGAGGTCGTCGCGGTACATGGTGATATCGACGGCGCCGAGGGGGACCTCGACTCCTTCGATTTCGGCAATCCGCTGCCGCAGCACCGCCGCCAGATGATCGCCGCCGCTGCGGATGCCGACCAGGACCAGTTCGGCGGTCCCCTTGTTCCGTTCGAGAATTTCATGGGCAATCCGGGTCAGCGCCCGGGTGATGCCTGCCCGATCGAGGATCACGGTCTCATTCTGGGCCATGCCGATTCTCCTTTGCCAATGCCGCAGGGACAAAAAAATACCTTTCCACGCAGGGGCGGAAAGGTATTGGGTTCAGTTGTGGGCGGTACGTGTCACGCATTCTTGCCGCCTTTGCCGACCTCACGGGACCGACTTAAAAGGGACGCTGCCGCGTTGAATTTGGCGCAATATAGCCCGTCGCCTGCGGCGAGTCAACACCAAATATGGGGGTTTGTTGCTAGCAAATAGACTGTCCGGTGTTGTAGCACAACATCTGTCCGGTTCATCGTGTCTCGCAGGAGGACACCATGAAACGGACAGCACTACAACAGGAGATCCGGATAATGCGTTTCGAAGAGACCTTTGGACTCTGG
>JBBQBQ010000309.1:0-3261 GCA_038317685.1 Desulfuromonadales bacterium | reverse complement strand
GTGCCGGTCAGGGACAAGCAGGGCCAGATCGTCTGCTGGGCCGGCATCAACCTCGATATCAGCCGGCTGAAGCGGGCCGAAGAAGCGGCCCGTACCAATGAAGAACGACTGCAGCTGGCCCTCGACGCCGCCCACCTGGCGACCTGGGACTGGCACCTCCCCAGCGGAACCATCGTCTGGAACCGCGAGCACTACCGGATGCTCGGCTATGAACCGGACAGTTTTGAACCGGCCTACCGGCACTGGGCGGACCGGGTCCATCCAGAGGACCTGCCGGGGACCGAGGCGCGGATTCGCGAGGCGATGGAGAAAGGACCGGATTACCGGGCGGAATTCCGGGTGGTTCGGCCGGACGGCACGATCCGCGTCCTTGAATCGCTGGGCCGGTTTGAGCGGGATGCCTCGGGGCGCCCGGTGCGCCTCTTCGGCGCCATGGCCGATGTTACCGAGCGAAAATTGCTGGTTGAGGAACTCCGTCAGGCCAAAGAGCACCTCGAATTGCGGGTCGCGGAACGCACGGCGGAACTGCAGAAGAGTGAACGGGAGTTGCGCGAGACCCAGGAGCTGTTCGCGCTCTTCCTGAAACACACCCCGGTCTATACCTTCATCAAGGAGATCAGGGAGGAGCAGAGCCGGGCCATCCTGGTGAGCGACAACTATATCGACATGATCGGAAAATCCGCTGCAGAAACTCGGGGCCGAACCATGGACCAGCTCTTCCCCGCCGACTTTGCCCGCAAGATCACCAACGATGACCTGGCCGTGGTGCGGAACGGCAAGGTCATTCAGCTTGATGAGGATTTTCAGGGGCGAAATTACACCACCATCAAGTTTCCCATCCACCGGGAAGGTGGCAGCGACCTCCTCGCCGGTTTTACCATCGACATCACCGACCGCAAAGAGCAGGAGGCCGCCTTACGCAAAAGTGAATTCGAATTCCGGATGCTCGCGGAGGCGATGCCGCAGATCGTCTGGATTACCGATCCGGAAGGTAAAAATCTCTATTTCAACCAGCAGTGGATGGACTACACCGGGTTGACCCTGGAGGAGAGCTATGGCGACGGCTGGGCCAAACCCTTCCACCCCGAGGACCGACAGATCGCCTGGGAGGCCTGGCAAAACGCCACCGCCAGACTTGACCGCTATTCCCTCGAATGCCGCCTGCAGCGAACCGACGGCGTCTATAAATGGTGGCTGATCCGGGGGGTCCCGGTCATTGACGAAGCGGGCGTGGTCCACAAATGGTTCGGGACCTGTACCGACATCGACGACATCAAAAAGGCCGAAGCCGAGAAATTGGCCCTGGAGCAGCATCTGCAACAGACCCAGAAGCTGGAGAGTCTCGGCATCCTGGCCGGCGGGATCGCCCACGACTTCAATAACCTCCTGATGGCCATTATCGGCAACGCCAGCCTGGCCCTGATGAAACTGAACCCTGAATCTCCGGTCGTGGCCAATCTCCGGCAAATCGAGGTGGCCTCGGAAAAGGCGGCGGATCTGGCCCGACAGATGCTCGCCTACTCTGGAAGGGGGAAGTTCCTGATCGAGCCCCTCGACCTGAACTGCCTGGTGGAGGAGATGCTCCACATGCTGGAGGTATCGATCTCCAAAAAAGCGGCGCTCCATCTCCACCTCACCCCGAACCTGCCGACCGTCGAGGCCGACGCCACCCAGATGCGACAGATCCTCATGAACCTGGTGTTCAACGCGGCCGAAGCGCTCGGCGAGGACACCGGAACCATCACCATCAGCAGCGGTTGCATGGCCTGTGACCGGCGCTACCTGGCGGAGATCCGACCGGACCAGGAAATCAGCGAGGGGGAATACGTCTTTCTGGAGGTCGCCGACAGCGGCTGCGGTATGGATCAGACGACCCTCAGCAGGATCTTCGACCCCTTCTTCACCACCAAATTCACCGGCCGCGGCCTCGGCCTGGCGGCGGTGCAGGGGATCGTCCGCGGCCACAAAGGGGCGATCAAGGTCTACAGCGAGCCGGACCAGGGGACGACCTTCAAGGTGCTGCTGCCGGCCAGCGGCAAACCGGCGGCGCACGTCGGTGAACCACCGGCAAAGGATGGCTGGAGGGGGGAGAGCACGATCCTGCTGGTCGACGACGAAGAGATGGTGCGGGCAGTCGGAACCGAGATGCTGAAGGAGCTGGGATTTACGGTCTTGACCGCCAAGGACGGGATGGAGGCGATGGAGATTTGCGAATCCAGGAAGGATATTGCCTGCGTGATCCTCGATCTGACCATGCCGCGGATGGCCGGTGAGGAGTGCTTCCGGGAACTGCGGCGAATCAGGCCCGACCTCAGAATCTTCATGTCCAGCGGCTTCAGCGAGCAAGAGGTCAGTTCCCGTTTCGTCGGTCAGGGCCTGACCGGCTTCATCCAGAAACCCTATAAAATCTCAGAGCTCAAAAAAGCATTAAGGAAGACTTTCGAGTAAGTGCCCGCCAACTAGGGGTCGCGTCTCCAAATCTCAAATTTGGAAATTGGAGACGCGACCCCTTTAATTTCTTCTTCGTCGTCCCGGGGGGAATCAAGTGGGTCAGACAGGGGGGCGGAGGGGGGTCTTTCAACTCAACTTGCAATCTTGCAGGCCTGACCCGGGGCTTTGATGGCGGGGTTGGAGCCAATAGAAAAATAGATAGGAACGTCCCCGTCCCCCCTGCCCTCCCGTAAAATAACGTGGCATCAGTCGGTTGGCTCGGCTATAGTGACGGCAACAATCTGGTGGAGGATAACATGAATACTGTCAAGGATGAGGTCAAACAGCTACTCGATAACCTGCCGGACAATTGCTCGCTGGAGGATGTGCAGTATCACCTCTATGTAATCGAAAAGATTCAGCATGGCGTGCAGATTGCCGAGACTGAGGGAGCATCTTCACAGCAAGAGGCTGAGGGGCGGCTAAAGAAATGGCTTATCGCGTAATCTGGTCACCGCGCGCCCTGACCGATGTCGAGGAGATTGCGCACTACATCGAAAAAGACTCCCCCCTCTACGCCCAAGCCGTTGTCACCAAGATTGTCCGTTCCACCGCCAAACTCGCTGATTTTCCCCTTGTCGGTCGAATCGTTCCGGAACTGAACCAACCTGAATTCCGTGAGATTTTTGTCTACAGCTACCGGGTGATTTACCGTGTGACAGCTGAAACTGTCATGGTGGTTGCGGTTATACACGGCAAGCGCTTGCTGGCAGTGCCCGCCAACTAGGGGTCGCGTCTCCAAATCTCAAATTTGGAAATTGGAGACGCGAC
>JBBQBQ010000308.1:0-3296 GCA_038317685.1 Desulfuromonadales bacterium | reverse complement strand
CTTTTTCCGTGGTTAATAGGTACAACTTAGTGGCATTTCCGGCAGGTTCTGTTGCCGCTGGCCCGGTCCATCCGTCCCTCGAACTCGTTCCAGTCCTTCGGATGGGGATTGACCATCAAGCCGCTGCGGGCACTATGGCATTTGAGACAAATATCACCTTCCGGATGGCAGGCCTGGCAGGTGGTGAGATTCTTGCGTGCTTCCCGGGCATGGGTACTGGCCCATTGGTGGCTCGGCAGCACCGAATTGGGGTGGCAGGTCTGGCACATTTCCGGAGTAAAGAGGGCATGCTCTACTCCGGGCAGGTCACTCCAGCCGCGGCGGTGGGACTGGATGGCCAGGTCGGCCGGCGCGAATTCTTCGTGGCATTCCTGGCAGAACTTGCTCTCGTGGCAGCTGGAACAGAGTTGCGGGTTGGTGCGCGCCGCTATCGGGTGGGTCACGTGGAAATCGGAGCGGTGGACGTTAATCATGTTGTTGTCGAACGCTCCCATCTCGTCCGCATATCCGGACTTGTGACACTCCAGGCAGAAGTCCTGCTGGTGGCAGGAGGAACAATTGACACCATCACCCTTGGCGAAGGGACGGTGCTCCAAGGCCCAGGTCGGACCGTGGGTCTTCAACCCGGGGAGTTTGACGGCGGAAACAAACGCCTGGTCATGACATTCGAGGCAGACCTTGGTATCGGGGATGATCTCCTTGGCCTCGGCCTCGTGGCAGGTCGAGCAGGGAGAACCCTCGATATAGGTGAGGTGGGCGGCATGGTCGAAGTCGGCGGCCCAGGCCGGCAACACCCCGATCATCAGGACGGCCAAAACGGTAAACAGACCACGGATCATATCGTCACTCCTTTGGCTAGAAGAGGATGTTCAGGCGGACACGGCCGCGATTGTAGTAATCCCAAAGCTTGCTGTCCACCCTCTCAACCTTGGCCTGGACGTTGATTTTCTTGGTGATATAGGCCGTCAAATCTGCCCAGTACCGGGAACTGGTGGTATCGTCCTCGGTATCATCCAGCCGCCGTTGCAGTACATCCACCTCGGCGCCGATGCCGGCTTGCAGATATTTATTGAAAAGGAAGGAGCCGTTGACCTTGATCCCCTTGAGATCCTGGCCGTCGGCGTCATCCCGCCAAACCCCCGCAAGGTACCCGGCACAGCGTACCGTACGAATCTTTTCGATCCCCACCTCGAAGACATTGGCGTCGGAAACCTCTTTGTAGATTTCCCGGGTGTAGCGCCCGAAAGCCCGAAGCCCGGTATCGATGTTGTAGGTGAATTCCCCCATCGCTTCCTGGTACTTGTCGACGGCGAAGACCGAATAGATGGAGGTGGAGGAAAACACCGGCAGGGAATAGAGGTATTCGGCGCGCAGGCCCCATTTTGGGCTGCGGTGGTAGTTGGCGCCGGCCAGGAAGTAGGAAACCCCTTTTGACAGGTAGTCGTACTGGACTTCGCTGTAGAGGTTGAGGAGTTTGGCGATGTCGTATTCGGCGTTCAGCCCGAACATCTCGTTGGCGAGGTCGCCGTGGTCCCAGCGCTGGAGATAGGAGAGGCCGACGTTGAGGTTCGTGAAGAAAGTCCCGCTGAGCTTCACACCGTCGATCAGGTCCCGGGCACTGTAGCCGTTGAAGTAGGCCACGTCGCCGCCGCCGAAAAGGCTCAACTTGAGGGGGCCGAGATGGTTGTAATCGAGATAGATACCATCCATCAGCGAAGCGCCGGCGGTACTCGAGATGAACTGGCGGCCGAGTTTCACATCGAGATTCTTCAGCAGCCCTTTCTTCTCCAGATAAGCGTAGTAGAGCCGACTGTCGGCGTCGACCTCATTTTTGAGGTCCATCCCCAGCCTGCCGTAACCCCGGAAGTTGAGTCCCTTGCCGTCGATATCCTTGACATTCAGCAAGAGGTATTCGTAGACCGGCAGGGAGGTATCCCCCGAGCCGCTGTCGTACCATTCGATTTCGGTGCTCGACCGCCCCGAGACCGAAACCGCCAGCACGTTACCTGCCGGCCATAGGCCCAGCAGCAGAACTCCCGTGCAGATTGTCAATCGCCGCCAAACGTTCATGTCGCCTCCTTAACATGATGGCTGTGAAGGAAAAACCTGAAAACCGGCTGCAAAGCCGAGGCAGGTCAAAACCCTCGTATCAATTTTCCCCGCGGCCTTCGCCGCGGTCAAAGTCCGGCGACGCTCCTTCGGAGCGCCCCGAAAAAAAGTTCCCGGGATTTGAACCTTGCCCCTGATTCGAATGAAGCAAACCCGAAACAGGGCTATTTAAGGGCCAAGAATGAAGGCCGGATTAACACGTCCGGCGTCATTCCGGCCATCCGAAAAAAAGCGCGAAAGCATGTGGGATTCATCAGGGTACGGACAAAAATACGGTAACGCCCATCAATTAATTCAGAAGAAATCAAATCTGTCACAAAACTAAATATATGCTTCATATTTAATAGCATCCTCGAGGCTCCTGTCAAGCGGCTTACCATTAAATTTCTAATATAAATTCGGCACTGTTACGACCTTCTTTCCTTCCCTTCCCTCCCACAACCCTCCGCTGTTTAAAAACAATGTCGTTCACCGGACTCGGGCGACCGATAGAGATTGGTCTCGCCATTGTGGTATCGAGCACCTCCATCTGTTCTGGGGGGGGTAATACTTCCTCCCCCTTCAGACTCGGCACTGCCCCCCAAAGGCCATTGCATCCGGTCGTCAATGACCTACAATAACAGCTAATTTCGGCCCGTTGGCAGGAACGACAGGGAGGCGATAATGACCAGGGAAGAACTGGCGACCGGGGACGGTTGCGAAGGACGGCCCGCCTGGGTGGCGGTGGGGGGCAAGGTCTACGATTTCAGCGCCAGCACCCTGTGGAGGAGCGGCGACCATCAGGGCGCCCACCGTGCCGGCGCCGACCTGACCTCGGAACTGCTGGGCGCGCCGCACGTCCGCGCGGTGATTGAACGCTTTCCGGTGGTGGGGGAGTTGGAGGAGACCAAAGTGCCGTCCGGGACCGGGCCCGGCATGGCGCGGCTCCTCGTCGCCCTGGCTGCCGTCGTGGCGGTGTTGGCGCTCCTCTGGCTGGCGCTGCGTTGAAGGGGGATCAGTCGCCCAGCATCGTGCGCATGCTGGAGAAGAAACTGGCGGCCCGCTGCTCCACCTCGACGGGGGAGTCCGCAGGACGCTCGGCGGCACCGTCCCGGCGCTCTACGACCTCGCCCGGCAGTTCGGCGAGGAACCGGCTTGGAGTCCGCTCCTCGAATTTGCCGAACTTCTTGCGGCGCCGGGCATGGAAG
>JBBQBQ010000307.1:0-3329 GCA_038317685.1 Desulfuromonadales bacterium | reverse complement strand
CCGCGAGTCGTCGGACTCGCTTCATTCTAGCAAGTCGGGGAAGAATTCATACCAGGATCACCCCAGGATTTTGTCCCTGGTGTCGGTTATTCAAGTCCCTTATGCTCAAAGAACCTCGTCTCGTCCTCTGGGAGGTGCCTGATGGATCTTCGTAAACGGCTCTCGCCTCTTCTCGCCTGGACCCCGGAACAGGTTCAAGAGGCCCTGCGGACCCGTTATCCCGAGCGCCTGACCCTTCTCGATGTTCGGCAAGCGGCCGAATATGGACGATCGCACCTGCCGGGGGCGGTCCACATTCCCCTCGGGGAATTGCGCGAACGCCTGTCTGAACTCAATCCCGGTTTGGCGACGATCGTCTATTGCTCGGGGGGGATGCGCAGTCGGGCGGCCGCCGCCATGCTGGCCCATGCAGGATTCGGGGAGGTCCATCCCCTGAAGGGGGGAATCGAGGCCTGGCAGGGGCCCTTGGCGGAAGGGCAGCCGGAGGACGACCTGTTGAGCGTCAGGCAATATTCCACTCCGGAGGAACTGACCGTCTATGCCTGGTACCTCGAAGACGGGGCGCGGAGCTTCTATGCTGAAATGGCCAGGACCCTCTGCGACCCGGAGGCCACGGCCCTGTTCCGCGATCTTGAGTCGGCCGAGGAACATCATCAGGCGACGCTGCTGGCCGTATACGAGGGGCTGACCGGGGCTTCGGCTCCCGCCGATTTCCCCCTTTCGGTCCTCCCGGCTCCTCCCGAGGAGGGTTTCATGGAAGGGGGATGGACGCTGCTGGAGGCTCTCGACTGGACCCGCGGCCGGCCGCTCGGAGCGATTCTGGAGCTGGCCATGGCCATGGAAACGAGCGCCTTGGACCGCTATCTCTACCTGGGGCGGAATCTGCCGGAAGAGAAGGCGAGGCAGGTCTTCGAGGTCCTGGCCAACGAGGAGGAACGCCACCTGAAGCGTCTGGCGGCGGTCCTCGACCATTTTATCTAGTTTCCGAACGGAAACTGCGCCGGTGCCCATCCAGGGTTTCCGGATGGGTACTATCTCAGGGGCCCGGATGCCGAGATCCCGGCTGGCGGAGGAGCTTTTTCAGGGGGAGGGCAGGGGCTGCAGGTGGGCTCGGGCGTCGACCAGGAAGGCGTCGCAGTCTTCCGTCAGGCCCGGCAGGTTGCGCAGCAATTCGGGAAGGCCATCGGCCAGGGCGTTGGGACGGCTGAGGCGCTGGGCAAGGCGTCCCAGTGCTCGTTCCACGTTGACCGGTTCGCGGTAGGAGACCAGCCAGTCATGGGCGATCATCCGTGGCGCCACGGCCTGCAGGGCCGGAGGCAGAAGGGTGCGATGGGCTTCCATGCTGCGGTAGATGTCAGTAGCGAATTCCTTCAGGGGGAGCCCGGAATGGCGGTCCCAGTGCCGGGCCAGCAGGTGGTCGTAGAAGACGTCGACCAGGATCCCACGGCAGTGGCCAAAGGCGGGGTCGATGCGGTCCTTGCTGCGATGGAAGGCCGGATGGAGCTGGGCGAAGGCGTCGATGCGGCGGTGCTGGCGCAGCCCCCGGGCCATGGCGGGGGGCCAGTGGTTCTCCAGGGGGCCTTTGACGAAGTCCCCCATCAGGTTGCCGAGCCGGCAGAGGGGATCGGGGTCGGAGAGGAAGAGGTGAACGAGATAGTTCAATGGGGGAAGGCGGCCGGGATCGGCACCGGGTCCGCCAGTCCGGAGGCGGCCGACGGCCCCGGCGGGGGAGCCTCGGCGGACGGATCGGCATTCAGGGGGTCTTCCTCGGCATTCTCCGTCGGCAGATCCTTGAGGTCGACCAACTGCGCCATTTCCGTTGCCAAGCGCCTGGCTCCCAGGAACCGTTTGCGGAAGTAGGGGGTGTCGATGGTGGAGACGACGACCCGGTGGCTGCGAGGGGAAGCATGCACCATCTTGCCGTTGCCGAGGTAGATGCCGACATGGGAGGGATATTTGGCGTAGGTTCGGAAAAAGATCAGATCGCCGCCGGCGAGTTCCTCGACAGGGACCCGGGCACCGACCTGGAACTGTTCCCGGGCGGTGCGCGGCAGGTCGATCCCCTTGCTGCCGAAAACCTTCTGGACGAAGGCCGAGCAGTCGATCCCTTTGCTGGAGCTGCCGCCGAAACGGTAGGGGGTCTTCAGGTAGCTGAGGGCCGTCGTCGTCAGCTCCCCGAGCGGACCATCGTTCCCCGGGGTTGAGGCGGGAAGGGCCGGCAGCGGCAAGGGTTGGAAGGCCACGGCGGGATCGTCGAGGCGCAGACGCTGGCCGATTTTGAGGTTAGCCGAAGTGAGTCCGTTGCGACGCTTGAGTTCTTTGACACTGAGGCCGGTGCGGCGGGCGATGACCGAAAGGTTCTCGCCCTTTTTGACGGTGTGGACGGTCTTGGCCGGCGGGGGCGAGGGAACGGCCTCGGCCGCCGGCGACCAGACCAGCAAGGCGGCGAGGGTGAGGGTGACCAGAAGCCCCGGCAGGTAACCCGCATGTTTGGCGTCCGGCATCGGCATCATCTCAATTCCTCGGTTTGGCACCGAACGCCTCAGCCACGGTCTGACGTCCTTCGAGACGGTCGCTGAGGGCGGCGACGGTCGCTTTGAAGTCGGCCAGGTTAGCGGTTGAAACCGGCGCCGCGGTCGTCGATTTGAGCTTGTTGGGGTTGATCGGGCCGCCATTTTTGGTCATTCGGAAACAAAGATGGGGCCCGGTCGCCAAGCCGGTGCTGCCGACATAGCCGATGGTCTGCCCTTGGGTGACCCGTTTCCCCGGGCGTAATTTGGCGGCAAACCGGCTCATGTGCAGATAGATGCTCTCAATGCCGTTGGCGTGGCGCAGTTTGACGTAGTTCCCGTTGAATTGGGAATATTCGCGTTTGAGGATGGTGCCGTCACCGATGGCCATGATCGGGGTGCCGACCGGGGCGGCATAATCGATGGCCGGGTGGGCTTTCCAGGTCTTGGTGATCGGATGGAAACGATGCATGGTGAAGCCCGAGGAAATCCGGGAAAAAGCCAGCGGAGCCCGCAGGAAGGCCTTGCGCAGACCATTCCCCCGGGCGTCGAAATAGGCGGGAGGACGCGACCCGTCTCGGTAGAGAAAGGCGCTGTAGCGATCACCCTGGTTGACGAACTTGGCGGCCAGGAGCTTTCCATAGCCGGCCGGCTGCCCCTCGCGATAGCGTTTTTCGACCAGCGCTTCGAAGGAGTCGCCGACCCGGATGTCGCGGAGGAAGTCGATGTCCCAGGCGAAGATGTCGGCCAGGGCGATGGCCAGCTCGGGGCTTTCGCCGATTTCGGCGACGGTTTCGAAGAGGCTCGACTGGATGGTGC
>JBBQBQ010000306.1:0-3330 GCA_038317685.1 Desulfuromonadales bacterium | reverse complement strand
TGGCTCAAGTCCCTCGACGGGCTGCAGCAGGTCGACGTGATCCTGCGCCGGGTCGACGATTCCTTCTGCGACCCCCTGGAGCTGCGCTCCGACTCGCTCCTCGGCGTCCCCGGCCTGGTCGAAGCGGTGCGGCGCGGCCATGTGGCGGTCGCCAACCCCGTCGGCAGCAGCGTCCTGGAAAACCCCGGCCTCCTCCCCTTCCTCCCCGGCCTGGCCCGGCAACTCCTCGGGGAGGAGCTGCTGCTCCCCTCCGTCGCCACCTGGTGGTGCGGGCAGCCCCGGGAGCGGGAATTCGTCCTCGACAATCTCGGCGCCCTGGTCATCAAGCCGATCCATCGCACCCCCGGCAAGGCGTCGGTCTTCGGCGGCTCCCTCGACCGAGCCGGGATCGCCCTGTGGCGGGAGCGGATCCGGGCCAAGCCGCACCTGTACGTCGGGCAGGAACAGGTCAGCTTCTCCACCGTCCCGTCCCTGGTCGATGAGGGGATCGAACCGCGTTATGCCATCCTCCGCACCTTCCTGGTCGCCCGCCGGGACGACTACCTGGTCATGCCCGGCGGACTGACCCGGATCGCGCCGCTCAAAGAAAGTTTTTCCGTCTCCGGCCAGGAGGGGGGGATCAGCAAGGACACCTGGGTGCTCGCCGCCGAAACCGACCCGACGGCCGCCGCGGCCGGCCCGGCGGAGCACCAGCCGACGCTCCAACCGCTGATGGGACCGCTGCCGAGCCGCTCGGCGGACAATCTTTACTGGGTGGGCCGCTATGCGGAACGGGCCGAGGGCACCGCCCGGCTGCTGCGCACCATCCTGGGCAAACTCGATGAACAGCAGGAGATCGATGATCCCGGCGATGCGATCTGCCTGCTCCACCTGCTGCGGAGCCTCACCCACCTGACCGGCGCCTATCCAGGCTTCGTCGGTGACGGGGCTGGCGCCCGGCTGGCCGCGCCGCTACCGGAATTGCAGGGGCTGCTCCTCGGCGAGCAGCGTCCCGGGTCCCTCCCGGCCACCCTGCTCGCCTTCAGCCGGGCCGCCTTCGCGGTGCGCGACCTGTGGTCCTCCGATGCCTGGCGGGTCGTCGACGACATCCAGCAGCAGTGGCGCCAGGTGCAGAACTTCCCCAAAGGGGACGGCACCGAGTCTCTGCAGGGCTCCCTCGACCAGCTGATCCTCAAGCTCGCCGCCTTTTCCGGCCTGACCACCGAGAGCATGGCCCACGACCCGGCCTGGCTCCTCCTCGACATCGGCCGCCGCCTGGAACGGGCCCAGTTGACGACTGCTTTGCTGCGGGCGACCCTGGTCCCCTGCCATGACGAAGCGGTGATCGGCCAGGTTCTGGAAACGGTGCTGGCGACGACCGAGAGTCTCATGACCTTCCGCCGCCGCTACCGCTCCCACCTTCAGGTGTCGGCGGTCCTGGAGCTCCTCCTCCTCGACGAGAAGCATCCCCGGGCCCTGGCTTATCAACTGCGCAAGCTCCAGAGCCACATCGCCTTTCTCCCCCGGAGCGCGGCCTTTCCGGGGATGAAGGAGGACCAGCGGGTGATCCTGGAGGCCTATACCCTGGTCCGGCTGGCCGAGGTCGGCCAGCTGGCGCCGGCGGTCTGCGGCGGGATCAACCAGGAGCTGGAGCTCCTCCTGGCCAGGGTCTCCAGCCTGCTGACCGACCTCTCCGGGGCCTTGACCCGCGCTTATTTCAGCCATGCCCAAGGACCGCGACTCCTCGCCGCCGACCGATTGGAGGGGCCGCCGTGATCTATCGTATCCTGCACCGGACCGAGTACCACTACAGCGAACCAGCCGGCCTCTGCTACAACGAGGCACGCCTCCAGCCCCGGGAGACGCCCCGCCAGCACTGTCTGCGAAGCCGCATCGAGGTCGACCCGCCGGCCCTCGACGTCCGGGAACGGGTGGACTTTTTCGGCAACCGGGTCGCCTGGTTCGCCATCCAGCAGCCCCACCAGCAGCTGACCGTGACCGCCGTCAGCGAGGTGGCTTTGAGCGAGGAGCAGGAGACCTTCGGCTTCGGCGGCGACACCCCCTGGGAAACGGTCCGCGACCAACTGCGCCAGGAACGCTCGCCGGAAATCCTTGAGGCCCTCGCCTATCTCCACGATTCGCCGATCATCGTCGCCGACGGCGAAATGATCGATTATGCCGGCGACTCCTTTTCGTCCGGCCGGCCGCTGGTCGAGGCGGTCCAGGAGTTGATGGGGCGGATTCACCGGGACTTCCGGTATGAACCGGGGGTGACGACGGTCGCCACTCCCCTCTCGGAGGTTATCGCCCACCGACGCGGCGTCTGCCAGGATTTCGCCCACTTCGCCATCGGCTGCCTGCGGGCCCAGGGGCTGGCGGCCCGCTACGTCAGCGGCTACCTGGAGACGCTGCCGCCGCCGGGGAAGGCGAAGCTGGCCGGGGCCGACGCTTCCCACGCCTGGTTTGCGGTCTTTCTTCCGGGGAGCGGCTGGCTCGACTTCGATCCGACCAACAACCTGCGGCCAACGGAACGTCACATCACCATCGGCTGGGGGCGGGACTTCTCCGACGTCACCCCCTTGAAAGGGGTGGCGCTGGGGGGGGGCAAACAGAAGCTGAAGGTGGCGGTCGATGTGCAGCTTTTGGGATAATTTTTGGGGAAAGATCTTTATCCGCAGATGACACCGATTTACGCCGATGAGAACCAAAACGAACCCACAGATTTTTCAGGTTTTCCATCTGCGTTCATCGGGGTTCAACTGCGGACAGATTGCCCTTATGGTTTTGACTGGAGACCCAAGTAGCTTTTGGGAACATTGCGTCGCGTTCGTCGCGGCCTTGCGTGAGACAGGTTTTTAGAGTCCAGAGCCCGTTTGGACTCTGCCATGGGAAAGGATGCAAATTCATGAAATTCAACAGCTACGACACCGAAGGCTTCTACGATGAAATGTTCGAGGCCGACGGGATCCCCCGGCCTGGGTCCAACCTGGTGGTGGAGCGGATCAACTCCCTCCCCGGGGAGGAACTGGTCCGCCGTCAGAAAGCCGCGGAACGGGCGCTCCTCCACCTCGGCATCACCTTCAGCGTCTACGGCGATGAATCGGGGACGGAGCGGATCTTCCCCTTCGATATTGTCCCCCGCATCGTCCAGAGCTACGAGTGGGAGATCCTGGAGAAGGGGCTTAAGCAGCGGGTCCGGGCCCTGAACCTGTTTCTCGACGATGTCTACAACGACCAGAAGATTCTCAAAGACAAGGTGGTGCCGGCCGACCTGGTCTTCTCCGCCGAAGGTTTCCGCAAACCGTGCCTGGGGCTGAAGCCGCCCCGGGGAATCTGGTGCCACATCACCGG
>JBBQBQ010000305.1:0-3331 GCA_038317685.1 Desulfuromonadales bacterium | reverse complement strand
CCTTCGGTTAAAAAAGCTAATAATTTTTATTAAACTCGGCACTCTCTGGTGCCTTCAAATTGCGCATAGCTATTGACCCAGCCAGAAGAAGGCGGCCATCGCCCGGAAGGGCCGCAGCAGCGTCGCCTCCACCGCGGCGTCGGCCCGCCAGCCGAGGCGCAGGAAATCGCTCCCCGCCAGCGGGAGTTCCCGGTGGAAGTGGCGGTAGCGCCAGTGGGCCAGCAGCCACCCCGCCGCCACCAGCAGCACCGCAATCCCCGCCAGCGTCAACTCCAGACCGTGACCGACGGCGAGCTCCCGGCCCCCTCGCGCGCCGAGGAGAGCGGCCAGCCGTTCGCCGCCGCCGAACAGGGGTGGGAGGTTGAGCAGGCCGCCGCCGAGGCCGAAAAGGGCGAGGGGTGGCAAGGTCCAGACCATCAGCCCCGGCAGGGCATGGGGGTGATAGGGCGCTCGCGGGGTCCCGGCGCCGACCAGGTAGACGAGGCGGAAGGTGTAGAGGGCGGTCAGCAGGGCAGTGAGGACGCCGCACCCCCAGAGGAGGAGGTAAAGGGGGCCGCCGGCGGTATAGGTCGCCAGCAGGATCTGGTCCTTGGAGAAGAAGCCGCCGGTCAGCGGCACCCCGGCCAGGCAGAGCGCCCCGGCCAGAAACAGGCCGAAGACCAGCGGCGAACGCCGCGCCAGCCCGCCCATGCGGTGGATGTCGTTCTCGCCACCGTAAAGGTGGATGATGCAGCCGGCCCCCATGAACAGCAGGGCCTTGAAGAAGGCGTGGGTGAAGAGGTGAAACATGGCTCCGGAGACGCTGCCGGCGCCGACGGCGAGGAACATGTAGCCGATCTGGCTCATGGTCGAATAGGCGAGGACCTTCTTGATCTCCCGCTGCGCCAGGGCGCAGGTCGCAGCATAAAGGGCGGTGGCGGCGCCGACCACGGCGATGGCCGCCATCCCGGTCGGCGACAGGGAGACCAGCGGGAAGGTGCGGCAAAGCAGGTAGACCCCGGCGGTGACCATGGTCGCGGCGTGGATCAGCGCCGAAACCGGAGTCGGCCCGGCCATGGCGTCGGGGAGCCAGGTCATCAGCGGCAGCTGGGCGCTCTTGCCGCAGGCTCCGAGCAGGAGCAGCAGCGCCAGGATAGTTACCGTCGATGGTGCCAGGGAGGCGGCCTGGGCGTTGATATCGCTCAAGGAGAGAGTGCCAAAGAGGGCGAAGAGCCAGAGCATGGCGACCGCCAGAAAGACGTCGCCGACCCGCGTCACCAGAAAGGCCTTGCGGCCGGCGTCGGCGTTCTCCCCTTTCTGGTACCAGTAGCCGATCAGTCCGTAGGAACAGAAGCCGACCCCTTCCCAGCCGAGGAAGAGGAGGAGGAGATTGTCGGCGAGGACGATGGTCAGCATGGCGAAGACGAAGAGGTTGAGGATGGCGAAGAAGCGGGCGTAATCCGGCTCCTCGCGCAGGTAGCCAACGGCGTAGAGATGGATCAGGGTCGACACCCAGGTGACCATCAGGGTCATCGGCGCCGACAAGCCGTCGAAGAGGATCGTCACCGGAATCGTCACGTCGCCGGCGGCGAGCCAGGTGTAGAGGGTCACTCGGGTCCCTTCCCCGGCGCCCCGGAACCAGAAGAGGCTGGTCAGCACCGCAGCGAAGAGGACCCCGCCGACCGCCAGCGTCTCGGAGAGGAGGCGCGGCAGGCGCATGCCGAAGAGGACGTTGAGCATCCCGCACAGCAGCGGCAACAGCGGTATGAGGAAGAGCAGCGACTCGTTCATCCCTTCATTCCGTCGAAGGCATCGGCATCGACGGTTCCTTTCCGGCGCCGCAGGTAGACGACCATGGCCAGGGAGATGGAGACTTCGGCGGAGGTCATGGCCATCAGGAAGATGACGAAGATCTGGCCGTCGATCCGCTGCCAGAGGGCGCTGCCGCCGACCAGCGCCAGGCCGACCGCATTCAGCATGATCTCCACTCCGATCAGGATCATGATCAGGTTGCGCCTGGCCAGGACACAGGCCAGCCCCATGATGAACATCGCCCCGGAGACGATCAGGATGTGGCCGATCGGCACGATCATCGCGGCACCTCCCGGGGCTTGCGGGTCTTTTCGCTGCGACCGACGTAGAAGGAGCCGACGGCGGCGAAAAGGAGCTGGAAGGAGACGATCTCCACCGCCAGGGCGTACTCCTTGAAAAGGGCGTAGCCGAAGACCCGCGGCGAGGCGTAGTAGCGCGGCACGCCCTCGGCCCCGCCGGGGTCGGCGACGACCAGCAGCAGGGTGGCGGCGCAGAGGACCAGGGAGAGGGCCGCCACCGGCCCCCATTGCTTCCAGCCCGGTCCTGCCACCTGCTGCTCCGGCGCGAGTTCCAGCATCATGATGATGAAGAGGAAGAGGACCATGATCGCGCCGGCATAGATGATGACCTCCCAGGCCGCCACCAGCGGGGCGCCGAGGAGGTAGAAGAGGAGCGCCAGGGCGAAGAAGGCGTTGACCAGGTAGATGACCGCATGCACCGGGTTGCTCCGCGTGATGCACATCAGGGTCGCCGCCAGGGCTGTTGCGCTCAGGATGTAGAAGAGGATCGCAGCCATCATGATTCCTTACGGCAGGTTGGACTTGATATCGACCGGACGGCTTTCCTCGGCCCCTTCGCCGCGAGGCTGGGCAATGCCGATGCCGGCGTGGGCGTAGAAATTATAATCCTGGTCCTTGCCGCCATCGGCGATCAGCAGGTCGTCCTTCTCGGCGACCAGCTTGAGGAGATCGCGGTTCCCCATCTCGTAGTCGGGGCTCATCTGGATCGCCAGCGTCGGGCAGGCCTCGGCGCAGAGGCCGCAGAAGATGCAGCGGGAGAAGTTGATGCGGAACCAGGCCGCATAGCGCCGTCCGTCCGCCCCTTCCGCCGCCTGCATGGAGATGCAGTCGACGGGACAGGCCGCCGAGCAGAGGTAACAGGCGACGCAGCGTTCCCCCCCTTGCGGGTCGCGGGTCAAAACGATGCGCGCCCGGTAACGGGGAAAGGGGATGCGCTTCTCCTCGGGGTACTGGATCGTCACCGGCTTGCGCAGCAGGTTGCGCAGCGTCACCCAGAACGGTTCAATGGTGCCTTTGATGTCGCGTAGCAGGTTCATGGGAACAGCCTTTTTATGGGTCCTATTGGCCCTATGGGTCGTATAGGACTTTTGCCTACCCCTTCAACCACAGCATCACCGCTCCGGTGACCAGAATGTTGACCAGCGCCAGCGGCAGCAGGATCTTCCAGCCGAAGTGCATGAGCTGGTCATAGCGCAGGCGCGGCAAGGTGCCGCGCACCCAGATGAAGAAGAAACAGATCC
>JBBQBQ010000304.1:0-3347 GCA_038317685.1 Desulfuromonadales bacterium | reverse complement strand
CGCGCCCGCGTCGATGAGTTCGTCGTAGATGTGAAATGGGGTTCCGTAGTGAGCGGCGATCCGGGGCAGGGCCGGGAAAAGACGCTCCTTGAAGGCTTGGGACATCGGCATGACGGGGTTCTCCTTGACGGGTTGGATTTTGACAATATCGGTATATGACTCTTTCAAAGGTCCGAAGCTGGTTGGCCGAGATCGATCCGCCGGGTCTCCTTGACGGTGTTGAGGACGACCTGGGTGGAGGTGCCGCGGACCCCCTCGATGGCGCTCAGCTCGTCCCGCAGGATTCGCCCGAGCATCGCCGTGCCGGCGACCCGCAGTTTGAGCAGGTAGCCGTCCGGGCCGGCGACCTGGTGAACCTCCTGGACGCCGGTGACGGCCGCCAGTTCCCCGGCCAGCCGGCCGTTGCCGGCCCGGTTGGCGGCGACGCTGACGAAGGCGGTCAGCCCCTGGCCGAAGGGTTCGGGGTTGAGGCGCAGCTCGTAGCCCTCGATGATGCCGCGTTCCTCCAGTTTGCGGATGCGCTCCAGCACTGCCGAGGGGGCCATGCCGACCTGACGGGCGACCTCGGCGTTGGGAATGCGCGCCTTGTCCTGAAGGATGTTTAGGATATGAAGGTCAATTTCGTCGATCATTCAGTATTGCCTCTGTTTTTAAGAATATTATTCATTGACAACCGCTGATGTCAAGAATAAATTCAGCCCTGAACCGGCCTCGTTTAAGGAGGAGACCATGAACCAGCCGCAACGCTGCCCCTGGGTCGACCTGAGCAAACCCGACTACGTCGCCTACCATGATTGCGAATGGGGGGTGCCGGTGCGCGACGACCGGCGCCAGTTCGAGTTTCTGATCCTCGAATCGGCTCAGGCGGGGCTGTCGTGGTACACGGTGCTGCGCAAGCGGGAGAACTACCGGACGGCCTTTGCCGGCTTCGACCCGCAGCTCGTCGCCCGCTTCGGCGCGGCGGAGGCGGCGGCCCTGCTGCAGAACCCCGGAATCATCCGCAACCGGGCTAAGGTGGCCGCCGCCATCGGCAACGCTCGCGCCTTTCTCGCCGTCCAGGAAGAGTTCGGCTCCTTTTGCGACTATATCTGGCGCTTCGTCGACGGCCGGCCGAAGGTCAACTCCCTGCGCACCCTCGCCGACACCCCGACGACCTCTCCCGAAGCGGAGGCCCTCAGCCGGGACCTCAAGGGGCGCGGCTTCAAGTTCGTCGGTCCCACCATCTGCTACTCGCACCTGCAGGCGACCGGACTCGTCAACGACCACAGCCTCGGCTGCTATCGGCGGGCGGAGCTGCTGTGTCCCTGACCTACCTGAAACTTTTCGCCGTCGCCTTCTTCTGGGGGGGGACCTTCGTCGCCGGCCGCTATCTGGGGGGGATCGTTCAGCCGTACTCGTCGGCCTTCTTCCGCTTCGCCATCGCCTCCTGCTGCCTGCTGCTGATCCTGCGGCGGCGGGAAGGAGGGCTTCCCCGCCTGGCACCGCGGCAGCTCCTGACCGTCGTCGTCCTCGGCGCCACCGGCATCTTCGGCTACAACCTGTTTTTCTTCAACGGCCTGACCCTGATCGGCGCCGGCCGCGCGGCCCTGATCATCGCCCTCAACCCGGTCGGCATCACCCTGGCCGCGGCCTTGATTCACAAGGAACCCCTCCCGCCGCTGCGCCTGTTGGGCATCCTGCTGTCGGTCTGCGGCGCAGGCTGGGTCATCACCCGGGGCCATCCCGCGGCGATCCTGGCCGGGGGGGTCGGCCGGGGCGAACTCTTCCTTTTCGGCTGTGTCCTGTGCTGGACCCTTTACTCGGTCCTTGGCAAGACCGCCATGCGCGGTCTGTCGCCGCTGGCGGCGGTGACCTGGTCGGCTCTCGCCGGCACCGCTTTGCTGGCCGTGCCGGCGGCGCTCCACGGGAGTTTCGCCGAGGCCCTGCGCATTCCTTTTCTCGGGTGGCTGAGTATCGCCTACCTCGGCGTCTTCGGCACCGTCATCGGTTTTCTCTGGTACTTCGAAGGCATCCGGGCCATCGGCCCGAGCCGGGCCGGGGTCTTCATCAATTTCGTGCCGGTCCACGGGGTCCTCCTCGCGACGATGCTCCTCGGCGAGCCGTTGAGCCTGACCCTGGTGGTCGGGGGTGCTCTGGTGGTGAGCGGCTCCTGGCTGGCCAACCGGGTCCCGGCAGGCAAGACCCGAGACCCTGTCCCTTTGTGACCCGGGGGCCGGACCGGGCGGAGCGGTTCTGCGGTGTTTCGCTGGGCCGGGAGAATTGAAGAAGGAGCGCCTGCTGGTAGAGTATTGGCAGGGATCACGCGAGGAGGTCAATCATGCCCAAAGCGATTCGGATTCATGAAGTCGGCGGGCCGGAGGTGCTGCGCTGGGAAGAGGTCGAGGTGGGAGCCCCCGGACCGGGGGAGGTGCATCTGCGCCAACGTGCCGTCGGCCTGAACTTTATCGATGTCTACCACCGGACCGGGCTTTATCCTCTGCCCCTCCCCACGACCCTGGGACTGGAAGGGGCGGGAGTGGTGGCGGCGGTCGGCGCCGGGGTCGACGACCTGCAGCCGGGGGACCGGGTCGCCTACGCCGGCGGACCTCCGGGAGGCTACGCCGAAGAGCGGCTGATTCCGGCGCACCGCCTGGTCAAACTCCCCGACGGGATCGGCGAGCGGCAGGCGGCGGCGATGATGCTCCAGGGAATGACCGCCCAGTATCTGCTGCGCCGGACCTGCCCGGTGCAGAAGGGTGACGCCATCCTCATCCACGCCGCGGCCGGCGGGGTCGGTCTGATCGCCTGTCAGTGGGCCAGCCACCTCGGCGCGACGGTCATCGGCACCGTCGGCAGCGCCGCCAAGGCCGAGCTCGCCCGGGCTCACGGCTGCCACTATCCGATCCTTTACCGGGAGGAGGATTTCGTTGCCCGGACCAGGGAGATCACCGGCGGCGCAGGGGTACGGGTGGTTTACGATTCAATCGGCCGGGACACTTTTCTCAACTCCCTGGACTGCCTCCAGCCGCTGGGGATGCTGGTCAACTTCGGCCAGTCTTCGGGGCCGGTCGCCAGCTTCGACCCCGGTCTCCTGGCGGCCAAAGGTTCCCTCTTCCTCACCCGCCCGTCGCTGATGGCCTATACCGCCAAACGGGGCGAGCTGCTCGCCACGGCCGCCGACCTTTTCGCGGTGGTGATCTCCGGGGCGGTGCGGATCGAAGTCAATCAAACCTACCCGCTACGGGACACCGCCCAGGCCCACCGCGATCTCGAAGGGCGCAAGACCACCGGTTCGACGGTCCTTTTACCTTGACCGGACGGGGACGGCCGGGAGGGACCATCAGCGTCCCTTCCGGCGCACCCCGCCG
>JBBQBQ010000303.1:0-3362 GCA_038317685.1 Desulfuromonadales bacterium | reverse complement strand
AATCCCCCTCACCCTAGCCCTCTCCCACCAGGGGAGAGGGAATTTCTCCCCTCCCTTGATGGACCCACTGGGCCTAAAGGAGGGGCCGGGGGAGGGTGAAATGGTCTGGGGTTATTTCTTCTCGCCGCCCGCCGCTGACGGGGCCGCCGGTGCTCCGCCGCCCGCCGGGGCGCCGAAAGGGACCGCCCTGACGACGGTGCCGGGGCGCGCTCGCTGTAGCCCTTCGAGGATCACCCGGTCGCCAGGTTTGAGACCGTCTTCGATCAGCCAGTTGTCGCCGATGGTGCGGCTCGCCTTGAGGATGCGTACCTCGACCTTCTCCTCGGCCCCGATCACCAGGGCCATCGGCAGCCCGGCCTGGTTGCGGCTCACGCCGCGTTGCGGCACCAGCAACGCCTGCTCCTGAACCCCCTCTTCGAGGATGGCGCGGACGAACATCCCCGGCAAGAGGAGCTGCTCGGGATTGGGAAAGAGGGTGCGCAAGGTCACCGAGCCGGTGCTCTGGTCGACGCTGACCTCGGAGAACTTCAGACTCCCCGGCAAGGCATAGGGGGTGCCATCCTCGAAGAGGAGCTTGACCCGCGCCGCGCCACTCTTGTCGGTGGCGATGGTCTTGGCGGCGAGCTGGCGCTTGATCTGCAGGAGCTCGCTGCTGGAGCGGGTGACATCGACGTAGATCGGATCGAGCTGCTGGATGGTGGCGAGGGCCGCCACCTGATTGGCGGTCACCAGGGCGCCCGGGGTGACGCTGGAGCGGCCGATGCTCCCGGAAATCGGTGCCACGATACTGGTGTAACGCAGATTGATGCGGGCGTTCTCGACCGCCGCCTGGGCAGATGCAACGTCGGCCCCGGCCTGCTGGATGGCGGCCTGGGCCTGTTCGTTGTCCTGCAGACTGATCGCCTTGATCGCCAACAGTTGCTGATAGCGTTCGGCCTTGAGTCGCGCCGGAGCGAGATTCGCCTCGGCCCGGGCCAGCCCGGCGTTGGCGCTGGTCAGCGCCGCCTGGTAGGTCGCGGCATCGATCTGGTAGAGGAGCTGGCCGGCCTTGACCTCGGCCCCCTCAACGAAGAGCCGCTGCTGGATGATCCCGGTCACCTGCGGCCGCACTTCGGCGACCTGGCACGGCGCGGTGCGCCCGGAGAGTTCAATGGTCAGGGCCACCCGTTGCGGCTGAATCGTGATCACAGCGACTTCCGGCGCCGGGGGCGGGCCGCCCTTGGGCGCTTCCTTGCCGCAGCCAGCGAGAAAGGTGATGCCGAAAACCAGGGCGGGGAGGAGCAGACGTTGCAGAGCTTTGCGGTTCATGGTGACCTCATTGCTTAAGCGGTGGATTGAATGGCTGTTAAAAAAACCTGTCTTACGCGGAGTCGCGGAGAACGCGGAGGGAATCCATTCGTCAAAATAAGTGCTTTTGGGTTTAGCCGGTGACTGGCACCTCTCCGCGTACTCCGTGTTTCCGCGTGAGTAGCTGCTTTCGCTCAGCGTTTGACCCCGTCCCAGCAAGCGTCAATGATACGCTCGATCAGGGTCTTGTCGAGAACGACGAAACCGAGGATGTGGTCGCGGGCCAGGGCGACGAGCGGGCCGAAGGTCATGGCGTAGAGGACCACCAGCGGCAAATCCTTGATCACCCCTTCGCTAATTCCCAGCAGGAAGAGGTCGCGACAGGGCTGCGTCTCGCCGTTGCGGCCGAGGAGCTTGTCGCGGCGGTGCTCGGTGCCGTAGGGGGAGTTGTGAAACTGCTCGACGTAACGGAATTCGCGGGAATGGTCGATGAAGTAGTTGAGCAGGACGCTGCAAACGAGGTTGAAGCGGTGGCGGATCGGGATACCGGCGGCGGCTCCTTCTTCGATCTGCGCGTTGATGCGCCCTTCGATGTCGTTATAAAGCTCGCGGATCAACACGTCGCGACTCTCGAAGTGGCAGTAGATCGTCCCGGCCGCGACGCCGGCATGGCTGGCGATCTGCGCCATCGGCGCGCCGTGGAAGCCCTGCTCGGCGAGGAGTTCCAGCGCGGCGTGCATAATCTCATGGCGCTTGTCGATTTTGCTCATCGGTCACCCAAGGAATGAACGTTCATTCAGTTTGTACCCGATCGACCGGAGCGCTGTCAAGCCGAAATTTTAATCTCTTTGCTGCACCGCCGTGGAGGCTGAAAAATAAATATGACAAATTCGGTAACATTTCTTGACAAGCTTCGGCGGGTGCGTAGAATGGTGACACAATTTGTTGTCATTACGCCTGTTCAACTTGAAAGGAGTTTCCCCATGAGCGTTCTCGTCGGCCAGCGTGCCCCCGAGTTTACCGCCAAGGCTGTGATGGCCGATGGCAGCATCAACGACAACTTCAGCCTCAGCGACTATCAGGGGCAATATATCGTCCTCTTCTTCTACCCCCTCGACTTCACCTTCGTCTGCCCCACCGAGCTGATCGCCTTTTCCAAGCGCATTGCCGAGTTTGAAGAGCGTGGCGTCCAGGTCATCGGCTGTTCCATCGACTCGCAGTTTACCCACGTCGCCTGGCGCAACACCCCGGTCGATGACGGCGGAATCGGCGCCGTCGCCTATCCGCTGGTCGCCGACATCAAGCACGAGATCTGCAAGGCCTACGACGTCGAGTTCGAGCAGGCCGGGGTCGCCTATCGCGGCTCCTTTCTCATCGACAAGCACGGCATCGTCCGCCATCAGGTGGTCAATGACCTGCCGCTGGGGCGCAATGTCGATGAGATGCTGCGCATGATCGATGCGTTGCAATTCACCGAGAAGCATGGTGAGGTCTGCCCGGCCGGCTGGAACAAGGGGGACAAAGGAATGGTGCCGAACAAAGCCGGTGTCGCCAGCTACCTCAAACACGAAGCAAAAAACCTGTAATTGCCTCCAGCATTCAACCCCACATTGTCATGAACACGAGCGGCCCGGAGACGGGCCGCTTTTTTTTCGTCGCTAGCGTTCTGCGTGACAATCCGCATGTTCATGATAATGTTTCCACTAATGTTTTTCATAGGAGGTCTTACTATGCAACGGATCTTTGTCCTTGGTTGTCTTGTTCTTTTTCTTGGTGTTGGGGTCGCGTCGGCCACGTCCTCAGTCTTTAAGGTCGACCGGGAATTTTACCCTTATTACCCTTCGCTGCTTAAATGGGATAAGACCAGCGCCGAGTTTACCGACCCCGAGGTTTGCGGCGGCTGTCACGAAAAGCAGTATGCCGAGTGGCGTATCTCGGTCCACAGTTATGCCCTGCGCGATCCTATTTACCAGGGGGAGCTGAACAAGGCGGTCAAGGCGGTCGGCCATGAGGTCTCCCGCCAGTGCGAGGGGTGCCACACCCCCATCGGTGTCGTGACCGGCGAGGTCAAGAAG
>JBBQBQ010000302.1:0-3364 GCA_038317685.1 Desulfuromonadales bacterium | reverse complement strand
TCAGCTATGGTATTAGTTACAGGAGAGCATCCTTTGGCCGGAATCAGGCCTTGAAAGGGAACCCCGAAGCGATGACCGCCCGCAACGGTTTCGATGACCATCCGCTGCCGCTCCCCACTGGCCGCCTGCTGGCCATCGGCGACATCCACGGCTGCCTCGGCCCGCTGCAGCGGCTGCTGGGGATGATCGACCCGCAACCCGAGGACCGCCTGGTTTTCCTCGGCGACTACATCGACCGCGGCCCCAAGAGCCGTGAGGTTGTTGAGCTGCTGATCGCCCTGCAGCGGCAGTTGCCCCAGACCGTCTGCCTGCGCGGCAACCACGAGCAGATGTTTCTCAACTTTTTGGAGGGGCGCAATCGGCTGCAGTATTTGATCAACGGCGGCATCACGACCCTCGTCAGCTACGACGCCGCCGACCGCCCCGAGCTCCTCCCTCCCGGGCACCTGGCCTTTTTGCAGGCGCTGCCTTCCGGCCTGACCTGCGGCGACTTCATCTTTGTCCATGCCGGCCTGCGCCCCGGCCTCCCCCTCACAGAGCAGCGGGAGGAGGACCTCCTGTGGATCCGCCAGGAGTTCCTCGCCTCGGACTACGACTGGGGCCGAACCATCGTCTTCGGCCACACCCCCCTGCCGGAGCCCCTCCTGACCCCGCACCGCATCGGCCTCGATACCGGCGCCGCCTACGGCCGGAAGCTGACCGGCTGCGAGGTCCGCACCCGGCGCTGCTGGCAGGTTTGAGGGCTGACGCACCTGAAGCCGCGCAGGACGCGAAGAAAAATCAATGGGTGATGCACTTATAAGATCAAAAGACCTGTCGGTCCGCAGATGACGCAGATTTCCGCAGATAAACCCCAAAGCCATGGGCTTGCCCAAACCGCCCGGTCTTTATCGGCGTTCATCTGCGGAAAAAAAAGGATTTCTGCCTCGCTTCACTGATTTTCTCCGCGGGCTTCGCGTCTTCAAGTGCCGCGTTCAGGTTTGTCGCGCCGCAGTAGATCCCCCGCCGCGGCCCCTTGCGGCAGCGACAGCTGAACCCGGGCGTTGGGCTGGGCCGCCGCCAGCGGCGCCCCGTCGGAGGTCTGCAGTCCCGCGACCACGAAACGGGCCTGGCGCATGGCCGGGCCGATGAGTTCCAGCTCTTCCCCCGGAAGAAAACGGCCCCGCACCGCAACCTCTCCCCGGCCGTCCCGGCCGCCGGCCGTCACCACCCCGACGAAATCACAGCTTCGCCGGTATTGGGCATCCCCCTGGTGAATAAGTCCATCGTCGCCGCCGAAGAGGAAGCCGCGATCGTAGGGACGGTGGCTGACCTTGTCGAGCTCCTCCCGCCAGGCCGGAGCACAGCGCCACCCCTGCGGGTCGTTCAGCCAGGCGTCGAGGGCGGCCCGGTAAACCCGGGTCACCGCCGCCACATAGTAAACGCTCTTCATTCGCCCTTCGATCTTGAGGCTGGTCACCCCGGCGGCGAGAAGGTCCGGCAAAGAGTCGATCAGGCAAAGGTCACGGCTGTTGAGGAGGTAGCTCCCCCGCTGGTCCTCTTCGAGGGGGAAATATTCGTCGGGGCGGGTTTCCTCCACCAGCGCGTAACGCCAGCGGCACGGCTGGGCGCAGGCGCCCCGGTTGGCGCTGCGGCCGGTCAGGGCCGCGGAGAGGAGACAGCGTCCCGACCAGGCCACGCACATGGCGCCATGGACGAAGGCCTCGAGTTCCATCCCGTCGGCAGCCGTTCCGATCGCCGCCAGCTCCTCCAGAGTCAACTCCCGGGCGAGGTTGACGCGACTCACCCCGGCCCGGCGCCAGAAACCAAGCGCCGCGGCGTTGGTGGTGTTGACCTGGGTGGAGAGATGCAAAGACCGGCCCGGATCGCAGCGCTGGACGATCTCCAGGACTCCGGGATCGGCCACGATATAGGCATCGAGTTCCAGCGGGGCGATGGCGGCCAGATAGTCTTCCAGGGCTACTTCCTCGCCGGGACGCAGATCGGCGTTGAGGGTCAGATAAAGCCGCCGGCCATGCCGCAGCGTTACCTCCCGGGCCCGGGCCAGCTCCGCAAGCGTCAAGTTGCCGGCCTGAGCGCGCAGACCAAAGCGTTCCCCGCCCGCATAGACCGCGTCGGCCCCGTAGCGCAGTGCCGCCTCCAATTTTTCCAGGTCCCCGGCCGGGGCCAACAATTCCGGCTTCACCATCTCCATCCTGCTCCTTCGGGCAGAGCATAACACGGGCATCTGATCGTCATGGCAGATTCTTTGCAGTCTTGAGCGGCAGGCGGCGCATGCACAGCTCCTGGAAAAGCAGCCTTGACCCTTGACAAGGGGGCAAAAAGTCTATAATTTTTACTAAATTTCGCGATGGCGGGAAGCCCTCCGTCGGCACCTTGAAGGACACTGTTGATGCGCCCCTGGTCTCGCCATTTTTTCACCCGGCTGGCCGCCGTTCTGCTCCTTGCGGCCGGCAGCGCAGCAACCCAGGCCGGGGCGGTCACCACACTTGAGGCCGGGGAAATCGCCAGCCTCCGCCAGGAACTTGAGCAAATGGGGCGCCGCCTGCAACAGGTGCAGGACCACCAGCTCCTCCTCGAAGGTCGGATGCGCGATCAGCAGCAGGCCCTCGATGAGCTCCGGCGCACCCCGTCGACGGAAAACGGCACCCTCCCCCGGCAAATGACGGCTCGGCCGACAGCTCCGGCCGTGCCGACGGCGCCTGCGGCGACCGGCCTTTATCTGCAGGCCTTCGGAGATTTCGCGGCCGGCCATTTCCCGCAGGCGGTTGAAGGATTCAACCGGTTCCTGCAGGCTTTCCCGGACAGCGACTATGCCGGCAACGCCCAGTATTGGCTGGCGGAGTCCTACTTCAACCAACAGCAGTACAGTCGGGCTGCTGAGGAATTTGCCACGGCGGCCGAGCGCTACCCGAACAGCGCCAAGGCGCCCGAGGCCCTGCTGAAACTGTCGGAAACCGCCCGCAAGCTGGGCGACACCCAGCGAGCCGGGCGCAGCCTGCAGCAGTTGCGCAGCCGCTACCCGGAAAGCAGCGCTGCCCGCAGTCTACCAAATACACCCTGAGACCTGGATGCTGAACGTTCCATATTGCGTGTCACTTTTTACCAGGGGGCATTGATGACGATCAAAAGCACACTTCTGCTGCTCTGCCTGTTCCTTCTCCCCTGGCCGGCCCTGGCCAAGAACGAACCGGTCATCTACACCGTCAAAAAAGGGGACACTCTGTGGGGAATCTCGCAACGGTTCCTCAAGGATCCCAACTACTGGCCGAACCTCTGGGCCAGCAATCCGGAAGTGCCCAACCCTCACTTCATCTACCCCGGGCAGGAACTGCGCATCTACGACGGACGCATCACCATCGTC
>JBBQBQ010000301.1:0-3367 GCA_038317685.1 Desulfuromonadales bacterium | reverse complement strand
CCAGCGGTCTGGGAGGAAGATCATCATGTTCTCCCGGGGGAATTCCCATTCGCCGACCCCGCTCTTCCAGGCGTTGTCGTCCTTGGCGTCGCTGTCGGGGCTGAAGTAGATACCGCGCAGGCCGACTTGGCCGAGGCCGTTGGGCAGGACCAGGGCACCCCGGACGCTGGCGGCGAGAGCCTGGGAATCGACATCGCCGGCGGCCGTCTCCTTGGTGCCGTTCTGGGCAATGACGAAGCCGTTGAGATCGAAATCGCTGACCTTGTAGTCGCCGAGAAGACCGTACCAGAAGGTCTCCGAGTCGCCGACGCCGTTGGCGCTGTTGTCGTCGATGTAGTAGACGGCGGCGCCGGTCTTCAGATGATCATTGAACTTTTTGGTCAGATGGAGGGCGTAGAAATCCTTGTCGTCCCAGGCGGAGGTGACCCCCTCGCTGAACTTGGAATAGATCACCTCGGCATCGACCCCGGCGATGCTGGCGGCGACCGAGGCGGCGGCGGCGTCTTCGGAAATCACCACATATTCGAAGAGGTCGTCGATCCCCTGCAGGCCGAGCCTGGCCTTGACGGTCGTCTCGGGAATCTTGACATCGAGGAAGGCGTTCTTGGTTTCGACGTTGACCCCGTCAGCGCCGAGCTCCCCGCCGCCGCCGATGCTCCCTTTCGATTTCATTCCCCAGGGGGTGTCGACTTCGGCGTAGTAAACGAACTTGACGTAATCGTTGAGGGTGTCGGTAAACTTCATGCGAATGCGCTGATCGATAAGACTTTCGCCGACCGGATCGGTCGATTTGCTCTTGATGTTCTGGGTCACCCCCGTCAGCCGGTAGTAGCCGCCGAAGGAAAATGACTGGGCCATGGCCGGGGACGCGAGGCCCACCGCCAGGGTCGCTACGGAAATAATGCCGGCAATTCTTTTCACTTTGACCTCCTTGGTTATGGGTTTGTTCCAGAAAGGGAGCGGCGACTCCCTCCGCTCGATCGAATGCCAACAACAGCTATGCAAAACATGGTCGTTCCCATGAATTTTAAAAAAAGGACCTGATCCCTTACCGAAAGCTCAGGAGGCGAAGCTTCCGATAATTAAAATTAAATTTTCAGGATCTGATCCAAATAAAATGTTTGATTATCTACGATGGTTTTTCCCGACAGTCGTGTGGAACATCTGCGCCAACGCCTGGTAGAACGACGTGCTACAGCTTGGTTGATCCGGATTATAAGGAAATCGATGGGGGTGTAAATATTGGGAGAATTCTTTGCTTTCTCTTCATTATTATGATTTTGGTCGTTTTGATCACGGCAAAGGGAATGGATCATCTGACTGGTCGGGGGCATTGACATCGGCTCTCCCATCGCCTAAGGTACTGGCCACAAAACCGGCGCCAAGGCCGGCGACGCTGACCCAAGGGAGGCCCAGATGTTCAATTTTCCGGATTTGGGGGGAGATGCCTTCAAGGACTGGACGGAAGCGCAGCGCCACGAGGAGATAGGGAAGCTCGTCGCCGGTTACCGCAGCGGTCTGCCGATCGGCATCCTCTGCAAGATGGCGGAGACGATCGCCGGCAGCAAGAAGAGCGCCCGCAAACACCTCAAGCAACTCATGCCCCTCGAAGAACGTCTGGAAGCGGTGGCGAAGGAGAGCGGGGGGATGTTGCCGCTGGTAAAAGCCTTCCTCCTTTAAGACCGAAAATTCACCTGTCGCTCAACAAAAAAGCCCGCTGACGCGGGCTTTTTGCATTTCCGGGGAACGAAAAATCGCCCTCCTCCCGCCGTGACCAATATGCGCAAAATGGCCACAAACCATTTAAAGTTTTCTATTTTTCAAATATTTACAGAATTTCCCCGTTGGCCATAGGATGCCCAAACGTCGGTTTATTTCAAACCCTTCCACCCCATTTTAAGGAGGCTTTACCGTGAGAAGAATCAAGATGATAGCGGTCCTGTTGGCAGCACTGTTGGCGATGACGGCCCAGGGTCATGCCTTTGACGTCGGCAACACCGAATGTATCGCTCCGGCCAACCCGGGCGGCGGCTGGGACTTCACCTGCCGTCAGGTCGGCAAAGTCCTCTATGACCTGAAGCTGGTTCCGGGACCGGTCCGGGTGACGAACATGGCCGGGGCCGGCGGCGGCGTGGCCTACGGCTACGTGATCAGCAAACGAAGCACCGACCCGAACCTGCTGATCGCGGCCAGCACCTCGACCACCACCCGTCTCGCCCAGGACAAATTCCCCGGTATGACCAAAGAGATGGTGAGGTGGGTTGCCGCCATGGGTGCCGATTACGGCGTCATCGCCGTCGGCAAGGATTCGCCTTATAAAAACCTGGGTGATTTCATGACCGCCCTCAAAAACGACCCGTCCCAGGTCGCCATCGGCGGCGGCAGCGCGGTCGGCGGCTGGGATCATTTCAAGGTGCTGATCGCCGCCAAGGCGGCCGGGGTCAAAGCGCTGACCAAGGTCAAATACATCGCTTTCCAGGGGGGCGGCGAAGCCATCACCCAGGTCCTTGGTGGGCACATCCAGGCCTACACCGGCGACGTCAGCGAAGTTCAGGGGCACCTTGAGTCCGGCGACATGCGGATTCTGGCGGTCCTTTCCGAAGAACGTCTGCCGGGGGCGATGAGCAACGTCCCCACCGCCGTTGAGCAGGGGATCAATGCCGTCTGTCCCAACTGGCGCGGTTTCTACCTGCCCAAGGATATCTCCGACGATGCCTACACCTACTGGGCGAACGCGATGGACACCCTCTACAAATCGACCGAATGGCAGGAGCTCATGACCGCCAACGGGCTCATGCCGTTCTTCAAAAAAGGTAAAGATTTCGACGCTTTCGTTGCCCAGCAGGTGGCAGATATCCGTGACTTGTCCAAGGAACTCGGGATCATAAAATGAGCGATCGGATTTTCGGGGGACTGCTGCTGCTGGTAGCCGCGGTCTATATCTGGACAGCCCGGGGTTTCGACCCCGGGTTCATGGCCGACCCCCTCGGGCCCCAAACCTTTCCGTATCTGATCGGGGCGGTCCTCGCCATTACCTCCCTCTATTTGGTGCTGCGACCCGACGCGCCGCCCCACTGGCCCGACCTGAAGCGGCTGCTGCAAATGGGAATGATCGTGGTGGTCCTGCTGGCCTATGCCGGTCTGCTGGAGTGGCTCGGCTTTCTGATCGCCACACTGTTGACGGTCACCGTCCTCGGCTGGCGCCTTGGGGCCAGCCTGAGAACCGCCATATTGACCGGAATCGGCGTATCGCTGGTGGTTTACGGCCTCTTCGACATCGTCTTGGAATTGCCGCTCCCCGCCGGCCTGCTGGGGAGACTTTGATGGAGACCCTCGGATTTTTAATGCAGGGTTTTGACGTTGCCCT
>JBBQBQ010000300.1:0-3390 GCA_038317685.1 Desulfuromonadales bacterium | reverse complement strand
TACCATTCAGGGTGCACGCCTGTCAACTTAAAAGTGCACACTGTATACACTATACAAACGGCGTTCCGGCACCCTCCGGCCAAGGTCGAGAGCCGCCATATAGCCGCTGGAGCGGTTGATTTCCCCCGGTTCATCTGATAGAGTCCCGAGGCGCAGTGGACCCGGAAACCTCCGGATCATGTGTCCGCCACCTCCGGCATTCTTGAATTTGGACCTACTGCCATGTTCCACTTCGAACTTCTGGCCCTTGACCCTACCAGTCGCGCCCGGCGCGGGCGACTGACCACCCCCCATGGAACGATCGAAACACCGATCTTCATGCCCGTCGGCACCCACGCCGCCATGAAGGCGATGACTCCCGACCAGGTTGCCGAGGCCGGAGCTCAGATCATCCTTTCCAACACCTACCATCTCCACCTCAAACCAGGGGAAGCCTTGGTTCAAAAAGCCGGCGGTCTGCATCGCTTCATGAATTGGGAGAAGCCTATCCTGACCGATAGCGGCGGGTTCCAGGTCTTTTCCTTGCCGAAGAAGCGTATCACCGAAACCGGGGTTTTTTTCCGCCATGAGGTGACCGGGGAGGAAATCTTCCTCGGTCCCAAGGAGGCGATGACGATTCAAAACGCTCTTGGCGCCGACATCATCATGGCCTTTGATGAGTGCATCCCCTACCCCTCCGACCATGCCTACGCCGCCCGCTCCATCAAGCAGACCCTGCACTGGGCTGAGGACTGCCTGAAACACCACCGGCGCTCCGACCAGGCCCTCTTTGGCATTGTCCAGGGGAGCGTCTACCCCGATCTGCGCCGCGACTGTGCCCAACAGCTCGCCGCCCTCGACCTCCCCGGCTACGCCATCGGCGGCGTCTCGGTTGGAGAGGGGCTGGAACTTCTCAAGCAGGTCGTCGACGACACTGAACCGTTCCTACCGGTCCACAAACCCCGTTACCTGATGGGGGTTGGCCTGCCGGAGGACATTCTGGAAAGTATCGAGCGCGGAATGGACATGTTTGACTGCGTCATCCCGACCCGTTACGCCCGCAGTGCCACTCTCTTTACCACCCGCGGCAAGATCCGCCTCACCCATCGCCGCTACCGGCGCGACTTCTTCCCGGTCGATGTCAGTTGCGAATGCTACTGCTGCAAAAACTTCACTCGCGCCTACCTTCACCATCTCTACAACGCCAACGAGATTCTGTCGGCGATCCTCGCCGCGATCCACAACGTTCATTTTTATCTGATGCTGGTAGCCGGGGCACGCGACGCTATCGAACGGGGTGATTTTGCGGCTTTTAAGGCAGAATTTCTGGGGACCTATGGATTTTCGGACGGGGACGATTGACAACAACCGGCGGCAGGAAGATTGACGCCATGGAGTCCAAACCGGAAAGAATTCTCGATCAAGATTTGGCGCAACGCCTCCATGGCGCATTGACGGCGGACCACGGGGAACTTTTCATTGTTCTGAACGACTCATCCCCCGAGGTGCTGCGCACTGCGCTGAAGAACCGGTCACTGACGGAGGAGCATCTCCTGAGGCTCCTCAAACGGCGCGACCTCCCCGAAGATCTTCTCAAAGCGGTTCACCACCTGCCCTTGGTGGAAGGGGGTCACAACCTCAAGGTGGCGCTGGCCATGAATCCCGGCACCCCCGGGCCGGTCCTCCTGACCCTCCTTCCCCATCTGCACCTCTTCGAACTCCTCAATCTATCCATTCTTCCCGGCACCACCCCTGACCAGGGTTTCGCCGCGGAACGGACCATCGTGCAACGGCTTCCGACGACCGAACTCGGCAATAAGTTGACCCTGGCCCGCCGGAGTTCACCGGATTTAGTGGCGGCCCTCCTCAAGGAAGGGGAACCGGCGGTTGTCGAACTTTGTCTCCAGAACCCCCGTTTAAAGGAGGTGGCCATCCTGCAGTTCCTTAACGGACCCGCAGCCCGGGCCGACACCATTTCCCAGATCGCTCGCCATCCCAAATGGCAAAGCCGCCCCAACATCCGCCTGGCGATTCTCAAAAACCACCGAACTCCAGCGGTCTGGTTTACCCTTTTCTTACCGGCCCTGCGAGGTCCAGATCTCAACAATCTCCTCGCCTCGCGACGTCTGACTCCTCCCCAGAAACAACTGGTCAACGCCGAGCTTAGGCGCCGCGGTCTCGGCTGAGGGCCAACCTGTGGGCTATATAAGAGCAACGGCCGCCCCAAAGGACGGCCGAAGTTCGGGCTAGCCAACATGTCTGTGGCAGCGCACCAAACCAACTTTATTTCCGGGTTCGTAACCGGTTCAGCACATGGTTCTGCCTGGCCAAAATCGTCTTTGCGTCCTCATGCTCAAGAGCCTGGACCAGCCGTTCAAGTTCCTGCTGAATCTCCTTGAGCTCCTGAATCCTGGTACGAATGCCGGCAGTGGTTTCATTCACTGAATCTGCCAGGTCCCCAAAGACGTCATTTTTGCGCAGCACAATCTGCTCCGTGAGATCACCTTCCCGGATCTGTTCCAGGCATTTCTGAATGCGGTAAATGGGGCCGGCCAGCTTCTGGGGCAGAAATAACGCCAGCCCCAGGCCGCTGACCAGGCTCACAAAGGCGCCGGCCGCCATCACCGGCAAGAGAAGATCGCTCACCCGGCGGATTTGGAAATGGGCGGTGTAAAAGGACTCGGAAATTTCCTGCCGAGAAAAAAAATAGAGGATCAGGACCGCCACCAGGGAACTGAGGACCACGACCCCGCCAATGCGAATCAGCAGCCACCGCTGAAATTCCCATTTCACCGCCAGATTAAGTTTTTTCCTCTTGTACGGTTTTTTCCCTTGGTTGTTCATGCTGTGACCCTTCGTCCTGAGTCTTACAACATATCCACGTGGCAGCCGACGCAAAGCTCGCGTTTACCCGGTCTTCTGGAAAGATATTCATAATCGGAACTGTGCGAGTCATGACAGGTATGGCAGGTAATCCGTCCATCCACCAAGGTCGGATATTCCGGAGGAATCGTCATCCCGGGCTTTGGAAAAACATTCACCGGATGAGTTGCGGTAGTTTGCTTTTGGTGACAGCTTCGGCATGCCCCCATGGTGACGATCTCCTTGCTGCTGAGTCCGGCATGGGCGTCGACGTCTCCTGCCGGAGCCGAGGTGCTTGCCAAGGGCACACTCGGATTGCGAGCCTCACCCAGCGACCCGACAGAAGCCGCCGCCGGCTGAGCCAACCTCAACTCCAGCAGATAATCGTTCCCTATTTGGAAAAAGCTGCTGGCAACTTCCGCCTGATCTTGACCCGGTGAAAGCGCTTCCGGCGGCGCCTTCGTCCCTGCCCGAGCCGTTGAAAAAGTCTGTATCCCAGTCTCTTGGCTGCGGCCGAAGAGATCGTGGGAAACCCCTTTGAAGAAATAG
>JBBQBQ010000299.1:0-3395 GCA_038317685.1 Desulfuromonadales bacterium | reverse complement strand
CCGCTGTCGGAGCCAAGATCGACCATATCCCCCTCGCGGGAGATGCCGGTGCCGTACATGATGTCGACTTCGGCTTCCTTGAAAGGCGGAGCGACCTTGTTCTTGACGACTTTGACCCGGGTGCGATTGCCGATCGATTCTTGCCCCTGCTTGAGGGCGGCGACGCGGCGGATGTCCATGCGGACCGAGGCGTAGAATTTGAGGGCGTTGCCGCCGGTGGTTGTCTCCGGATTGCCGAACATGACACCGATCTTCATACGAATCTGGTTGATGAAGATCACGCAGCAGTTTGATTTGCTGATAGTGGCGGTCAACTTGCGCAGTGCCTGGGACATCAGCCGGGCCTGCAGGCCCATATGGGAGTCGCCCATCTCCCCCTCGATCTCGGCTCGGGGCACGAGGGCTGCCACGGAGTCGACCACCAGGACGTCGATGGCGCCGCTACGCACCAGAACCTCGGTGATCTCCAGTGCCTGTTCCCCGGTATCGGGCTGGGAGACGAGGAGATCATCGGTCTTGACCCCAAGTTTGCGGGCATAGGCGACGTCGAGGGCGTGCTCGGCATCGACAAAGGCGACAATGCCCCCGAATTTCTGAGCCTCGGCAGCAATGTGCAGCGCCAAGGTGGTTTTCCCCGAGGACTCGGGACCGAAGATCTCGATGATGCGGCCGCGCGGCACCCCACCGACGCCAAGGGCGATGTCGAGGGCCAGGGAGCCGGTGGAGATGGTCTGGATGTTGGGGATGATCGCATCTTCGCCGAGGCGCATGATGCTCCCCTTGCCGAACTGCTTCTCGATCTGGCCCAGCGCCAGGTCGATGGCACGCTCGCGGTTATTGTCAGCCATTTGGACTACCTCCGGTTGGTTGATCTGGATTGGGTTACGATCCCGCCGGGCCGGTAGCGTCGGCCCCCCCTCCATCCAAGTGGATACTCCGGCGCGGCAGGTGCAGGGCGCCGGAAGATTGCAGACGACTCTCGAAGAGGACGAGGCGGTCGATGGACCAAGCTTCTCCGACCTCTTCCTGGTGACGTTCCAGCACCGGACCCACCGGTAGTCCCCGACCCCGGTGGCGACCGAGGGTCAGGTGCGGGGTGAAGGGTCGGGGTTCACGGGGGATGCCGAGCTCCGGCAGACGTGCATAGAGGTCGGCATGCAACGCTTTAAGCTCGCCCCGGTCGTAAACACCGAGCCAGAAGACCCGAGCCCGTTGCGGCGCGGGAAAGACTCCAAGGCCGCCCAGGGTCGCGACGAAGGGGGCATGGAGGAGACCTATCGATAGCATGATTCCGCCTATTTTTTCAAGCGTTTCTTCCGTCAGGTCGCCGAAAAACCGCAGTGTCAGGTGGAGGGTTTCGAGGTTGCTCCAGCGGACCTCAGGGAGGTCCTGTGCCAATTGGCGAAGCAACCGGTTGAGCTTCCGGCGGGTTGCCTCGGAGAGGGGAATGGCCAGGAAGGCCCGCACCAGTTTCATGTCGTCAGCTCTGGAGTTGTGAGCATAACCGTGGTGGTGGCGGCGACCGGCAGAAGGGCATGAAAAGCGCTGCCGCTTCCGGGAACAGCGGTTCCGGCGCTTTCCACCCAGACCATGCCGCCATGAGCTTCGATCATTCCTTTGACCAGAGCCAGGCCGAGGCCCACCCCCTTGCCGCCGAAACGGCTGCTGGATGTGAAATGGGTCGCGATTTCGCCGATCTCGTAAAATTTATCAAAGATTCGCAGCTGTTCTTCCGGGTCGATTCCGACACCGTTATCGCGGACCGTAAGCTGCAGCAATGGCCCTTCGGGAGGGGTCGTGAAAAGGTTTTGCGCAGGTGGAAGGCATCACCATGGAGGAGAACCCCCGCCGGGAACCCTTCAAGCAGGAAGGTCAGCTGCCGTTGCCGACAGAGCGGTTCGAATTCAGCGGCCAGGTCGGCAAAGATCAAAGCCATGTCGACCGGTTCTCGGGCCAGGTAGAGGCTCTGCGATTCGAGGCGGGCGACTTCCAGAAGATCGCGGACGATGCCATCGAGACGCTGTCCCCCTTGGAGGACGGCGGAAAGCGCCTGGCGTCCGTTGTCGTCGAGGCGCACGCCTAAATTGTCGCGGAGAAACTCGCTGCCGGACATGACGCAGGTCAAGGGAGTGCGCAATTCATGGGAAGCGAGAGCGAGAAACCGGCTTTTCATCCGGTCAAGGCGCTCCAGGGTTCGGTTGGCGTCGGCCATTCGTTCCAGACTCTTGCCTAGTTTCCGGCGGGAACGTTCCAATTCCCGGTTGCTCACTTCTGTCAGGCGGTTCTGCCACTGCAGGGCATCGAAGAGATCAGTCCCTTCGACGGCGGTACCGACCTGCCGGCCGACGGCCACCAGCAAGTTGATCGCGTCCCGCTGGAATACAGACCGCTCATGCCGATAGAGAAAGATGACCCCCAGGGTCTGGTCGTTGGTAATCATCGGGATCGCCACAAAGCTCCGCCAACCGGCGCGGCGTACGACCTCGATGCGAACTCGGCGGTCATGCTGGAGATCGGCGGAGGTTTTCGGCCGGCCACTTGCCAAGACCCGGCCGATCAGCCCGACCTCGGGACCGATCTGTTGTAAGGTATCGAGGGCCTCGCCGGCGATGCCGAGTTGTGCTGTCAGCCTCAGCAAGGTTCCGGATTCACGGACCAGGTAGATGCCTCCGCCATCGGCGGCGAAGGCCCCGACCAGGCGCTCCAGAACTGACTGCAGCATCTCCCCCAGGTTGCGGCTGGTGGCGGTCGAATGGGCGATGTCATTGAGGAGGGTCAGATCCCGGTTCCGCTGGCGCAGTTCTTCTTCCATGCGTTTGCGCTCGCTGACGTCGCGGAGCACGCCGTGCACGACCAACTGCTCGCCGAGCCGACCGAGGCGGGCATGGACCGCACCGATAAAGACGCTGCCGTCCTTGCGGCGAAAGGTCAAATCATCGGTTTCACCGTAGCCGTCGCGCTGTATGGTCTTGACCAGGCGCAGGTAGCGGCGGAATTGCCGACCGGGGAAGAGGATTGCGAGTGAGAGGGAGCGGATTTCCTCGGCGGTGTACCCCAGGAGGTCTTCGGCCTGGCGGTTGAGTTCCTGCAGGGAACCGTCGCCAGGATCGAGGAAAAACAGGGCGTCCCCGGCGTGATCGAGGAGGTTCCGGAACCGAAGTTCAGCTTCCTCGCAGCGGCTCAGGAGGGCCGCTGCGGTCGCGTTCAGCTCCTGATGCTGGCGGCCCAGTACGGCCTTGCGACGGGCCAGAATCCCGGCCCCGGTGAGACCGGCCATCAGACCGGCGCCGCTGAAGCCGCCAAGAGGCAGTCCGACCAGGGCTCCGGCGCTAATCAGGGCCGGTGTCAACCAGCGATGATTTTTCCAACGTGTCCACAGCATGAGTTTCGACCAT
>JBBQBQ010000298.1:0-3401 GCA_038317685.1 Desulfuromonadales bacterium | reverse complement strand
ATCCGATGACCCTGCTGCGGTGGTGTAAACCGGAAAAACTCCAGACCCGGATGATCATCCTCGTCACCGGATTGATGGCGACACTGATCCTCGCCGTCGGCTGGATCTTTTCCAATCTCCTCGGCGCCACCATGGAGGGGGAGATCGGCCGCAAGGCGCTGATGGTCGCCGAGAGCGTCTCCTCCATCCCGCAGATCCGCAAGGCCATGGCCGCGGGCGATCCGGACCGGCTGATCCAGCCGCTGGCCGAGGAGATCCGGGCCAAGACCGGGGCCGAATTCATCGTCGTCGGCGATCGCAGCGGCCGACGTTATTCCCATCCCGACCCGGCCAAGCTCGGCAAGTTCATGGTCGGTGGCGACAACCGGCGGGCCATCGAGGAGGGTGAGGCTTATGTCTCCCAGGCGGTCGGCTCTCTCGGCCCCTCGATCCGCGGCAAGGCGCCGATCTTCGATGACGACGGACGGGTGATCGGCGTCGTCTCCGTCGGCTATATGGTCGAAGACGTGATGGAGACGATCCGTGCCGCCCAGTACCGGATTTTGCCGCTGGTGGCCTTGGTGCTGATGTTCGGTGTCGGCGGCGCTGCCGTCCTGGCCCGCTCTTTCAAGGAGGCGATTTTCGGCCTCGAGCCGAAGGAGATCGCCGCCCTGCTACAGGAGCGCACGGCGATTCTGGAGACGATCCGCGAAGGGGTGGTGGCGAGCGACGAGGACGGGGTGCTGACCCTCGCCAACCAGTCGGCGCTGGAAACGATCGGCTTTTCCGCCCCCGGGGAGATTCTCGGCCGGTCGATCGGCGAGGTCTTTCCGGATTCCGGGATGGAAGAGGTCCTGAAGAGCGGGGAGCGCCAGCTCGACCGGGAACTGATCGTTAACGGCAGCGAAATGGTCTTCAACATGATCCCCCTGCGCCAGGAAGAGGAGATCACCGGGGTCGTTGCCAGTTTCCGGCGCAAGGACGAACTCGACATCCTGGCCCGGGAGCTCTCCGCGGTCCGTCAGTACGCCGACCTGCTGCGGGTTCAGGCTCATGAATATTCGAACAAACTGCACACCATCGGCGGCCTGATCCAGCTCGAATCGTACGCCGAGGC
This sequence comes from Desulfuromonadales bacterium, assembly GCA_038317685.1. Lineage (GTDB taxonomy): Bacteria > Desulfobacterota > Desulfuromonadia > Desulfuromonadales > DDH964 > JBBQBQ01. Next base: position 2,305 of record JBBQBQ010000298.1, on the reverse strand, counting down.
CCTCGAACTGATCGTCGCCGAGGATGCCTCCCTGCAGGATTTTGTCAGCCGGCTGACCCGCATCGCCCCCGACCCGATCCTCTCCGCCCTTCTGATCGGCAAGTTCAATCACGCCCAGGAATTGAAGGTCGGATTTGCCCTTGATCCCGAGAGCAGCATGGCGGAACTTCCGGCCGAACTCGACCGGACCCGCCTGGTGACGATCCTCGGCAACCTCCTCGACAACGCCTTCGAAGCGGCCCGGGAGGGCGGCGGAGGCGAGCCGCTGGTGCGGCTTTTGATGAGCGATGCCGGGCCGGAGTTGAGCTTTACCGTCGAGGATTCCGGCCTCGGCGTCAACGCGGAACTGGCGGAGCGCATCTTCCAGAAGGGGGTTTCGACCAAGGGGCGCAACGGCCGGGGGGTGGGACTCTTTCTGGTGGCGGGCGCCTTGCGGGAGGTGGGCGGTCGAATCGTTCTGGGGAAGGCCGAACTCGGCGGGGCACGTTTTACCTTCACGATTCCCAAACAGGGAAGGAGCTGAGCCATGACACCGATTCGCGTGTTGATTGTCGAGGACGACCCGAAGATCGCGGAGATTCACCGGCGTTTCACCGAGAAGGTTGACGGTTTTCAGGTGGTCGGGGTGGCCAACAGCCTGGATGAGGCGGAAGAGTTGCTGGAGGTTTTGGAACCGGAGTTGGTCCTCCTCGACATCTACTTCCCCGACGGCAACGGCATCGACCTGCTGTGGAAGATCCGCAGCCGGCAGCAACCGACCGACCTGATCCTGATCACCGCCGCCAAGGAAGTCCGGCCGTTGCAGGAGGCGATTCGGGGCGGCGCCTTCGACTACATCATCAAGCCGGTGATTTTCAGTCGCTTTCAGGATGCCTTGCAACGCTACCGCGAAGCCCGTCACCGTCTGGCCGTCACCACCCCCCTGGAACAGCCCGACGTCGACCGCTTGCTCAAACCCCAGTCGCCGGCCCCGGCCCGGGAAGCCCGATTGCCCAAGGGGATCGACGCCATCACCCTCGACAAGGTCCGGGGGATCTTCGCCGCTGTCCCCCGGGAAGAGAGCGTGAGCGCCGAGGAAGCGGGGCACCAGGCCGGCATGAGCCGCTCCACAGCGCGACGCTATCTCGAATACCTGGTGGAGGTCGGTTGGCTCGTCGCCGACCTGATCTACGGCAGCGTTGGCCGCCCCGAACGCCGCTACTTCCGCAAAGGTTAGCCCCCCTCATCGCTCCTCCAGCAGGACCGCCTCGAGACCCTTGCGGCGCGGGGCGGCGCGCCGCTTGAGAAACCGCCCGACCGCGACGACCGCCAGCGGTTCCAGCATCTCGGGGATCCGCAGCAGACTCCGGAGGGCGGCCCCCTCCTTCAGTCCTACCCCCAGCCAGCGAGCATCCAAAGCTGCAGTTTGCGCCGCCAGCAACATCTTCTGCAGGCAAGCCCCGATCGTCTGGTAATCCCGGGTGTAGTCCCGAACCGCCCCCTGATCGATCAGTACGACGATCAGGGCCTCACGGCGACGAGTCGCCGCCGTCGGTTCGATCTTCCCCAGGACCTGTTCCAGGAGCGCCCCGTTGCGAACGATGGCGAACCGCCACGGCTGGTTGTTGTCGGCGCAATCGGCCCGGGTCCCCGCCTGGATCATCGCCAGCAACTGTCCTCTGGTGACCTGGCCCGCCTCCGGTCCCCGCCCTGATCCCTGCCTGACCCCTGGTTTCATGATCAACCCTGTCACCGCCATCGGTCAAAAGCCCTTGATCCGGAAGATGGCCAGCCTCCCGAGGAGCGGCACCACCAGGAACAGAGTGAAGATGCGGACGGTGTGGAAGAAGGCCACCACCGAAGTGCGATATCCCTCGGATTGGGCCAGCAGGCTCATCCCCGACATCCCCCCCGGCGAAAAACCGAAGAGGGCCGTCGAGAAATCGATGATCCCCAGGCGTTGCGCCAACAGCGCCATCCCCACCGAGACCGCCAGAAGGACGATAGTGCTGAAGATGGCGACGGGGAGGATTTGCACGCACAGGCCAAGGAAGGAGCGGTCGAAGGTGACCCCCAGAGAGATGCCGAGCAGGGTCTGGATGGTCGTGGAGACCGAATCGGGGAGGACCATGGTCCCGGGGATGGCGACCGCCGAGATTCCGGCAGCGAGCATCGACCCGACCACCGCCCCCCCGGGCAGGTCGAGCTTCTTGGCCAAGAGACCGCCGATGAGGCCGACGACGACGATGACGAACGCTCTTTCCATGGCGCGTGCTCCCTGGGAACCAGGCCGGCGACGATTCGAAACGGGAATGGGGAAACTCCG
>JBBQBQ010000297.1:0-3416 GCA_038317685.1 Desulfuromonadales bacterium | reverse complement strand
AGTCGTTGAAGAACGCCGACAGGTCCCGGCGGCTTCCGTCCTCGAGCAGAACCCCAGGTTTTTCGGCTCCGGGTTTTCCAAAACGAATCAGTCTCATGCGGGATTCCTTAAGACCTGAAACAAATCAGGCCGGAATGGCTGCGGCCGTCCAGTCGCCGTTGACCAGGCGCCGCAATCCGAGAGGATTGGCATTCTGCAGGGCCTCCGGCAGCATCCGGTCGGGATAGCCCTGATAGCAGACCGGCCGCAGGAACCGATCGATCGCCAGGGTGCCGACCGAGGTGCCGCGGCTGTCCGAAGTGGCCGGGTACGGCCCGCCATGGACCATCGCATCGCAGACCTCGACCCCGGTCGGGTAGGCGTTGAGAATCAGCCGGCCGACCCGGGGTTCCAGGGCCGAGATCAAGGCGCGGCAGTTTTCCAGGTCGCCCTCGGCGGCCAGCAGGCTGGCCGTCAAATGGCCGTTGAAGCCGGGGGCCAAATTGAGAAGCTGCTGCAGATCATCCAGCGCCACCAGCACCGTGCTGGGACCGAAGACTTCCTCCTCCAGCGGTTTCCCGGGGTCGGCGAGGAGTCCGGCAGCGGCTTTGAAGGCACAACTTTGGGCGCGGTTTTCCGCTTGCGGTCCGCTGACAAGTTCTGCGACGCCTTCGGTCTGGAGCATCCGCTCCAGCCCGTCGAGATAACTCTGCAAGGTGCCGCTGTTGAGCATCACCGCCGGGTCCCGGCTGCCCATGGCGGCAGCGAAGCTTTGGGTGAAGGCATCGAAAGCAGCCCCCTTGAAACCGATGACCAGGCCGGGGTTGGTGCAGAACTGGCCGGCCCCCAGGTTGACCGAATCGGCCAGTTCGCGGGCGATCTGAGCTCCGCGTTCCGCCAGCGCGCCCGGCATCAGGATTACCGGGTTGATACTCGACATCTCGGCAAAGACCGGAATCGGTTCGGGCCGCGCCGCCGCCAGGTCGCAGAGAGCCCGCCCGCCGGGAAGGGAGCCAGTAAAACCGACGGCTTTGATCTCCGCAGCCTTGACCAGCGCCCCGCCGACCCCGGCCCCGAAGACCATGCCGAAAACCCCGGGGGGCATGCCGCATTTTTTGACTGCGGCAACCACCGCCTGAGCTATCAGCTCCGCGGTCACGGAATGACCGGAGTGGGCCTTGACCACCACCGGGCATCCGGCCGCCAGTGCCGAAGCCGTGTCGCCGCCCGCGACCGAGAACGCCAGAGGGAAGTTGCTGGCACCAAACACCGCCACCGGCCCGACCCCGATCCGGTACTGGCGGAGATCGGGCCGCGGGAGCGGTTTCCGGTCCGGAAGGGCGGTGTCGATCCGCGCCCCAAGAAAATCCCCGCGCCGGACGACTGTCGCGAACAGCCGCAACTGGCCGGAGGTGCGAGCCCGTTCGCCGCGAATGCGCATTTCCGGCAAGCCGGTTTCGCGCATGACGATCTGCACAAAATCGTCGCCCAGGGCATCGATTTCATCGGCGATCGCGTCCAGGAACGCTGCCCGGTCGCTCAGTGAACCGTGGCGATAGCCTGGATAGGCCTGCGCGGCGGCCCTGGCCGCAGCCTGCACCTCGACTTCGCCGGCCTGATAAAAAACATAGGGGAGAGCCTCCCCGGTCGCGGCATCGCAGGAGCAGAAGGTCTTTCCCGAGGCGCCGACCCGTTCGCCGCCGATGAACTGTTTGCCAATGACATTCATCCGTTATTCTCCTGAAAGTGGCGCCGACCGGGCGTTGCCTGGAACCGCTTCGGCGTGAAGGATCACTCTCCTCCCGTCACTGCCTCCAACCCCCAGATCTCCCGATTGTACTCGGCAATGGTCCGGTCCGAAGAAAAGCGGCCGCTGGCGGAGGTATTGAGGATGCTCATGCGGGTCCACTCCTCCTGGTTCCGGAAGGCTGCGGCGACCAGCTGCTGCGTCTCTCGATAGCTGCGGAAATCGCCCGCCGTCAGCCACGGGTCGCGGGGATTGGTGATGGCGCCGAGGATCGGGTCGAAGATGCCCGGTTCGAACGGGTTGAAGTGACCGCTCTCCAGCAGCTGCATCACCCGGCGCAGGTCCTCGTCGCCGGCGATGAGAGCGGCGGGGTCGTAATGGCCGCGCCGTTCCTCGACCTCTTCGGCGGTCAGACCGAACAGGAAAAAATTCTCCGGCCCCGCCTCATCCCGGATCTCGATATTGGCGCCGTCGAGGGTGCCGATCGTCAGGGCGCCGTTCATCATGAATTTCATGTTGCCGGTCCCCGAAGCTTCTTTCCCGGCCGTAGAGATCTGCTCCGAAAGGTCGGTGCCGGGGGCGATGATCTCCATGGCGGTGACCCGGTAGTTGGGGAGGAAGGCGAGGCGCAGGCGGCCGGCTGTGACCGGGTCGGCATTGACCACGGCTGCCACGTTGCTGATCAGCTTGATGATGCGTTTGGCCATGTAGTAGCCGGGTGCCGCCTTGCCGCCGATCAGGACGCAGCGCGGCGTCCAGCCGACGTCGTCCCCGCGCTTCAGGCGGTCATAAAGGTGGATGAGGTGGAGGACGTTGAGGAGCTGCCGCTTGTACTCATGGATCCGCTTGACCTGCACGTCGAAGATCGCCTCGGGGTTGAAGACGACCCCGCAATCGTTTTCGATCAGCTGTGCCAGGTGCTGTTTGTTTTGTTGTTTCACCTCCCGCCAGCGGGCCCTAAAGACCGGATCGTCGGCGTGGGACGCCAGGCCGGACAGCCGGGCAAGGTCGGCGACCCAGCCTGCGCCGATGGTCGCGGTGATCAGCCGGGAGAGCTCGGGGTTGCAGAGGGCGAGCCAGCGGCGCGGGGTGACGCCGTTGGTTTTGTTGTTGAACTTGCCGGGCCACAGCGCAAAAAAGTCCCGGAAGAGGCCCTCGGCGAGGAGCCGCGAGTGGAGGGCGGCGACCCCGTTGACGGAAAAGCTGCCGACGATGGCCAGGAAGGCCATGCGCACCTGCGGCACCGGCCCCTCCTCGATGATCGACATGCGGCGTTGACGTTCGGGCTCCCCGGGCCAGGTCCGGGCGACCTCGGCCAGGAACAGGTCGTTGATCTGGTAGATGATATCGAGGAGCCGGGGCAATAGCCGGGCAAAAATCGGCACCGGCCAGCGCTCCAGGGCTTCGGGGAGGAGGGTATGGTTGGTGTAGGCCATGGTGGCGGTGGTGACTTGCCAGGCCTCGGCCCACTCTAGGCCATGCTCGTCCATGAGCAGGCGCATCAGCTCGGGAACGGCGCAGCTCGGGTGGGTGTCGTTGAGCTGGAAGCGGTTCTTGTCGGCAAAGTCTGAGAAGTTGCGGCCATGGCCGGCCATCCAGCGGGCGATGATATCCTGCAGGCTCGCCGAGGCCAGCAGATACTGCTGGCGCAGACGCAACTCCTTGCCGCTCTCGCTGGCGTCGTTGGGAT
>JBBQBQ010000296.1:0-3419 GCA_038317685.1 Desulfuromonadales bacterium | reverse complement strand
GGTGGGGACCTTCCAGGACTTTCTGAAGCGGCATTACTCCCTGGATATGATCAGATAACCGGGATCTTGAAGACGATCTTCCTCACCGCCCTGGAGACTTTGCCGAGGCGCAGGTTCGGCATGTGGCCGTCGTCGGGGAAGAAGATGGCGAAGGCGCCGGGACGCAGGGTGAGATAGTCGACCGACCCTTCCAGCTTGAGGAAATCCTTCTCCTCATCGTAGGGGAGTTCGCGGCAGGCGCTGCGGGGGCAGATGCCGACCCGCTCGGCGCCGCGGGCGAGGAGCTGAATATCGATATAGCGCCGGTGGCATTCGATGAAGCCCTCGGCCAGGGTGCGGGTCCGGTATTCGCTGACCAGGGCGAAACCGCCCCGCTCGTCGATCTCGTAGCGGCCCGGTTCCAGAGCGTCGAGCGCCTGGCTTTGCAGAAAGGCCTGAGCGGCGGCGAACTGGGGGTGGAGAGGGAGGTAAAGAGGGAAGTTGGCAAGTTGATCGAAGATCATTGGTTCACTCCTTTTATGGAGGTGGTGGTCCCCTTTGGCATTCAATCTCTGCAGACGCATTTGAGCACGGATCAAAACTGATTTAAACCGATTTTCACGAAACCAGCGCCAAGCCAGCCCGGGAACCCTTGCCCCATGCCGATCCGCTCCCTCGACCAGGTTGCCGTCATCCTCTGTGAACCCCGGCAGCCCGGCAATATCGGCGCAGTCGCCCGCGCCATGGCCAACTTCGGGGCCTGCGATCTGCGGCTGGTCAACCCCTGCCTGTACCTTCACCCCGAGGCGCGCAAATTCGCGGCCAATGGCTACCCGCTCCTCGGTGCCGCCCGGGTCTTTAACGACCTCCCGGCGGCCCTGAAAGGCCTCGACCTGACCATCGCCACCACCCGCCGCGGCGGGCGGCTGCGCGGCCAACTCCTCGACAGCACCGCCCTGCCGGCTCTGCTCGTCGAGTTCCCCCCCGGGGCGCGGGTCGGCCTGGTCTTCGGCCGTGAGGATTGCGGTCTCTCCAGCGACCAGGTGGCCCTCTGCTCCCACGCCGCCAGCGTCGCCACCTGCGAGCCGGTCGGTTCCCTGAATCTGGGGCAGGCTGTGCTGTTGTTTCTCTATGAGCTGTCCCGTCACGGATAGGGGCCGATGAAAAACGCCCATCTGCGGCGTTCCCCTCATCCTTCGTCAACGACGTACCTTTCGGTACGCCTTATTCCCCTGGATTTCCGGCACCTTGCATCTGGGCATTGTTGATCGGCCCGCGACCGTCGCAGGGGGATAATACCCTAGCGGCGGTGGACGGCGAGATGTCCCCAGGCCTGGTCGACGGGCATGACCTCCAGGGTGTTGACGTTGACGTGGGCGGGGAGGGTGACGACGAAGAAGACGATGTCGGCGATGTCCTCCGGCCGCAGCGGCTCGGCCCCGGCATAGACTCCTGCCGCTTTTTCCTCATCCCCCTTGAAACGGACCGTGGAAAACTCGCTCTCGGCCATCCCCGGGGCGAGGTTGGTGACCCGCACCGCCGTCCCCAAAAGGTCGGCGCGCAGATTGCGGGAGAACTGCTCGACGAAAGCCTTGCTCGCCCCGTAGACGTTCGCCCCCGGATAGGGCCAGGCTCCGGCGGTGGAGCCGATATTGACGATATGGCCGGTATTACGTTCGACCATCCCCGGCAGCAGCGCCCGGGTGCAGTAGATGACCCCCTTGATGTTGGTGTCGACCATCGAGTCCCAGTCGTCGAGGTCGGCCTGCCAGGCCGGGTTCAGGCCGAGCGCCAGGCCGGCATTGTTGAGCAGGACATCGACGGGGGGCAGCCCCTGGCAGGCCGCCGCGACGGCCGCCCGCTCCCGTACGTCGAGGGCCAGGGTTTTCACCACGGCCGAACCAAGTTCTTCCGCCATGGCCTGCAGCCGGCCGGTGCGGCGCCCGGCCAGGATCAGGCGCCACCCGGCAGCGGCAAAGCGCCGGGCGCAGGCGGCGCCGAATCCGGAGGTCGCCCCGGTGATCAGGATCGTTTTTGACATGGTTGGCTCCTGTGGCAAAGGATTCGGGAGCAGGTCGCCGCCCCGGCGACGATCTTGGTTTAAGCGGCCTGCTTCTGCAAAAGAACCGCAGGGAAGATCCCTGCGGTTCAGGTGTGATGGTGGACGTCCCGGTTCGAGGCGGGCTTAGCGCCCGGTGAGTTTCCTGAAGCGTTTTCCTGCTTTGGCGAGAACCCGGCTGTATTTTACCTGGGCACGTCCCACCAGCGTCAGCATCCGGCCGTTGATCCTGCCCAGGTCGTCTCCGGTCATCCGGCACCACTGGCTCCGGAAGGCACCCCGGACTTGATTCATTTGGCCCCTGACCAGCACAGCGTTCATGATTCGTCCTCCTTTCCCGGCTTGGGGTTACAGGTACACTCTACCACTTGCGGTGCACTTCGCCAGTCGCGGTCCAGCGAGTCAGCCCCGCCTGGAGTGCTTCAAAAATAGCTGCGTCCCCCGATGAAAGTCCGGGCGTAAAAATCGTCGGAGAGGGAGTTGACACGGACCGTCTGGCCGGTTCGGGGGGCGTGGATGAATTGACCGGCACCGAGGTACATGCCGACGTGGGAGACCCGGCGGCCGCCATGGGTGGCGAAAAAGACCAGGTCCCCCTGGCGCAGCTCGGCCGTCGGAACCGTTCGCCCGGCCTCGAACTGGCTGAGGGAGACCCGGGGCAGGTTGAGGCCGTTGAGACGGTAGCAGACCAGGGTCAGCCCGCTGCAGTCGAAGCCTTCCTCGCGGTCGGTCCCGCCCCAGCGGTAAGGGACGCCGAGGAAACGCCGGGCGGTCTTGACCAGCTCTTCACGCAGGTCCCCCCGGCCGCTGCTGAGGATGCGGGCGGCGGGGTAATCTTCCGGCACGACGATGAAGAAGGTGTCGATCAGCCCTTTGGCCTTCAGTCCCTCGGCCTGCCGGCGCGCCGCCTGGTAGCTGGGGTGGTTGCCGAAGCGAACTTTGTAGAGCCCCGACTCGTGGCGAAAATAGAAGGCGTCGATCCCCCTGGCATCGAGGAGGCGCTCCAGGCCGACCGCATTGTCGAGGTTGGCGAAGGCGCCGACCTGGATGGTGTAGCCCATCTTCGCCAAAGGGACGGGGGGCCGGGAGGGGGCAACCGCCAGGAGCAGCTCGCCGATCGGGTCGGGCTGCTGATGGGCGGCAAGGGACGGGGGAGCACATTCGGCCGGGGGCGGGACAATGAAGGCGCAGAGGAGCGTCGCCAGCAGCAGAGCGGGTCGGACGGCCGAGAGGAGAAGCTTCCGGGAAGGGCGCATGCAGGGAGCCACGTCGGATAACGCCTCAGGCCTTGCGCAGCAGGGCGATCATGGCCCCGCCGAAGGCCCAGATGCCGAGACTGGCGAAGGCCAGTCCCCAGGCGAAGGTTTGGGTATCGCCCCCC
>JBBQBQ010000295.1:0-3423 GCA_038317685.1 Desulfuromonadales bacterium | reverse complement strand
ACCGCCTTAACCTGGTCCCTCAATTCGAGGTAGGAAAAATAGGGGAGCGCCTCTGCCACCGTAGCCGGGGGGCGCCTATGCGGGATCATCAGGGAGGGATAGTTTTTCCAGGCCAGGGGCCATTGTCCCTTTTGGGCGAACCTCTGCTCCCACTGGTCAAGGAGCGGCCAGCTCCAGTCGCGGCCCTTTAATTGGTGGAGAATCACCTCCTCCTGATGGCCAGGGTCTCCGGACCGCGGCCCCGCGAGGATCGCTTCAAAAAGCTGGTGGGCGATATCCCCAAGGCCGATGGTGCCGGGCAGGATTTGGTCAAAGGCCTGCCTGACGACCCAGGGTGCCGGGCGGAAGTGTTCGTCGACCGGCGAGTCTCTGGTGGTAGGTGGTGGCTCCTGCGGCGTTTCCCCATCGCCGCGACGCCGGAAGATAGCCCGAATCCATCGCATGAAAATTCCTCACGACTCATCCCCCGAGAGTAAAAGCGCGTCATCCGGCGTTTTTGTAGGGCTTCCACAGCCTTGCTGGGTGAGCGGCGAAATGAGCGAATACTTTACCGTTTACCTTCGTCGCTGGACAAGCCAAAACTTGTCGGACCGGGGAATCCCACCGACCAAATGCACGTTTTGCCACCGCCGGCCTGCCTGCCAATCGTTGCGGGGATGCCCCTTCTATCTTCCTGGACAAAGACGTACAAAGGGGTCGCTTGATGATCTTTCACCAAGGAGGATTTCCATGAAACTCCCCTTTACTGTCCTTTCAGGAGGGCTGACGATGGCACTGAAATTTCTCTTCAATCCGGAGCTGGCCGATGGTCGCCTGAGTCTGTGGGCTCCGGTCCTGGCTTTCGTCCTTCTCTCCAGCTGGAATTTTGGTTGTCAGGTCCGTCGCTTGTTGTGGCTGGAAGTCGGGAGCAACGAAACTCCTCCGGTCCCCAAAAACCCCAACAGGAGGCCCCCATGTTCTTGAAGTTCCCGGTGAAAAACCTACTTGGAAAACTCTTTTCTGTCATCTTCCTGGTCTTGTCCCTGTTGCTTTTGGTGCTGGCCTGCTTTCAGTTCTACCTCGGGATGGCGGCCCAGAAGGAATTGATCAACATCTTCGTCCAGTCGATCAACACCACCATCATCTCTTTGGCCATCTTCGAACTCGGCATCGGCATCAGCAAGGAATATGCGGCGGCGGAAGACGAGGAAAACATCTTCCAGGTGATACGCCGCACCATTACCCGCTTTGTCGGCACGGTCTGCATCGCCCTGGTCCTGGAAAGCTTGATCATGATCATCAAGTACAGCCAGCTCGATCTGGCGGGAAATCTTTACTACCCGGTCGCCATTTTGACCGGGACGAGCGTCCTGCTCCTCTCCCTCGGGGTCTTTCTTCACTTCACCCGCGATGAGGGTCGCGATCGTTCCCATCGCGTGGAAGCTCCGATATGGTCGGTACCGGCGGCGCGATGGCGCACTCCGAGGTGTGAAGTTCCGGCCGCAGCAGCGGGGGTGGACAAACGCCACCATTAAAAAAAGGCCGGGAGCGCTCCCGGCCTTTTTTATTGCCCACCTCGGCCTCGATCAGGAATCGAGGACGTTGCCGCGGGTTTCGACGTCGAAGATGGCCATCACGGTCTGCGGTGTGAAATTGCAGACCTCGGTATGGTCCTTCCCGCTCGCCTCCCGATGAGTCCAGACGATGACTTCCCGCTGGCCGCGTTTTTCCCGGGTGACCAGACCCCTGGTACTGCTCTGCAGGGTTTCCCACATCTGCTGCAGATTGAGCAACTCATACCCGGCGAACTCCTGCTCGGCCCCGGCATGCTCAATAAAGCTGTCGACCAGTTCGTAATCGACGAAATCGTTCTCCCGGCGCCACCATTTGATGAAGCAACGTTCCCCGGCCTCCAAGCCGGACAACTTCTTGACGACTTCTCTCCCGTTCATGGCCTTTCTCCTTTCCCTGGCCGGTTGCCACGGCTGATCTGCCGAAGGCTCCCTCACTGCCTGATCCTGCTTCCATTATAGGTCGCCGGGCGGCCCTTGCAATCGGCTGCGTCCTCCTGAACATCCGGGCTAGTCGACCGTCATCTTAAATTCCACCCGGGCAGCGCTCTCCCCGGCCTTGTCTGGTGGCTTGAAAAGGTCTCCCTGGGCCAGAAACACCCGGTTCGGAGGCAACCCGGCAACGTCCACCAAAAAGCGCTGGACAACCATGGCCCGGGCTTTGGCCAGAGAGGCAAACTGGGCGTCCCCGACCACGACGTTGGTCAGCAGCAGTTTTTCCATTTCACTCGGGGGCAGGGTCTTGACCAGCCCGAGAAAATTATGCGGTTTGGGGAACTCCCCTCGGCGGTAGGCGGCGGCCAGGTAGCGAGGGTATTCCGCATCGGTCACCGTCACGGTTTCCGGGGTGAGGCCGGTCGCCTGGCGGGTCTTGGCCAACTCCAGGAATTTGGCCAGGCGCACCTGCCGCGTCAGTTCTTCCCGCCGATACCCTTCAGCGTCAAGGTCACGCCCGACGAATCCCTGGACCTCCAGCTTCAGGGCCGGCCGGTCCTTAAGGACGGTCGCCAGCTTGCGCAACTTCTCCTGCTCGGGCTCGACCAGCTTTGCCACCCCGTACGGAAAATTGATGGCACTGAAGTCCTCCCCGTCTCCGCCGAAGAGGGAGGCGAGCAGGGAGAAGGGGGCGGTCGCCGCCTTGACCAGCAGATTGCGCAACATCTGCAGGACGATCCCGAAAATGCTGAACTGGGGGTCGTCGGTGCGTCCGGTCAGGGGCAGGTCGAGGTGGATTTCCCCCTTGCGGTCTTTGAGGAGCGCCACCGCCAAACGGACCGGCAACCCCGTAGCCTGCTGGCTCTCCACCCGTTGGCCGAAGGTGAACTGATCAATGAAGATGCGATTGGAAGCCTCCAACTGGTGATCCACGACGCGGTAGGACAGGTCGAGAAATAGTTTGCCCTTCTCCACCGAGTAACCGAGAAAGGTCCCCGCGTAGGGGGTGAGGGGGGCGAGTTCGATATCGGCGAAGGTTACCTTGAGGTCGACGAAAGGGTCGGCCGAAAGGGGGTTGAGCGATCCGGTAATGCGCAGGGGGGACTGGTTTTCCAGATTCCCCCGAAGATCGACTTCGGCCTGGGTGCCGGCGGCGGAGGAGAGCCCGCTGATCCGGCCGCCGAGATTGATCATGGTCGTTGCGTACTCGGGCTGCAGGCGCTGATCCCGAAAGTCCAGGCGGCCGTTTTGCAGGGTCACCGCCGCGATGGTGACCTGAGGGGGAGTGGCCGTCGGTGTTGCTTCCGCCGCGGGTTCAGGAGGCGTTGCCCCTCCCGCCAGGACTTTTTGGAGGTTGAGGCTGCCGTCCTGGTTGACGATGATCCGGGCGGCGAAGTCATTGAGCGCCAGCTTCTCCAAGTGCAGTTCCAGAGGGGAG
>JBBQBQ010000294.1:0-3464 GCA_038317685.1 Desulfuromonadales bacterium | reverse complement strand
CGCCTCCACACCGAATTCCTCCGGGGAATGGCGGGGCGGGACGATCACTTCATCATGATCCTCAACATCGACCAGGTCTTCTCCGCCGAAGAGCTGGCGGTCGCGCAGACGGCCGGCGAAGGGGTTCTGGATGTGGCCGGCGGAGGCGCCTGATGCATGGCGGGGAAGGGGCGGGTGCCCAATTCTTTCGGGAGGTCCGGTCGATGTCGGCCTTTAGCGATCGGGATTTTGCCCGCTTCAGCCAGATGATCTATCAGCAGTGCGGGATCAACCTGCGTCCCCACAAGAAGGAGATGCTTGAGGCCCGGCTGCGCAAACGACTGCGGATGCTGGGGGTCGATTCCTTCTCCGCCTATGCCGACTACGTCTTCAGCGAGGAAGGGCGGCGCCAGGAACTCGCCCACCTGATCGATGTCGTCACCACCAACAAGACCGACTTCTTCCGCGAACCGGCCCACTTCGCCTTTCTGCAGCACGGGGGACTCGCCGATCTCGTCGAACACTTCGGGATCGGCGTCCGCCGCCGGCTTCGGGCCTGGAGTGCCGCCTGTTCGAGCGGCGAGGAGCCCTATACCCTGGCCATGGTCCTCAGCGAATTCGGCCGGACCCTCCCTGGCTTCGACTATTCCATCCTTGCCACCGACGTCTCCGGCCGGGTTCTCGACGCGGCGCGCCTCGGCGTCTACGGGGCCGACAAGGTCGAACCGGTCCCGGAGCCGCTGCGTCGCCGCTATCTGCTGCGCAGCCGCGACCCGGAACGACGGCAGTTGCGGATCGCGCCGGAGCTGCGGGCCCGGGTCGAGTTCCGTCATCTGAATTTCATGGACCCGGATTGGGGGCTGCGCGACCCCCCCGATCTGATCTTCTGCCGCAATGTCCTGATTTATTTCGACCGGTCGACCCAGCAGCGGCTGCTGGAACGCTTTTGTCACCTGCTGCCGCAGGGGCGCTACCTTTTCCTCGGTCACTCCGAAAGCCTGCATGGCATGGGGCTCCCCCTGACGCAGATGGCCCCATCCATTTACCGCCGCAACTAACGGCCGCCGCTGCCGGTCGAAAGGAAGCACGTGCCACCGATCAAGGTCCTGGTCGTCGATGATTCCGCCGTGGTGCGCCAAACCATGACCGAGATTATCGGCTCCGATCCTCAGCTCACGGTCATCGGGGCCGCCGCCGATCCCTATCTGGCGGCGGAGAAGATCCGCCGCGAGGTCCCTGATGTCATCACGCTCGACATCGAAATGCCGCGCATGGACGGCCTCACCTTCCTGCAGAAGTTGATGACCCAGCACCCGATTCCGGTGGTGATCTGCTCCAGCCTGAGCGAGGCCGGGGCCGAGGTGACCCTCAAAGCCCTGCAGTACGGGGCGGTGGAGATCATCAACAAACCCCGGCTCGGCGCCCGGCAGTTTCTGGAGGAGTCGCGGGTCCTGATCTGCGATGCCGTCAAGGCCGCAGCCGCAGCCCGCCCGCGGCCCTTGAACGCTTCGCTGGCTGCGATCCAGCCGAAGCTCACCGCCGACGCGGTGCTCCCCTCCAGGGCGACGCGGGAGGTCCTCAAGACGACTGAGCGGGTGGTGTTGATCGGCGCCTCCACCGGCGGGACGGAGGCGCTGCGGGTGATTCTGGAAGCGCTCCCCCCCGATGCCCCGGGGACGGTCGTCGTCCAGCACATGCCGCAACACTTTACCGCGGCCTTTGCCCGGCGTCTCGACGGCCTCTGCCGGGTCGAGGTCAAGGAGGCGGCGGATGGCGACAGCGTCATCCCCGGCCGGGTCCTCATCGCTCCGGGGAATCACCACCTGCTCCTCAAAAGGAGCGGCGCCCGTTACTTCGTGGCGGTCAAGGACGGGCCGCTGGTCTGTCGCCACCGCCCCTCCGTCGATGTCCTCTTCCGGTCGGCGGCCCGCTACGCCGGCGGGAACGCCATCGGCATCCTCCTCACCGGCATGGGGGACGACGGAGCCCGGGGGCTCCTCGAATTGAAGGAAGCCGGGGCGACGACGATCGCCCAGGACGAAGCAAGCTGCGTCGTCTTCGGCATGCCGGCCGAAGCAATCAAACGCGGCGCCGTCGAACGGGTCCTCCCTTTGTCCGAGATGGCGGGAGCCTTGCTGCAGGCCGGCCGACGTCCCTGAAGTCTCTCCCCGCAAGAAGGTTTGGAGAAGTCATGAAGAAATGGACCGATGAGGAACTGCTCAGTGCCGTCCGCGAGCGCCTGGCGGCTGATCGTCAGGCCTACAACGACCTGCAGGTGGTGACCCGCAAGCTGGAGGAGATGAATCGGCGCCTGCAGGAATCGGAGGCCTTAAAGAGCCACTTCCTCTCCAATATCCGCAACGAGATCAACAACCCCCTGACCGCCATCGTCGGCCTCGCCGGACAGATCGTCGGCGGGCCTCCTCCGGAGGTGGTGGCGAATTTCGCCCGGCTCATCTACGACCAGGCCCATGAGCTCGATCTCCAGCTGCGGAACATCTTCCTCGCCGCCGAACTCGAATCGGGGGAGGCGGCCCCTGAATGGGCCCAGGTCGACGTGGCCGGAGTCGTCGACAGCCTCTGCGCCGCCCTGGCCCTGCGCTGCGACGACAAGGGGTCCTTTATCCTCCGGCACCTGCCGGAGTCGCTGATCTTTGTCAGCGATGCCCAGAAGCTGGCGGCGATCGTCGGCAATCTCCTCGCCAATGCCGTGGAGTTCAGTCCGCCGGGGACGGGGGTGGAGGTTTTGGCGGCCTGCGAAGAGACGGCCCTGAAGATCGTGGTCGGCGATTCCGGGCCGGGGATCGCTCCGGAAGACCAAGGGCGGGCCTTCGACCGTTTCTGCCAGCTGGAGACCGGCACCACCAAGAGCCATCGCGGCCATGGCCTCGGCCTGAGCGTCTCCCGGGCGCTGACCGAGCTCCTCGGCGGCACCCTGACTTTGGAGAGCAGCCCCGGCCAGGGGTGCCGATTGACCCTGACCCTGCCGGCCCCGGTTATCGACGCCGTCGCCGATCTGGCGACCGACGCCAACGTCTTTCTCTTTGATGCTCCGGAAAGTTTCTAACGTCGTTGACGGTCTGCCGAGAGGTCTTCTTGTCCCAGAGAACGCACTACCTCTATCCCGGAATGATCTTCGCCCGGGCCGAACCCCACCTGGTGACGACGGTCCTCGGCTCCTGCGTGGCCGTTTGCCTCTGGGATCCGCAGGCCTCCATCGGCGGCATCAACCACTTTCTCCTCCCGTTGTGGAATGGTGATGGGCTGCCGACGCCGCGCTACGGGAGCGTCGCCATTCCGCGCCTGGTGGAGGGTCTGATCGAACTCGGCTGCCGGGTCGAAGCGTTGCGGGCCAAGGTCTTCGGTGGAGCAGCCATGTGGAGAAGCGATAACGGCCTGCTGGCCGTCGGCGAGCGGAACATCGAACTGAGCCGCCGCCTTCTGGAAGAGCTGCGCATTCCGGTGCTGAGCATTGATGTGGGGGG
>JBBQBQ010000293.1:0-3503 GCA_038317685.1 Desulfuromonadales bacterium | reverse complement strand
CTCCCGGGAGGATGCCCACCAGGGGAGACCCAGCACCGCGGCCAGCTTCTGGAAGACCGTGGTCCTGGTCGAACTGACCGACATCGCCTTTTCCATCGACAGCATCACCACCGCGGTGGCGATGAGCGACAAGCTGGTGGTGGTCTGGACCGGCGGCATCCTCGGCATCATCTCCCTGCGCTTTGCCGCGTCCTTCTTCGTGCGCCTGCTGGAGAAGCTGCCGCGCCTGGAGGATCTCGCTTATCAGCTGATCTTCTTCATCGGCACCAAGCTCGGCCTGGAGGCCTTTGATGTCGCTGTCCCCCCGGTCATCTTCTGGCTGATGATGGGGATCATCGCCACCCTCGGCGCCTCTCTTGTCTACCGCGACTACCACCAGCGCACCACCCGGGAGCGCTTTCAGGACCGGTTGCTGGAGCGGATCGCGCGGGGCGAGGTGCGGGGTGGGGAACTCCTGGAGATGGATTTGCTGCCGGGGGAGGTGGTTCGGAGCCTGCACGACCGGGGACAGTTGGAACTGCATCTGCCGGAGCGGGAGGAGGGGAAAGAGGGTTCCGGATGACTCGCACCCGGCATCATTTCAGGCCGGCTCCAGACCCGCGAACTTGAGAAGGAGCTTCTTTGGACCGACCGTGTTGAAATAGACGATGACCTTCTGTCCCTCCCCCTGCCCTTCGATCCTCCGCACCGTCCCGACCCCGAATTTGACATGCCGGACCTTGAGGCCGATGCGCAGCCCTTCCTCGGCGACCGGAACGGTGCACACCTCACCTTCCAGCGTCTCTTCGAAGTCAGCTGTGAACCCGGCCGGGGACGGGATCAATTGTTCAAAGACCGAGGCAAGATTGTGGCCGGCCGGCCGCTGCAGACCGGGGAGTGGGGTCGCTGCCAGGAGTTCTGCGGGAATCTCGGCGAGAAAGCGGCTGGGCGGGTTGTACTGAAAGGTCCCGTAGACCCGCCGCCGCCGGGCATGGCTGAGGAACAGCTGTTCCCGGGCCCGGGTCATGCCGACGTAGCAGAGGCGCCGCTCCTCTTCGATATCTTCCTCGGTTCCGACAGTCCGGGCATGGGGGAAGAGGCCCTCCTCCATGCCGGTCATGAAGACCACGGGAAACTCCAGCCCCTTGGCGGCATGCAGGGTCATCAGCGTCACCCGGTCAAGGCTCGGGTCATACGCGTCGAGATCGGTGATCAGGGCCACCTGCTCCAGATAGTCGGCCAGCGTCCCCTCCCGGGCCGAGTGCTCCTCCATCCCCGCCAGCAGCGCCTCCAGGTTCTCCAGACGCCCTTTCGCCTCCTCGGTCCGCTCGGCGCGCAGTTGCGGGCCGTAGTCGCTACCCTCGATGATCGCGGCCGCCAATTGCGGATACGGCTCAAGGGGGAGACGGGCGCGGAAAGAGTCGACCAGGGCGATGAAGCCCTGCACCCGTGCCGCCGCACTGCCGCCGAGAAGACCCCGGTCCAGGGCCAGGGCACAGGCCGCCAGAAAACCGCCGGCCTCCTCCTCAAGGGCTGCGATCCGACCGACCGTGACGGCGCCGATGCCCCGGGGCGGAGCGTTGATGACGCGGCGGGCGGCGAGGGAGTCGGCCGGATTGACCAGCAGCCGCAGGTAGGCCAGGATGTCCTTGACCTCCAGGCGGGAGTAAAACTTGATCCCGCCGAACATCACATAGGGGAGGTTCTGGGAGCGCAACGACTCCTCCAAAACCCGCGACTGGGCGTTAGTCCGGTAGAAGACCGCCAGGTCACGCAGGTGGCGCCCGGAGCGGTGGAGGCGCTCGATGGCACCGGCGACGAAACGCGCCTCTTCAAGGTCGTCGGGCAGGGCCTCGAGGACGATCTTCTCCCCGGGAGGATTGGCGGTCCACAAGGTCTTCCCCTTGCGCCCGAGGTTCTGGGCCACCACCTCGCCGGCGGCGGACAGGATGGTCTGGGTCGAACGGTAGTTCTGTTCCAGCCGGATCGTCACGCACCCCGGGAAATCCCGCTCGAAGTTGAGAATATTGCCGATCTCGGCGCCGCGCCAGCGGTAGATCGACTGGTCGTCGTCGCCGACGACGCAAAGGTTGCCGTGCCCGGCGGCAAGCAGGCGGATCAGTTCGTACTGGATGGCGTTGGTATCCTGGAATTCATCGACCAGGAGGTGTCGGAAGCGTTCCCGCCAGCGCCGCAGGACTTCGGGATGTTCCCGGAAGAGCCGGACCGCCTGCAGCAGCAGGTCGCCGAAATCGAGGGCGTTGGCCTGTTGCAGGCGCTGCTGGTAACGAC
The DNA here is from genome assembly GCA_038317685.1 of Desulfuromonadales bacterium. GTDB lineage: Bacteria > Desulfobacterota > Desulfuromonadia > Desulfuromonadales > DDH964 > JBBQBQ01. Next base: position 1,232 of record JBBQBQ010000293.1, on the reverse strand, counting down.
TGTAGACCTTCACCGCCGTCGCCGTGCTCCAGTCGTCCCCCGCCAATTCCTCGGGGAGCTGGCCGCGGTTTTTGGCGCTGTCGATAAAGGCCGCCGCAGCGCGCGGCTTGAGGGTCTGTTCGGGGATGGCCAACTCTTCCAGGATAGTTTTCAGGAGCCGCTCCTGGTCCTGGTCGTCGTAGATGGTGAAGGCGCTGGAGTAACCGAGATGCTGGATCTCCCGGCGCAGGATGCGCACGCAGGTGGCGTGAAAGGTGGCGACCCAGGGCAGCTCCCCGGCCCCGAGCAGGCGCTGCAGGCGCTCCTGCATCTCGGCGGCAGCCTTGTTGGTGAAGGTCACGGCAAGGATCTGCCAGGGGGGGACACCCCGCTCCCGGATCAGCCAGGCCACCCGGTGGGTGAGGGTGCGGGTCTTCCCCGAACCGGCCCCGGCCAGGATCAGGAGCGCCCCGGCGCCGTGCTCCACCGCCTGCCGCTGGGGAGGGTTGAGGGCCGCCAGCAGCTCATTCATCTTCCCCGCCCTCCTCTTCCAGGGTGCGCGCCATCAGCGCCCGGTTGTAGGCGGAGATCATGTCGCGGCGCGAGATAATGCCGACCAGCTTCAGCCCGTCGGTCGGATCGACAACCGGCAGCTGATCGATATTGCGGTAGCCGATCTTGCGCATCGCCGTATCGAGGTCATCGACCTCGCTGACGGTGATCACATCGAGGGTCGCCAACTCCTTGATCACCACCAAATCCATCAGATCCCGCTCGAAGACGACCCCCATGAAATCCTGCACCGAGATAATTCCGGTCAGCTCCCCTTTGCGATTGACAAGAGGAAAGTTGGTATGGCGGGTGCTGGCGATAAACTGGGCGAACTGCCCCAGGGTCATGTTTTCGGGGATCGCCACTGGTTCGCGACTCATCACCTCTCTGACCCGCAGCGACTTCATGATGTTGCGTTCTTTGCCCGCCTCCAGGTTGATCCCGGCCCGGGACAGTTCGACGGTATCGAGGCTGTCTTCCTTGAAATGGCGGCTGATGGCGGTCCCGATGACACAGGTCAGCATGATCGGAATGATGACCTCGTAGGAACCGGTCATCTCGAAGAGGAGGAAGATCGCCGTCATCGGCGCATGGGTTGCGGCGGAGAGAAAGGCGCCCATGCCGACCATGGCGTAGGCCCCGGGGGCCGTCACCAGCCGGGGGAAGAGCTCCTGCGCCACCTTGCCGAAGGCCCCGCCGGT
>JBBQBQ010000292.1:0-3512 GCA_038317685.1 Desulfuromonadales bacterium | reverse complement strand
CCCGGTGCGGGACAGGAAGAGTCCCGGCAGCCCCGACAGGGCCGTCAGCAGCGCGGCTGCGATCACCCAGATCATCCGCCGCCTCCCCAGCCCCGTTCGGCCAGCATGCTCCAGACCATGAGCACCGCGCAGGTCAGGAAGATATACAGGAGGTAGACCGGCAGGCGCCCCTGCTGCAACCAGCGCAGACGGACCGCCCGGTCTCCGAGGTAGGTGAAGAACGGCTGGAACCAGCTCCGCAGGAGAGGATCCCGGGAGGTCTGGTGCATCCGTGCCGGCGTCGGAAAGAGGCCACGGGGGGAGACTCGGTCGAGCTGCGGCCGCAGCACCGCCGGGAGGATTCGGTTCTGGGCCAGTTCGGCGAAGGCCACGGCGGTATAGGACATGCGCGGCGACGGAAAGGCGAAACCGCATGCCCAGGTCCCGGCCCGGGCCGTCGGCCGGAGCTTGCCCAGCCACCACAATATCGCGGCGGGGACGGCGCAGGCCAGCAGCAACAGGCAGCCCCATCGGCCGATTCGGGCCAGGGGTTCGATCAGTCCGACCACCGGCAGGGCCGCTCCCGGAGCGAGGATCGCCAGCGGTCCGACCAGGAGTCGGGCGGCGGCCTGAGGGAGGAGCCCGAGACCCAGGCAGGCGGCCAGGAGGAGTTGCATCGGCACCGTCATCGCCAGGGAGGACTCATGGGCGGCGGCCGCCGCCGGGGAGCGGGATTCACCGAGGAGGGCAATGCCGATCAGACGGGTAAAGACGACGACGGCCAGGGCTCCGGTCACCCCCAGGAGGGCGGTCATCAGCAGCGGTGCCAGCGCGGCATAGCCGCTCGGTGCCAGTCCTGCCTGGAGCAAGCCCTGGTAGATCAGCCACTCGCTGACCAGGCCGTTCAAGGGAGGGAGCGCGGCAATGGCCAGGCTGCCGCCGATAAGCAGGGTGCCGGTCACCGGCATCCGTTTCAGGAGTCCTCCCATCCGGCTCAGTTCCCGGGTGCCGGTGGCGTGCACAAGACTTCCGGCGCCCAGGAACATCAACCCTTTGAAGAGGGCGTGATTCCACAGGTGAAAGAGCCCTCCGGCGAAGCCGAGAACGGCGACCCCGGGGAGCCCCTCTCCCAGCCCGAAGATCCCCAGGCCGAGGCCGAGAAAGATGATGCCGACATTCTCCACGGTCGAATAGGCCAGGCAGCGTTTCAGGTCGGTCTGCACCATCGCCATGGCGATGCCGAAGAGAGCCCCGACCATCCCCAGGGCCGCCAGCAGCAGCCCCCACCAGGAGGGCGGCGCCGGCAGAAAGGTCAAAATCCGCAGGATGCCGTAGATGCCGGTCTTGACCATCACCCCCGACATCAACGCCGAGACATGGCTGGGAGCCGCCGGGTGGGCGTCGGGGAGCCAGACGTGGAGAGGGAAGAGTCCGGCCTTGGTGCCGAAACCGAGCAGGGCCAGGACAAAGAGGAGGAAAGCCGGTCCCGGGGTCAGGCCGGCGAGAGGCCCGAAGGCGGCGAAATCGAGGCTGCCGCAGCGCTCCCCGGCGAGCAGAAACAGGGCGAAGAGACTGGCGCCGCCGAGGTGACAGGCGAGCAGGTAGATCCAGGCGGCGCGGCGCACCTCGGGCCGGTAATGGTCGAAGGCTACCAGAAAGAAGGAAGCCAGCGACATGATCTCCCAGGCGGCGAGAAACAGGACCCCGTTGGCGGCGGTGACGACCAGCGCCATCGACGCGACCAACCCGTTGAAGAAGAACCACTGAGGGCCGAGGGACCGCTTGGCGCCTTCGCCCTTCAAATAGGCAAAGCCGTAGACGGCGCAGAGCGGAGCAAGGACGAAGATCGGCACCAGGAAGAAGGCGCTTAAGGGATCGACGGCGAGGGCCAGGCTCCCCGCCGGCACCGCCCAGGGAAGGCGGGCGGCGAAGCTGCCGCCACCAAGGAGGGCCGAGCCGGAGACTCCCAGCCCCAGGAGGGAACCGACCACCACGGTGGCGACCGCCACCCCGGAGGCCAGGGACGAGCGGCGGCCGGCCAGCAGGGCGGCGAATCCGCCGCCGGCAATGATTGACATGGCCGCGAGCAGCCAGCTGCCGGCCGTCATTTTTTGAGTCTTTCCAGCGCCCGCCGCAGGGCGGTGAAGATCTCCTCGCGGCTCCCCTGTTTCTCCAGCACCTGCCGGATGGCCGGGTCGCGCAGCACGAAGCCGAGGAGGGAGAGGAGGTGAAGATGAGAGCGGCGGGTAGGGGTGATGAGGGTGAAGAGGATATTGACCGGCCGGCCGTCAAGGGCCTGGAAGTCAACGCCGTGTTCGAGGAAACAGAGGGTCACCGTCGGCCGGGTCACATGGAGAAGGACCGGGTCGCGAGGGTGGGGGATGGCGACCCCGCGGCCGACCCCGGTGGAGGCGATCCCCTCCCGGGCGAGGAGGACCCGGTACAGATAGGTGCGGTCGACGTCCTCCGGCAGGCGCAGGTGAGCCACCGTATCGGCCAGGGCCTGATCCCGGGTCGTCCCTTCGACCCGGTAGAAGACCCCCCCATCTTCCAGGGCGGTCACCAGATCGGGGAGCGGCTGGGCTTCGGCCTCGGGTTCGTCGAAGGCTTCGGGAGCGATTCCCAGACGCCGCGAGGTCGCCCATTCGAGGAGTTCCGCTCGGTTGAAGCGATAGCTCTCATGGACCTTGTAGGCGGGGATGATCTGCCCCTTGATCCAACGGTAGATGGTCTTTTCCGAGACCGACAGCAGCCGCGCGGCCTCTTTCACGGAGATATTCAAAAGTCCTCCCAGGGGGCTGATATCTGTTCCCACTACATGGACATTTGTGGACACTATTCCCGGATGGGTAGATTTGTCAAGGTCAAATTAGACGGATACTGGGCCAAGTGAGGACGGCGCTGGGAGTCAGGAGGACTTTGGTTCCTGGAAATTGCCGCCCATGACCGTCAGGATCTTATCCAGGGTCGCATTGCCGGCTTTTCCCGAGGCATATCGGGTTATAAGGCGGCAGGGCCGAATAAATATTTTTATCTGGCAGGACAAGATTAAGTTTTCTCTTATGTTAAAATTGCACCCTGAAGAAAGGGTATAGCCATGACCGAAACCGATCATGCTTGCAAGCTGCTCCAGGCGGAGATAGCTACCCTCCGATTACGCCTGAAAGAGGCGGAAGCAGCCCTGCTCACCTGCTCCGGCCACGCCGAGGCCGGAGCGGCCGACCCTCCTGCAAAAGGTTTCGCGATCCTTGGCGAAAGCGAGAACATCTACCGCGCCGTCGGCGAATCGATCAACTACGGCGTTTGGGTCTGCGCCCCGGACGCCCGCAATATCTACGCCAGCCCGTCCTTTCTCAGGATGGTCGGTCTGACCCAGAAGGAGTGTTCCGATTTCGGTTGGGGGGACATGCTCCATCCCGACGATGCCGAGCGCACCATTGCGGCCTGGAAGCAGTGTGTCCGCACCGGGGGTGTCTGGGATATCGAGCATCGCTTCCGCGGGGTCGACGGCCAATGGCACCCGGTTCTGGCAC
>JBBQBQ010000291.1:0-3551 GCA_038317685.1 Desulfuromonadales bacterium | reverse complement strand
CAGTAGACGACAACGAAGGGCTGGTCCTTGCGGCTGCTCAGGTCGTGAATCTTGCGGGCCACGAAGCTCTTGCCGACCCCCGATTCCCCTTCGATCAAAACCGTCGATTCGACGTCGGCGATGCGGTGGACCATCTCCATGATCTTGGCCATGGTCGGGTTGGAGACGATGAAGTCGGTCGACTCCGGTCCGCTGCCGCGCAGTTCGTGGATGATGTTGCGGTAGGTCTCGATGAGCTGCTCGGTATCTTCCAGCTTCTGCTTCAGATTGGTGAATTCGGTGATGTCGCGGGTATTGGTGACGACCCGAATGATATTCCCCGCCTCGTCGAAGATCGGGTTGCTGGTGGCGATCAGTTTTTTGTGCTGCTTGGTGGTCTGGACCGAGGTCACCCGTTTTTTTTGATCCAGGACTTTCAGGGTGATGGAGGGGTTGAAATAGCCCTTTTCCACCAGTTCCCGGACATTCTTTCCGATCAGGTCCTTGACCTCGATGTCGTAAAGGGTCTCGCCGGCCTTGTTGACCCGCAGTACCGTTCCTTCGCCGTCGGTGACGAAGATTTCGTCGAAAGAGGAGTTGAAGACTGTCTCCAGTTCCCGGATCTGTTCGGTCTTCTCCCGCAGCTGGTTCTGCAAGCCCTGGACGGTCGCCAGGTCGACCAGGGTCGCCAGCAGCAGATTCTGCCCGGTGACGCTCAGGGTCTCGAGCCTGGCGGCCAGGCTGCGCGCCCCCGCGGTCAACGGCGGCAGGTCCTGGGGGAGAGCGGGGAGGGGGCGAGGCAGGTCGGGGAAAAGATCATGCAAAAAGGCACCGGTCAGGGCCGCCGCCGGCTGATCCAGCAACCGGGCCGCGTCACCGCTCGCAAAAAGAATTTTGCGGTGCTGATCGGCGACGATAATGCCGAATTCGATTGCCTCGAAGGGCGTCAGATTGTGTTTGGTTCCACTCATTATGGCCCCCGGTTCGATGCGGTAAGTCATTAGCACGGGCCGTGCCAGATTTCTAAAGCCCTGTTTTCAAATAAAAAACAGTTCTATTTCCGGAATGTCGGCAAATTCCCGGATATGAAATAATGCTAAACAGCATTGAAATTTTCCGAAAAGCCCGGCGGCGGCGCCAATACCGGCCGGGGGAAGATAATGCTGAATCGAATTATATAATGTTTTATCGCATTATTTTGTCAAGGGTGCTGCATTGGGGTGGGTTTGCCAGGCGGGAGGTGGGGCGATTTGGTGTTGTCGACCGCGGGCCACCGTGATTCAGGGGCGGGGAGGCGGGTCTCCTTGCCGGTCATCCGTTCGACGCTGAGGGCGTAGACGGTCACGTCGTCAAGGCGGGGGTAGAAGCCGGCGGGACGGGTGGTGTCGGCGGGGTAGTATTTGGCCAGCAGTCCATCGAAAAAGGCAGTTTTTGAGGGGCGGTCGTCGATAATGTCGAGCCGGCCGAAGAGGACGACGCTTCGATACTCGATGGAGGTATCGCACTGGAAACGCCCGTAGGGGTAGATGGTTCCGGCCTGATCGATCTCGAAACAGGCCCTCGGGTCGTGGCGGACGTTGTTCTGCAAATGGCCCGGGGCCGCCGTGTTGTGGACCCAGATCCGGTCTTCCTTCCAGATATAGAGCAAGGGGCAGACGTACGGCATACCGTCCGGTCCGACCGTGCCGAGGTGTCCCGAATAACCCGTTGCCAGCAGTTCGGCGATGCGGTCGGGGGACATCAACTTGTCTTTGCGTCTGACTTCCGGCGGAGTGCTCATAGCGTTTCTCTCCTGAACGACAAGGGTTGGTCGCGTCGCTTGGCGAAAGATTACCCTTCATTTGTCAGTCATTCAAGGCCCGGCCCAAAAGCACTCCCCTGCGGCTGGAGGGAGCTCCCGTCCGTCAGATGTTCCCTGAACAGATATCACCCTTCCCTCACTTGAAGAGTGTCAGGTATTCCCCGTATCCTTCCTTCTCCAGATCCGCTTTCGGAATAAACCGCAGCGCCGCCGAATTCAGGCAGTAGCGCAGCCCGGTCGGATCGGGGCCGTCGTTGAACACATGTCCCAGGTGGGCATCGCCGTGTTTGCTGCGGACTTCGGTGCGGGCCATGAAGAAACTGAAGTCCTTTTTCTCGACGATGTTCCCCGGTTCCAGCGGTTTGGTGAAACTCGGCCAGCCGGTCCCCGACTCATACTTGTCGATGGAGCTGAAGAGTGGTTCGCCGGAGATGGTATCGACATAAATCCCCGCCTCGTGATTGTCCCAGTAGGTATTGTCGAAGGCGGGTTCGGTGCCGCTCCCTCGGGTCACCTCGTACTGCAGAGGGGTCAGCCGTTTTTTCAGGTCCCCGTCGGAGGGGATCGTGTCGCTGCGTGTTTCGGTCATGGTCGATTTCATTCCCGGATCCTTCTTTTTCATCGGTGCGGGCATCGTCGATTCCTTTCCCATGGGAGCTTTTTCCATCGACCCGGAAGGGGCAGGCGTCATCCCCAGGCCCTCCTTCTTCATCGGGTCCGCCATCGGTTTGAGTTCGGGAAACTCCCGCTCGATTGCGTCAAAGGTCAACTCGTCCTTGCCCCAGGACTTTTTGGTGAAGAGATCGCGGCCGGAACCGGAGCGGTACCAGTCGTAGCGGATCGGATTGTGCCGATAATAATCCTGGTGGTAATCCTCGGCCGGATAAAAGGGACCGAGGGGCAGGATTTCGGTGACGATCGGGGAGCTGAAGTGGCCGGAGGCGGCGAGCCTTTGTTTCGACGCTTCGGCGATGCGCTGCTGCTCGGCGTCGGCGTAGAAGATCACGCTGCGGTACTGGGGGCCGCGGTCGACGAACTGTCCCCCCGCGTCGGTGGGGTCGACATGCCGCCAGAACCATTCGACCAGTTGCCCGTAACTGACCCTGGCCGGATCGTAACTGACCTTGACCGATTCCACATGGCCGGTGGCGTGAGCCGAAACCTGCTCATAAGTCGGATCGACCTCCTGGCCGCCGGTGTAGCCGGAAATGGCCTCGGTGACCCCGGGAACTTTTTCGAAATCCGCTTCGGTGCACCAGAAGCAGCCGCCGGCAAAGACCGCGGTCCTGGTGGTCATGGCCGGGGCGCCGGCCTGGTTCATGGTTTCATCCATGCTCATGCTCCGTTTCTGGAAAGAGCCAACCAAAAGGAGCGAAAGGATCAAGGTTGAGAGCGTCAAAATTTTCATGCTGTTCCTCCCTTCTATGCAGCTCCGGCCGTGTCGCCGCCGGGTTTCGGGTTTCTGGATGATTGAATCTTACCGCAACCGCATTTTGGCTGCATAAAGGTTGTATAAAGATCCGGTAAAGATTGGCGGGGGACGCTGCCGACCGGCCTATCCGGACCTCCTGGGTTGCGGGGCGGAGCCAATCCGCGTAGAATGCCGGGACCTTCCAGCGAAAGGTACCGCCCATGAACCAACGCATGGTGCTCATCACCATGACCGGCTCCGACCGGCCGGGAATCATCGCCGCCGTCACCGGCCAGATCGCAGATGCAGGAGCCCGCATCCGCGATATCGAACAGACCGTCACCCATACCCTGGTGTCGC
>JBBQBQ010000290.1:0-3599 GCA_038317685.1 Desulfuromonadales bacterium | reverse complement strand
ACCTACTTCGATAAACTGGGGCTGGTGTCACTCATGAACCAGTACCACCGACTTCAACACACTTCATGAACCGCCGTGTACGGAACCGTACGCACGGTGGTGTGGGAGGACGGCGGGAGTAATCCCGCCTCCTACCCGATTTCTGCGTCCCGGGGTGCGAATAATGATTGACAACGGCCTGCAATTATCACTGAATTCAAAATACCGTTTCCGATTGCCCTGAAGGAGGAACGATCCATGCCCCAGACTAATCCCAATGAATATTTTCGCCTCTTCTTTGAAACCGCCCAGGCGATTCTCTCGGCCCGCGACCTGCAGACGACCCTCGATTCCCTGGTGCAGCGCACCGTCGCCGCGCTCGGGGTCAAAGGCGGCATCCTGCGGCTCATTGACGAGGAGAGCAACAGCCTGAAGCAGGTCGCGGCCTTCGGGTTGAGTGAAACCTACCTGAACAAGGGAGCTCTCAACGCGGATCAGAGCATCCCCGAGGTCCTTGCCGGCAAACCGGTCTGCATCAAAAACGCCTTCGGCGATCCGCGCCTCCAGTATCCCGAGGCACTGCGCGCCGAAGGGATCAACACCGTTCTCTCGGTGCCGGTGATCGCCGGCGACAAGGTCATCGGGGTGCTGCGTCTTCACAGCGCCGAACCGCGGGACTACAACGCCGAGGATCTCGAGTTTGTCTCGGCCCTGGCCGAGATGGGCGGGCTGGCGATCGCCAACGCCCGCCTCACCCAGGCAGAAGGGGACAAACTGGCCGCCCTCTTCGCCGAGATCGGCGCCGATCTGCCGAAAACCGCAGAGACCGGGTCGCCGCCACTCGAGCTCGCGCCGATCAAGCCCGTCGACCCGGCCAAAAGCCTCGCCTATTTCCGTATCCTGAACGAGGTCACCCAGGCGGTCCTCTCCACCCGCGACTCGATGCAGGTGGTGCAGTTGATCGTCGACCAGGTCATCCGCATCATGCAGGTCAAAGCGAGCGCCCTGCGCCTGCGCAACGAAACCACCCACGAACTCGAACTGATCGCCGCCACCGGCCTGAGTGACAAATTTCTCGCCAAGGGAAAACCGCACACCGACCAGAGCATCAGCGAGACCCTCGCCGGCCAGCCGGTCCTGATCACCGATACCGCCCACGACCCGCGCCTTGAATACCCGGCCGAGACCGTCGCCGAGGGGATTGCCTCGATCCTTTCCATGCCGATTGTTGCCCGCCGGCGGGTGGTCGGGGTGCTGCGTCTCTACAGCGCCGAGAAGCGGCAATACAGCCAGGAGGAGATCACCTTCCTTTCGGCCTTGGCCGAGATTGCCGGCGTCGCCATCATGAACGCCCGGCTCTATGAAAAGACCCGCAATGATCTCTCTTTCTGGGCGGCGACTCTGGGTTATATGCAGGATTGAAGGGAGCTTTGAAGAATGGGCGACAGGAAACCAGTTTTCGGCGAAATCCCGGCGAAGCGAACACTTGCGCGTTCCCGAACCAACAAGATGATCGGCGGCGTGTGCGGGGGGTTCGCGGAATATTTTGGTTGGGCGCCGTGGGTGGTGCGTCTTATCTATATCCTGGTGAGCATCCTCAGCGCCGCTTTCCCCGGTATCCTCATCTACCTGCTCCTGTGGGTTCTGATGCCGAAGGCGGACCCCGCAGGGTAGTCAATGCAGGGTTAAATCTGTCTGCGGGCGGATTGAAATAACGCCTTGATGTTCAACAATCCGCCCCCTGGACCGATCCTCAATGCCACCGGAGCCCCGTCCTCGTGCCCTCCTTTTGAAAAAGATCACAAATCTGGTAATATTTAGGCGAGGTTCGAGAAGGCCTTGGGAAGGGAAAAGGTCAGGACCAGAGTTGGGTCTTGGCCGCATTGGTCGGGAAGTTCCAATCAGTGAAGTTGCATATGGAGGTAACGAGATGAAAACAACGATTCTGTTCACCGCATTCATATTGTCGTTAGTCGCAACGCCCGCTTTCGCTCTGAAGGTTTATCACCTCCAGGGGAATCAGTACGCTATCATCTGTGCCGATGGCACCGGTTACAGCTTCAGTGGTTCCGCTAATGGTGCGACTGAGGCCGGGGACATCCTCTGTAATGAACATGGCGGCATTATCACGATTACCAATACCTTGTCAGCAAATCAGGCTCTGAAGGCTCTGGACTTGACCGGGAAAGGGCCGGCCGGGGCCAAAGGGAAGTGAGGTCTTTTGCTCCTGGGGAGAGCCCGGTTTGGAACCTGATCTTTCGAACCTGAATCCCCCCCCGTCGGGATTGCGCATCCAAAAGCAGATCCGCTTCGCCGATGAAGACACCTTATTGATATGACCCCAGACCGCCCCGGGGAAGCCGGAGCGGGAGAAAGGATTTGATTTAACATGAAGCTGGTAGTCGATCCGAAAAAATGCCGTGCGTCCGGCGAATGCGTCCAGGCCTGCCCGGAAGGAGCGATCACGATGGTCGACGGAATCGCTGTTATCGATGAAACCCTCTGTGATTTTGACGGTATCTGTATTGCAGCCTGCCCCTGTCATGCCATTGATTTCCTCGAGGGCTGAACCGACTTGCGAACCGGCAATCACCGTCCGGGTCAAAGCTCAAGGCCCCCGGTTTTTGGGTTGATCGGCTTTACCGTGTCGGCAAAAAACGAATAATTTATTATTCTAGCGGCAACCGGCAACTTCGAGATTTTTGTCGATAAACCCACCAACCAGGTCCTGCCGGATAAGGTCAGGAATCGTCTCGCCCAAGCCGGCGCTGCCCAGGCCAGCATCTTCTTTCCGGAGGCTTTTGTCGGGCCTTTCCCGGCGGAAAGCGGTCGAAAGGGTCTTTTATGTCTGAGCGACGGCATTGACAAGCGGATGGATGTGGACCGGGACCTGATTCACCTCTTTTCCACCAAGGTCTCCGGCGCCTTCAAAAACCTCGACCTCACTAACGAAATCATCGAGACCCAGAAGGAAGTGATTATCCCCTTGGGCGAAGTGGTCGAGAACCGTTCCCAGGATTTGGTGAACCACGTTAGACGGGTCGCTGAGGTGTCCCGTCTCTGACAATGAAGGCCGGCCAGGGAGAAACCAAGGCCGAAGTTCTTCGCCTCGCCTCGCCGATGCACGATGGGGGCAAGGTGGGTATCCCCAGGGACTCGCCGAAAAGAAAATTCACATATACGCCCGGATCCCGGGTCTGGCGGACGTTTTTGATGCCCTCTGTCACCAGCGGGTTTACAAAGATGCCTGGGATACCGAGGATGTCGTCGAATGTTTCCGCAAGGAGCGGGGGGTGCACTTCGATCTGCATCTGACCGACATTATTCTGGCCAACCTTCCGGAATTTCTATTTATCAACGAAAAATTCCCGGCCTGAAGGGAGGGGTTGCGGACAGGGCTCCGGGGCCAGCCGGAGGCCTTCAGCAGGTCGGTGCAGCGACACAACGGCCGTCGTTTGTAAATGCGCCATGGGTCGGGCCGCCCCCCTCCGGCCCGGTCCCGGGCAATTGACAGTCCTCCCGCAAACCGTTAAGGTTCCTTACCGGTCTTCACCTTCCCGGATTATTTGACGAGGTTCCATCCTCCCGCCCGGCAGAAGGGTTGCCGGGCTGCTTCTTTT
>JBBQBQ010000289.1:0-3630 GCA_038317685.1 Desulfuromonadales bacterium | reverse complement strand
ACCGCCCCAGGGGGGGCGTGCGAGGGGGGATTTCGGTGGCTCTGGCCTTGTCGCTGCCGGCCGGACCCGAACGGACCACGATTGTGATCATGACCTATATCGTGGTGGTCTTCTCCATCGGCGTCCAGGGGATGACTCTGGGGCGGCTGGTCACCAGAATTTATCCGGAGGTCCCGGGGGAATCCGACCGGGCCCCGTCGTGACCGACTCCGATCCCCCTGACGCAACGAATTGAACTTCATGGGTTCTTCAATTCTTCGTCCTCGTATATAATATGGAAAAGCGACTTCTTCGGGTTCTTTCGAAAACCGAACCGTCCTCTTTCGCGCCCGGCCTGGAGCCGCTATGTCCTCCTCTCTCATTCCTATTCTCCAGGCTCTGACCTGCATCTTCCTCGGCGCCCTGGTCGGAGGACGGTTGGCGGCCTTGTGTCATGTGCCGCGCGTCACCGGTTACCTCCTCGTCGGCCTGGTGCTCGGGCCTTCCTTCACCCGGCTTGCCGGGCTGCCCCCGCTGATCAGCAGCATCGCCCTCGTCGAATTACGGCCCCTCGCCGACATCGGCCTGGCGTTGATCCTGATGAACATCGGCGGGCTCTTCCAGTTCGAACAGCTGCGCCGCTGGCGGCACCGGATTCTGATCTTTTCCGCCAGCGAAATCCTCCTGACTTTCCTGCTGGTGGCCGGCTCCACCCTGGTTGTCAACCTGTTTCTGCTGCAAAGAACCTTGCCGGGTCTTGACCTCTGGTCGACCTCCCTGACCTTCGCCCTGCTCCTCGGCATCATCGCCGTGGCCACCGCCCCGGCGGCGACTCTCATGGTGATCCGGGAATATGAAGCCGAAGGCCCGGTGACCGGCACCGTCTTGACCCTGGTCGGATTTAACAATCTGGTCTCGGTGCTCGGTTTTGCCATCCTCACCCACCTGTTGATCCGGCCCGATGAGGCTCTTTCCGTGTTGTTGGCACGCATGCTCGGACCGATCCTTATCGGGGTCGTGCTCGGGCTGCTCCTGTCGGCCTGGGCACAACGCCTGGAACTGCCGAGCGAACACAAGGTCATGCTCCTGGGGGGCGTGATTGCCGCCTCGGCCCTCTGCCGCAAGCTCGGCATCGACCCGCTGCTGGCGAGCCTGACCCTCGGCATTACCCTCGCCAACAGTTCGCCGCGATGGCACCAGTTGCTGGACTCCCTGCGCCAGGTCGACTACCTCCTCTACATCGCCTTTTTCGTCCTGGCCGGCGCCAATCTGCACATTGAAAGTCTCACCCATATCGGCTGGCTCGGGGTGGTCTATGTTCTCGCCCGGACCCTGGGAAAATGGCTGGGGTCGATGGTCGGCGCCCGCCTCGGCGCCTTCGGTCCGCGTGAACAGAGTTACGTCGGCTTGACCCTACTGGCCCAGGCCGGGGTGGCGATCGGCCTCGCCGGCTCCCTGGTCCAGGCCTGGCCGCAGGGCGGTCGCCTGATCGAGACGATCGTTCTCGGGTCGGTGGTCATCTTCGAACTGATCGGCCCGCTGGCGGTGCGGCACGGCCTGGTACGCGCCGGCGAAGTGCCGATCCTTTCCCTGCTGCAGAAACGCGCCCCGCAGGGAACCCTGGAAGGCCTTCATTCCGTAGCCCAGCATTTTCGTTCCTCTCTCGGCCTGCCTGCCGGTCACCAGTTGCGCGATCCGGGAGACATCCTGGTCCGTCACATCATGCGACGGAATGTCGAAACGGTCCGCAACGCCACCCCTTTCAACGAACTGCTGCGCTTCATCGCCCACAGCCGCTACGATCGCTTCCCGGTGGTCGATGGCGAAGGGAACTTTCTCGGCATGATCAATTACACCGAAATCCGTAACCTGCTCTTCGAGCCGGCCCTGGTGCCGCTGGTGGTCGCCGGCGATCTGCTCGCCGCCAAACCCCACGCCATTGCGCCCGACGCGCCGTTGCGAGAAGCCCTGAAGACCTTGCAGCAGCACCGCGATCTCAGCTATTTCCCGGTCGTCGATCCCGAGGAACCGCAGCGCCTGCTGGGAATCCTCAGCCAGAATGACCTGCTTGCAGCCTTCCGGCGCTTCGGGAGCAACGCCTGAAATCAATTGGCAAAAACCTGACGGGGACGGGGGTCGTCCCCTGCCAGCCAGCTGGAATCAAATCCAACCTGGCCAATATTTCATCCGGGAAAGGGTTAAGTCATTGTTACCTGGCACCTAATCCACTGAGTTTAGTTAGTTTCCATCCGGAAACGGTCATTTTCCGCCGTGGCAGCGTCAATCTGCAGCCTTGCTTGTGCGGCGTACCGATGTACGCCGCACAAGCAAGACCTTGATTTCCTTGCCACGACTAAAAACTCCTCGTTTCCAAATCGGAAACTGCACCGGTGCCCATCCGGGGTTTCCGGATGGGCACCAGTTAACTTTTAAATTTTTCCGAAAGATTGAACCTGTCATGACTAAATTCTTCGTTCATTTCATTCTTTTGTCATCCGTCTGTTTATTCTGTGTCTCTTGTGCCAATCCAACCTTTCCATCAGCCAAATTCGGCAACGAGCAGGCGATCCACATGGTCGAGACCGGCCATGGCCCGCCGGTCATATTGATTCCCGGCCTGTTCGGTACTCACAACGGCTGGGACCGCATGATTCCTTTCCTGGCCGACAGATACCAGCTTCTCGCTATCGACAATTTCGGAACCGGGGATTCGGCCCGGCCCGTCGACAGCTTTGGCTATTCCGTCGCAGAGCAGGCAGATAAAATCGTCGCGATGATGGACGAGCTGGATATCATGAGCTGCGACCTTATCGGGGTTTCTTACGGTGGGATGATTGCCCTCAATATTGCCGCAAGATATCCAGACCGGGTGGACACGGTGGTTTGCATCGAGGGCGGGGTGATCATGCCGAAAGACAGCCCCTATCGCAGGTTGGAACAGGGGCTCAAATACTCCATCCTCGGCGACGTGATTATCGGCTTTATCCGCTCCGGGCTCTTTGACGAATCCATGGCGAAGGGCATCATGGGCCATTCATGGGAGGATCTGAGCAGCGAGGACATGGCAGAAGTGACCGGGATCATCTCAAAGAATGCCAAAGCCGCCTCACGTCTCAGCTGGCTTGGCCTGGCCCACGCCCTGAACTTCGCAGAAGACTTTACCGAGCAGGCAAAAGCGATCACGGCGCCGGTTCTTTACCTTTCGGGGGCAAAATCCTCGTTTCGCGACATGACCGGAAGGAACATCGCTTTTTTCAAAGATTATCTTCCCCACGTCCAGATGATTTCTTTCGAGGACGGAATCCACGATCTTGAACTGCAAAAACCGAAAGAAACAGCGGCCATGATCATCGATTTTTTTGAGCAGAACGCATCCCGTCCGCTTCTTGACTCCCCGCTCAAAGTGACCGTTGCCCACTAGAAAAATATTTGGGGCACTCCCCTGGTATTTCCGGGAAGTGCCCCAAATTTCCTTAAACTCCGCCCCCCCCACTCACCCGCCCAGATAAGCCTTCTTGACCTCCGGATTGCCGAGCAGATCGCTGCCGGTCCCCTCGGCGACGATGTTACCGGTATCGAGGACGTAGCCGCGGTGGGCAAGTTCCAGGGCGAGTTTGGCGTTCTGCTCGACCAGCAGGATCGTCATCCCCT
>JBBQBQ010000288.1:0-3685 GCA_038317685.1 Desulfuromonadales bacterium | reverse complement strand
ACGCAGTTTCACCGGATCGACGGTGACCTGATAGGTCTGCACGAAGCCACCAACGGAGGCTACTTCGGCCACGCCGCGCGCCTTGGCGAGTTGATAGCGGACAAACCAGTCCTGAATCGAGCGCAGTTCCTGCAGGTTGTGGCGGTCGCTCTCCAGAACGTATTCGTAGACCCAGCCGACCCCGGTAGCGTCGGGGCCGAGGACCGGCGTCACCCCTGCCGGGAGCTTCCCGGAGACGTAATTCAAATACTCCAGCACCCGGGAGCGCGCCCAGTAGATGTCGGTGCCGTCCTCGAAAATAATGTAAACGAAGGAGTAGCCGAAGAAGGAGTAACCCCGCACCACCTTGGCTCCCGGGACCGATAGCATCTTGGTCGTGAGCGGATAGGTCACCTGGTCTTCCACCACCTGGGGTGCCTGCCCGGGATACTGGGTGTAGACGATGACCTGTACGTCGGAGAGGTCGGGGATGGCGTCGACCGGGGTCTCCTTCAGGGAATAAATCCCCCCGGCGACGACAAAGATCGTCACCAGCACCACCATGAATTTGTTGCGGATCGACCAACCGATTATCTTTTCAAGCATAGCGAATCCTAATATCTAATGATCGGACCGTTCGACCAGATTATTTGAAGAGATCGTCAAGTTTGTCCTGCTTGCCAGCCGGTGCGGGGGCGGGTGTCTCCCCTTTCGGTTCCTGCATCTTCTGGATCGCCTCGCGCAATTTGCTCTCCGAATCAAGCATGAACTGGGCGCTGGTCACCACCTGCTCGCCGTCAAGGAGACCACCGGTGATCTGCACATAGCCATCGTCGTCGCTGACCCCGGTCTTGACAACGCGCGGTTCAAACTTTCCTTCGCCGCGGGCCACGAAGACCGTCTTCTCCCGTCCGGAGTTAAGGACCGCATCGCCGGGGATGGCCAGGGCGCCCGTCACCGGCTCGGTGGCAATGACGACGTTGGCATACATATCCGGCTTCAACGCCATCCCCGGATTGGCGAATTCGATGCGTGCCTTGACGGTGCGGGTGTCGTTTTCGACGTAGGGATAGAGGTAGGTAATGGTCCCCTCCAGGGTCTTGCCGATGGCAAAGGGAATTTCCACCTGCGCCTTCTGCCCGACCTTGAGCCAGGGGAGCTGGTATTCGTAAATCTCGGCATTGACCCAGACCTTGGATATGTCGGAGAGTTGCAAAAGCTCCTCACCGGCCATCACCCGCATCCCCTTAAAGGCCTTTTTCACCGTCACCACTCCGCCATAGGGGGCATAGAGGGTCATCGTCTTGCGCACCTCCCGACTCTTCTCCAAAACATCGATCTGGGCGGCGCTGATGTCCCAGTAGGAGAGACGATTGCGGGATGCGGCGAGAAGCCGCTGACTGCCGGCGGCAATCTCCGGGAAAGGGCTTTGCCCCAGCCTTCGGCTGCTATCGAGGGCGAGGAGAAACTCCTCCTGGGCCGCCACCAGCTCCGGGCTGTAGATCTCCATAAGGGCCTGCCCTTTGCGGACGACCTGGCCGGTCTGGTCGATATTGAGGTGTTCGATCCAGCCGTCGATCTTGCTGTTGATCGACGACTGGCGAGGCTCCTCGTAGGTGACCAGGCCGACGGTACGGATGGTGCGCGCCAGATTGCGGCGCGCAACCGGGGCGGTGCGGATCCCCATACTCTGGATTGTCACAGGGTCGACGGCAATTTGTCCGGTGGCGGTTTCATCTTCGTAGACCGGCACCAGATCCATCCCCATCGGCGATTTGCCCGGCGCGTTGCGGATGTAGGTGGGGTCCATCGGCGCTTTCCAGTATTTGATCTTGCGCTCCCCGGACGGCTTGGCTGTCGCCTTGGCACCACCGGTCCCGGTTTTAAGGGGGGTGAGCTGCATGCCGCAGATCGGGCAGAGGCCCGGTTCGTCCCGGATGATGAAGGGATGCATGCCGCAGGTGTATTGTTGCTTGCCGGCGGTTTCGGTATGGTTGTGGCCGTCGCTGACCCCGGGGGCGGGGGCGGGGGTCTGTCCGACACCGAGGAAATATCCGGCCCCGAGGGCGACGCCCAAGGCGAGAACGATCAACAACGTCTTGATGGTTCGGGCAGCTTTCATTGCGGGTCCTTGTTCTGATGGATGGTACCGGCATTGCCGGATTCAGGTGCGGGAGACACAGGCGGCAGCGGCGTCCCCACGGTCCCTTCCAACTCCGCGAGGCGCACCTGGTGGTCGGCGACGGCGTCGTAATAGTCCCGCTCGAAATTGAAGAGGGCCATCTGACTGTCGAGGACGTTCAGGAATTCAGCTTTCCCTACCCGGTAGGCCGCCAGTGAGGCCTCCAGGGATTGCGTCGCTTGCGGGAGAATCCCCTGGGAGTAAAGTTCCGCAAGTTTGCGGCTTCGTTCGAGCTGCGCCAGGGAATCGGCGATGGCCCTGCGGATTTCATTGCGTAACATCTCCAGCTCTGCGCCCGCCATGCGGGTCTCTGCTTCCGTTTCGGCAACCTTGGCCTCACGGCGGTCGCGCTGCAGCGGCAGATTGAAGGTCACTCCGGCCGAGTACATGTCGTACCCCTTCCCCCCCATGGCCGGATCGCGCTGCATATATTCGAGGGCGAGGGTAAAATCCGGATAATACTCCCGCTCGGCGAGGCGTTTATTCAACTGCGTCTTCTCCACCTGCGCGGTCAAGGCCTTCAATTGCGGGCGGTTGGTCATGGCCAGTTCTTCCAACTCCGGGGCCGACAGGGCCAACGGGGTGACGACCAGATCCGACGGGACGGTAATCGGGGTGTCGGCAGGGCGATAAAGCAGGGCATTAAGAGCGGCTTCAAAACTATGCCGCCGTTGTTGAAGGGAAATCCGCATATCCTCCATCTTCGAGCGCTCCACCTGCGCTTTCAGAACATCCTGTTGCAGCGCCAGGCCGGTGCCGTAGCGGCTCTCGGTAACCCGGCTGAGATTGTCAAGGGTGGCGATGGTCCGATCCACAACTTCGGTAGACCGATCGACGAAGTAGAGCTTGAACCAATTTTCCTTAACCATCCTTCGCAATTCAACCCGGCGTTCCTCGTAGTTCCAGCGGGCTGATTCAGCCTCCCGTTCGGCCCCTTCTCGGGCCAGCGCCCGCTTGCCGAAAAAAGGAAGGGTTTGGCTGAGACCGATCACTTTGGCGGTCATTGCCTCCCGATCAAAGGCCAGCGGATCGCGCACCAGCAGATTCTGCATCCGCAGCATCAGCATCGGGTCCTCGAGACGTCCGGCCTGCCGGGCCTTGTTGACAAAGGCATCCCAGCGGGCTTGGCCGGCCTGCAGTTCCGGATTGTTGGCCAGGGCCTGATCAACCAAATCCATCAGGGCCGGGCTCTCTGCAGCCGAAGCCAGGGTGGACGTGAACCACAAAGTCGCAACCAGGGTGACGGCGGCAAGGAATTGGAGGACTCGTTTGATCATGGTTTCATCCTGTTCGCTCGGTAAAGCGGGCTCGGTGTGAACCCTTGATTCTGCGGATAACCTACAGCATGTCCCGTACCAACAAAATAAATTAATATTTTCGGTATCTTGAATAATTCCAGCGGACCGGACAGGCCCCTTATTGAAGAATATTCTCCAGCACCTGCCCGAATTTCCACAGTTGCGCCGGGCTCGTCCGCGGGGCGCGGGGTGGGGTGGGGTGGGGGGGGGGGGGGGTGGCGGGGGG
>JBBQBQ010000287.1:0-3687 GCA_038317685.1 Desulfuromonadales bacterium | reverse complement strand
ATCAGCCCCTCCTCGATCTCCAGGACTTCGCGGACCGAATCGGCCAGGGCGCCGACGGTGATGAGCTCGCCGTCGATGAGGATCTCCATGACGACGATGCAGGTATTGACGGTCCGTTCCGTCGCCGTCAGGCCGAACTTGAGGCGCAGGTCGATGACCGGCACCACGCTGCTGCGCAGGTTGATGAC
This sequence comes from Desulfuromonadales bacterium, assembly GCA_038317685.1. GTDB lineage: Bacteria > Desulfobacterota > Desulfuromonadia > Desulfuromonadales > DDH964 > JBBQBQ01. The sequence continues at coordinate 3,499 of JBBQBQ010000287.1, read as the reverse complement.
GCCGAGCATGAAACGCGGCATCTGCGGAACGCGGGTCACGGTGGTGAAATCGAGGACCTCCCGGGCTTTGCCGACATCGACGGCGAAGACCTCATTGCCCAGGGTGAAGGTCAGATATTGGCTGGTGGTCAGGGCAGCGACATTCATAACCGATCCTTTGGCAAAGCGGCGAACCGCGGGTCAGGATTAGAAACGCTCGAATTCGTCATCCAGGGCATCTCCGCCGTGGTTCAGGTCGAGGGCCAGCCCCTTGATCTGTTTATTCTCGACGGCGATCGGAGGGTGCTGGGAAGCTTTGCTCCCCTGGGACTTGCGCAGATGGGCGATCTGACTCTTCAGCGGACCCTCCCCGTGCAGGGTCGTCGACTTGACGGCCGCAGGACGGGCCGCGGCTTTCCGACGCGCGCCGCCCTTGATCTTGAAGAAGGCGATCATCTCCTGCAGCTGTTCAGCCTGGCTGGAGAGTTCCTCGGCGGTGGAGGCCATCTCCTCGGAAGCGGCGGCATTCTGCTGGATGACCAGGTCGAGCTGCTGGATCGCCTGGTTGATCTGACCGGCGCCGGCATCCTGCTCCTTGCTGGAGGCGCTGATCTCCTGCACCAGTTCGGCGGTCTTCTGGATGGAGGGGACGATGACGTTAAGAAGGTTGCCGGCCTTCTCGGCGACCGCCACGCTGGAGGCGGAGAGTTTGCTGATCTCGGCGGCGGCCGTCTGGCTCCGCTCGGCGAGCTTGCGGACCTCGGCGGCGACCACGGCGAAGCCCTTGCCGTGTTCCCCGGCCCGGGCTGCTTCGATGGCGGCGTTGAGGGCGAGGAGGTTGGTCTGGCGGGCGATCTCCTCGATGATCATGATCTTGCCGGCGATCTCCTTCATCGCCGCAGCCGTTTCAGCGACCGCTTCACCCCCTTCGCGAGCGTCGCTGGCGGTGCGGATGGCGATCTTCTCGGTCTGCAGGGCGTTGTCGGCGTTCTGCCGGATATTGGCGGTCATCTGCTCGATGGAGCTGGAGGCCTCCTCGGCCGCCGCCGCCTGCTCGCTCGCCCCTTGCGACATCTCCTCGGAGGAGGCGCTCATCGCCTGGCTGCCGGAGGAGACGTTGTCGGTGGCGGAGCTGACCTGGCCGATGACATCGCCGAGGATATCGACCATCTTCTTCAACGCCGCCCCCAGTTGGTCCTGATCGGAGGCGAGCTGAACCTCGACGGTGAGGTTCCCCTGGGCGATCTGTTCGGCGACGGCGGCCTGGGTCGCCAGGCTGTCGGCCATCTTGTCGAGGGAGGTGGAGAGCTGGCCGATCTCGTCGGAGCGCTTCAGGTTAAGACGGCTGCCGAAGTCGCCCCGGGCGATGGTTTCGGCGAGGGCGACCCCCTTGCCGACCGGGACCGAAATGGAACGGGCGAAGAAGAGAGCAAAGAAGAAGGCAATGATGGTGGAGAGGATGCTGACGACCCAGACCAGGACGATGGAACGGTCCGCTGAGCTGCCGATCCTTTCGCTGTGATCGGCGGCATCCGCCGTCGCCAGCGTGGTGCTTTCTTCACTCAGTTCCAGGACCCGGTCGGCGGCCGATTTCATCTCCAAATGTCGGGCGGCGATCTCCTTGTCACTCGCGACCAGCGCATCGAACCCCCGCCGGTAGGTTTCAAGGAGAGTAATGAACCCGCCGCGGCTGGCGAAGCGGTTGCGCAGCGCGTCGGCCCGGGCGTGAAGAGCCTGGCTATACTTGTCGTCGCCGCGCAGCATGTAGTCCTTCTCGTCCTTGCGCAGCTTCAAAAGTTCCGTCTCCGTCGCCATGTCGTTGGCCTTGTCGACTTCGGCCGTCAGTTCGTGAGCCGCATTGCGGAACTGCAGCTGCACCCCCTCATTCTCATTCAGGCCCCGGGTCAGAGAGGCCTTGTAAAATTTATCGGCCGCGTCCCGGTAACTCTTGATCTCCTTGTGGACCTCGACCACGTTGGCCACCACCTTGTCGTCGATACCGGCGACCGACTTCTTCAGCTCCTCGGCCTGTTTGTCGGCTTCGTCGAGAAAGGTCACCATATTCTGGTAGTACTTGGTCTCCTGGCGGGTGATGAAGTCCTTTTCGTTACGCCGGACCTCCAGGACCGCGGCCTGGAGCTGCGCGGCATTGGTGGCGCTCTCCATGGCCGAGACCACATCTTCCCGGTAGCCGTTGTTCACCGAGCGCAACTGGACGATGGCGGTCGCCGCCACTACCAGCAGCAGGGCCACCACCAGGCCGAATCCCGCACCCAATTTTGCTGCAATCTTCATAACTCCTCCTCGCTGGTCCTAATCGATTGGGGGTGAACTTTCGGAATGGATGGCCCGCGCCTCAGGCGTAGGCGGCCAACCGTTGCTGTTCCTGATTTTCGGCCAGAGCGCGCAGCGCTTCCAGGTCGATGATCAGCGCCACCTGCCCGTCGCCGAGGATGGTGGCGCCGGAGATGCCGCGCACGTTCTTATAGAGCCGTCCGAGATTCTTGATGACCGTCTGGTGTTCACCGACGACGGCGTCGACGACGAAGCCGAGGCGTTCCCCGTCGAGATCGGCGATGACGATCTGTTCGATCGCAGGGGGCGTCCCGGCGATGCCGAAGGTCTCCCGCAGCCGCACATAGGGGACCATCGCTCCCCGGACGCTGGCCAGATTGGTCTGCTTCTGCAGGCCGTCACCGCTGCGGTGAAGTTCGATGCACTCTTCGACCAGGGACATCGGGAAGACGTAGAATTCGCCGCCGATATCGACCAGCAGCCCGTCGATGATCGCCAGGGTCAGCGGCAGACGGATGGTGAAGGCCGTCCCTTGTCCGGGGCGGCTGGAGAGTTCGATGCTGCCGCGCAGCCCCTCCACCGCCTGGCGCACCGCGTCCATGCCGACGCCGCGGCCGGAGATGTTGCTGACCTGCTCCGCCGTCGACAGGCCGGCGGCGGCGATCAGCGGCAGCAGGTCGCGATCCCCGACCTCCGCCCCTTCCGGCCAGAGACCGAGGGCCACCGCCTTGCGGCGGATCGCCTCCTTGTCGAGGCCAAGGCCGTCGTCACGGACGGTGATCAGAACGCAGGCCCCGGCATGCGCGGCGGTGAGGGTGATCGTCCCCGGACCCGGTTTGCCGGCGGCCTTGCGGGCTTCCGGACTTTCGATGCCGTGGTCGATGGCATTGCGCAGCAGGTGGACGAGGGGGTCGTCGAGACGCTCGATGATGGTCTTGTCGAGTTCGGTCTCGGCGCCGGCGGTGACCAGCTCCACGTCTTTGCCGAGTTCCCGGGAGAGGTCGCGCACCAGACGCTGGAATTTGCTGAAGATGGTGCCGATCGGCACCATCCGGATCTTGAGGATCTGGTCGCGCAGGTCCCAGGTCAGCCGTTCGACTTCCTCGGCGATGCCGAGCAGCCCCGGATCGTCGCTGCGGGCGGAAAACTGGCTGAGGCGGGCCTGGACCGTGACCAGTTCACCGACCAGATCGACCAGTTGATCGAGCTTCTCCGAGCCGACCCG
>JBBQBQ010000286.1:0-3690 GCA_038317685.1 Desulfuromonadales bacterium | reverse complement strand
GAGCCCCTCAGCATGGCGACCTTTCTGGAACGACAGCCCTTCACCCCCGGTCTGGAGGAACCCGATTGGGCTCTCGCCATGGGTCTCCCCAAGCCTTGAGCGCGAATCGAAGTCGAAGACGGCAGCCTTGGCGTCCGAACCTTGGGGGGATTTTCAGGAATTTCAGAAGGTTATTGAGGCAACCGGGGGGCGGGTCGGATAAAAACAGCGGCGGACCGGGTTGGTCCGCCGCTCGACTTTAGATGGCCGGCCGGAATTCAGATCATCGCCAGCAGTTCCTTGACGGTCTTCTCGATCCCGGTCGCCGCTTCGCTGATGCGGCCGGCGAGCATGTAGGCGGGGGAGGTGATCAGCTTGTTCTTTTGGTCGATGACGGTTTCGGTGACCGGGCAGGCGACGTGGACGCTCCCCATCTTCTCCAGGGCGCCGGCGGTGCCGGGGTCGGTGCCGATGGTCAACCGGGGGGCAAGCTGGTCGCCGCCGAGGATCCGGGAGATCAGGGCCGGGGCGATGCAGACCGCGGCGAGGGGTTTCTTCGCCGCCACCACCTCCCGCACCAGTCGCGCCACTTCGGGGTTGACGCTGCAGTCGGCGCCCTTGACGGCGAAGTCGCAGAGGTTCTTGGCGGCGCCGAAGCCGCCGGGGAGGATCAGGGCGTCGAGGTCGGCCGCCTTGACCTCCTTGATATCCAGGATTTTGCCCCGGGCGATGCGAGCCGCTTCCACCAGCACGTTGCGGGTCTCACCGGCGGCGACCTCGCCGGTCAGGTGGTTGACGACATGCATCTGCGGGACGTCGGGGGCCATGCAGATCGCCTCCGCACCGGCCCGGTCGAGGGCCAGCAGGGTGATGACCGCTTCGTGGATCTCGGAGCCGTCGTAGACGCCGCACCCGGATAAAACGACACCAACTTTCGCCATGAGGATAACCTCCTTCGTCGGGGGATGAAGAACCGGCACCAGTCACTATTTTTGAGGGCTACCAGGCAAGACTAGAAAAAACCGGAGCGATGTCAAGGCGGGGGGGTCAGTCGCGGGAGTAAATGACCGCCACCGCCCGGGGGCGCTCCTGGCCGACCGCCACGTAACCGTGGGGTTCGGTCGATTCGTAGTAGACCGAATCACCGGGGCCCAGAGTCATGGTCCGGTCGCCGTAGTGGAATTCGAGGCTTCCTTCGAGGAGAAAGAGGAACTCCTCCCCCTCATGGCTGACCAGCAGATCGTTCTGCCATTCCCGGAGTTCGAACTCGACCAGAAACGGTTCCATGTTGCGAGAGCGTTTGCCGTAGGCGAGGGAGTGGTAACTGTAGGGGGGCGCCTCGCCGACATGGGGATGGCGCCGCCGCTGGTTGCGGCTCTCCCCGGCGCGGACCAGGATGCATTTTTCGTTGTCCCCCTCGTCCTGGAAGAAACTTTGCAGCTCGACCCGGAAGGCCTTGGCGATGCGCAGCAGGGTCGCCAGCGGCGGGATGACCTGCTCGTTCTCGATCTGGGAGAGGAGCGGCTTGGAGAGACCGGTCGCGTCGGCCAGAGCCTGCAGGGTCATGCGCCGTTCCTGGCGCAGCCGCCGCACCTTGAAACCGATCTGCAGTTCCTTGACTTCCTCGCGAATCTTGTCCATGGTGATACCTCACGGTTATTCTTGACTTCTATCCTTGCGGATGAGGGAAGTCAAGGCCTTTGTCGGAGAGGCGGTTCATCCCTTGCCGGCAGCGTCGACCCTGGGCGGTCGGCCCATCCAAAGAGGTGCCCGGTGTTACGCTTCGATCCTGCTCCAGCGCTGCGCGGCGTCCTCTTCGATCTCGACGGCACCCTGCTGCAGGTCGAGATGGAGGAATTCATCCCCGCCTACATTGCCGGTCTCGGCCGCCACTTCCATGATCTTGCCCAACCGGAGCCCTTTGCCCGCAGCGTGAAGTCCGCCATCCGGACGCTCCTTTCCGAAGAGGACGGAACCACCAGCAATGAGGCCCGGTTCCTCGCTATCCTCGAAGCAAGCCTCGGGATCCCCGCCGCGCTCTTCCCCGAGCGCCTGCGGGCCTTCTGCGACGACGGCTTGGGGGAACTGGCGCCGCTGGTGCGGCCGCTGCCGCTGGCCCGGTCGATCCTGGAGCGCTGTTTCGTGGGCGGCCTGAAGGTCGCCATCGCCACCAACCCGGTCTTTCCCCGCGCCGTGATCGAGGCTCGCCTGCGCTGGGGAGGGCTCGCCGATTTCCCCTACGACCTCGTCACCAGCTATGAAAACACCCGTTTTTGCAAGCCCCAGACCGGCTTCTTCCGCGAGGTCGCGGCGGTCCTCGGCCTGGAGCCCGAAGCGTGTATGATGGTCGGCAACGATACCAGTCACGACCTGGCCGCCCGCGTTGCCGGCATCCCCACCTTCCTGGTCGACACCTTCCTGGTCGATCGCAGCCAGGGTCAGTTCGCCGCCGATTTTCGCGGCGGCCACGGCGAGCTTTTGCGCTGGCTCGAGGAGTTCGTTCCAACCCTCCGAGCGAATTGACAGAATTGACTGTTTGGGCTAACCTGCGACTGGCCGTGGCGCCCCGCGCGGCGGTTTTCCAGAGCGGGCCCGGGAGCATCGTCCTGCTTCTTATAACGACTGTCTTTCCGAACGGTGTTCCTCCCCGGTTGCGGCCAGGGTCCGCAGCTCGAAAGTGCACCATCGTCAACCGTTGGATAAGGGAGAAACCATGGCCAGGCTTGTGGACAACCCCGATCTCGCCTTCCGCTTGGCGCGGGCCATCGTCTCGGATATCGCCTTGTACAATCAGGAGAAGGTCCGGGAAGGGATAAAAAACGACAACATCTTCGACCTTCTGTCCGCGGAGCTCACGGAAGGTCGGGAGCACTTCCACACCCGGGTCGATCCGGAGATGGCGAACCGCGACCATCTTTACGACCGGGCGGTGGTCGATGTGATGATCAAGCAGGCGGGGAAGATCGAAAGCTCGATCTGGTAGATGGCCGCCCATCACGAATTCCTCTTTGCGGCCGGGAGCCCTCCCGAGCGCCTCGATCGATTCCTCGCTGAATGCCTGCCGGAGGTGACCCGTTCCCAGCTTAAACGTCTGATCGAGGCCGGGGCGATCCGCCTGGATGGGGCCGCGGCCAAATCGGGCGCTCGGCTGAGGGGCGGGGAGCGGCTGACGGTGGAGTTGCCGGAACCGGTGGCGACGGTGGCCGTGGCCGAGGACCTGCCCCTTGCCATCCTCTACGAAGATTCACACCTGATCGTCATCGACAAGCCGGCCGGCCTGGTCGTTCATCCTGCCCCCGGGCACCGGGGGGGGACGCTGGTCAACGCCCTCCTCCACCACTGCCGGGATTTGGCCGGCATCGGCGGGGAGCTGCGTCCCGGCATCGTCCATCGCCTCGACAAGGATACCTCGGGGGTGCTGGTCGCCACCAAGGATGACATCACCCACCAGGGTCTGGCCCGCCAGTTCAAAGCCCATACGGTTCGCCGCCGCTACCTGGCGCTGGTGCACGGCACGGTGCCGGCCGCCGTCGGCCGCATCGACCGGCCCATCGGCCGTCATCCCACAGATCGCAAGAAGATGAGCAGCCAGGCTCGCGCCGGGCGGGCTGCGGTCACCCATTGGGAGGTGTTGCAGCGTTTCGACCGGGAACGCCTGACCCTTTTGGAACTGCGCCTGGAGACCGGCCGCACCCACCAGATCCGGGTCCA
>JBBQBQ010000285.1:0-3695 GCA_038317685.1 Desulfuromonadales bacterium | reverse complement strand
ACGGTGCCCGGCACCACCCGCTCGGCAACCCCGGGGGGCGGCGGCACCGGCGCCGCCCGGCGCACTGCGGCGAGGGCCTCGCGGTCAAGGATGGGCCGTCCGCAACTGCGCTCGATCCGAAGCTCGTCGATGCAACCATCGGCGCGGATCACGAAGGCGACCCGGACCTCGCCGCTCCATCCCTGGCGACGGGCGATGGCCGGGTAGTTCAGCCGGCCCAGGACCCGCTTGCGGATATAGGCGAAGTGCTCGGCCAGGTAACGCTCCCGGGCGCTGGCCGGTTCCCTGGTCACCCGCTCATTGGAGTCTGCCGCCGGAGTCGTCGATGGCGACCTAGCGGACCCAACTCCGGGCTCGGGAAAAAGTGGCTCGGCCGTCCCCGAGGTTTCACTCGGGGTGGTCACCGACGCCGCCTTGGGAGCCGGGACCAAAGAGGGGGAGGGGGCCGGGGCGGGGGAAAGCGCCAGCGTCATCGCCACCGCTTGGGGGACGGCCTCGACCGCCACCGGGGGTGTCTCCCGGGGCGGCGGCGAAGGCTTGGCGACCGGTCTCGGTGGGGCGGGAGCAGGTGGTGCCGGGTCTTTCCGACCAGCCTCCCCTGGAGGTGATGCCGTGGCGATCAGGGCCAGGTCGATCATCAACGGCCGGGGCGGCGCGGCCCACTCGCCGGCGACGGTGATGAGGACGGAGATCGCCACCCCATGAAGGAGGAGCGAGAGGAGCATCGCTTTCCCTTCAAGCCTTGTCATTCCAACCCGCTTTGGGCTCCAGACTGACCCGCCCGGGATTCGCAGGTGGTCTTGAAACGGATTTTTGTGACGACGTGACGGCGTGGCGTGAAACCGGTTCTCCGAAGTTTTTCCTGAAACGAGCTCCGCACACCACCACCAGGCCGAAGATCCCCCCGCCGACGCAGCCGTAACAACTGCTGCAACTCCCCCGGCAGGCGGCGAGCAGGAGCCCGCCCAGGCTGCTGCCGCCCCCCAGGAGGGTCCAGAGGCCGTTGGCTCGCCAGTCCCTCATCTGATCACTCCCTGCGCTGTCCGCCCGTAATGGAGTGCCCCTTCGGTACAGACCGTTTCGCAGCTGCGACAACCGAGGCAGGTCAACTGATCGAGGTCCGGTTCCTCGCCGAGCTGCAGCGCACCGGTCGGGCAGATCTCCCGGCAGCGGCCGCAGTCGTTGCAGCGCTCGGCCAGGATCCGCACCCGCTGCCCCCAGCGCTGGCCGCAGCGGGAGACGAGGGCATCGAGGGCGCCGATCGGGCAGAGGAGGTTGCACCACCCCCGTCCCCCCCGGGCGAAGAGGCCGAGGGAGAGGAGGAGGGCGAGGTTGATCAGGCCGGCACTGCGCAGGAAGTAAGCGATGTCGGCCGGATCGAGGAAGGCCGCGCCGAAGAGGCGGGGGACGGTGGCGAAGTTGCAGTAGTTGCAGCACAAGCTGCCGAGGCCGAGGGCTGGAGCGAGGAGGTAGGCGGCCAGGTAGCCGTAACGCAGGGGCGCCGCCGGCAGGCGTGAGAAATCGAGTTGCCAGCGGCGGGGGAGGAGACGGCTGCCGAGTTCGGTGGCGCCGCCGATCGGGCAGAGGAACCCGCACCACCAGCGTCCGAGCCGCCAGGTCACGGCGAGGATGCCGACCAGGAGGCCGACCCCGAAGAGGCTGCGCATCAGGCCCCCGAAGAATTCGCCGCCACCCAGCCCCGGACGCCAGACGAAGAACATTCGCGGGCACCAGCGGCCGCAGAAGTCGTGGTCGCCGCTCGCCGCCTGGAGGACCAATGCCAGCGGCGGCAGAAAGAGGAGGAGCCCGGCGACCAGGATCGCGGTCCGATGCCGGACCAGGAAGGAGGGGCTAGTGGACATGGCTTTCCTCCCCGGCGGTGGCAAAGACGATCGGTACTTCAAGCAGTGCCCGGTCGGTCGCTGCGTCGCGGAAGGTCAGCTTCAACGGCAGGACGGCATGGGTCGGACAGGCGCCCGGCGGTCGGCGCAGCTGCAGCCAGAAGGCGAGCCGGTCCCGGGGCTGGAGGCCGCGCAGCACCCCGTCCTGCCAGGTCGGGTGACGGTGCAGGCCGAGATCGAGGATCGGCCCGGCGGGGTGCAGTTCCCATTGGAGAGACGTCTCCCCCTCCAGGGCCACTTTGGCATCGCCGTGCCAGGGGGGGAGGACCGAGGCGGTAACGATCACCGCATAACGCTCTTTCCCCGGCCCCAGGGTCACCGGATGACGGGACTGGCCGCCGCGGGCCGAGAGCATTCCCATGGCGTGGGCCGAATCGTCGAAGCGGTACCAGGCTGCCGCCAGGCTCACGCCGAGGGCGAGGAGGAAGATGACCAGGGTGCGCAAGCGCATGGTTCGTCTCCGTAAAAAAGCCTAGAATAAGTAGCTGACCCGGGCAAAGTAGCTGCGCGGCGCACCGGGGCGGAAGCGCAGCTGGTTGGCGGTGTCCTTCGTCACTTCCATGGCGTAGTGCCGATCGAAGAGGTTCTGAACATCGGCGCTGAAATCCCAGCGGTCCCAGCGGTAGCCGATCAGGGCGTTGGTGATGAAGTCGTAGCCCTGCCACTTTTCACTGTTGGCGGCATCGACGTAGTATTCTCCCCAGTTGCTCGTCTCGATGCGACAGCGCAGGCCGCCGGGAGCCTCATAGAGCCCGGCCAGGCTGACCATGTGGCGGGGGATATAGGGGAGCTGGTTGCCGCTGCGGTTGTAGTTGACGCCCCGGATCGGCTCGAAGTATTCGTCGTAACTGAAGTCGCTGTAGGTGTAGGCGGAGGAAAAGGTCAGCCCCGGCAGCGGCACGACGCTGGCGGTCAGCTCCAGCCCCTTTTTGCTTGTCTTGCCGGCGTTGCTGTAGCCGGTCTCGCCGCCGTCGAGCAGGATCTGGACGATCTCATCGCTGACGTCCATGTAGAAAAGGGCAAGCTCGACGCTGTGGCCGGCAGGGTGGCGTCCCTTCAGGCCGACTTCGTAGTTGACGGTCCGCGCCGGCTCGAGCCGGCGGTTGTCGGCCAGTTCACTCGATTGGGGGGTCTGGAAGCCGGTGCCGACGGTCCCGTAGAGATTCAGCCCCGGCACCATCTGGTAAACGACCCCGAGACGGGGGCTGACGGCTTCGAAACGGCGCTCGACCCGGATCGTCGACTCGGCCGGGGTCAGGTAGTTGCCGGAGGCGTAGTCGTATTCCTGCAGAACGTCGGCCGCGAGATCGAAATCGAGGCGATCGTAACGAATCCCGGCGTCAAGGCGCCAGCGCTCGCCGATCTCCAGCGATTCCTGGGCGTAGACGCCGAACTTGTCGATGGTGTCGCGGTCGTGCTCGGTGAGGACGCCCCTGGCGTCAGAGAGGGTGGCGACGATGCGGCTGCTCCCCGGCGGGTAGGGGGAGTAGACCGTCTGCAGGTCGCGGTAGGCGTACTTGTCGCCGGAGGAGGCGTCGCGCTGGCCGGCAAGGCCGGCGGTCAACGTCCCTTTCTGCCCGAAGAGGCGATGGTGCCAGTCGCTCTGCAGGTCGGCGCCGCCGACGTTGGCGCCGCCGTCATTGATCACCCCGGGGACCGGGTGGAGGTGGTTCCAGCTCTGGAAATAGACGAGGGGTTTGAAATCGAGGTCGCCGAGGTTCTTCTCCCAGGTGAGGCTGGAGCTCCAGATTTCGCTCCGGCGGCTGTTGTGGCGCCAGGCCTCGTCGGTAAGCC
>JBBQBQ010000284.1:0-3709 GCA_038317685.1 Desulfuromonadales bacterium | reverse complement strand
GACGACAAGACCCCTGATGAGGCATATTGGCAAAAACCCCGGCCCGGCTACGCCGGTCCGGCACTCAGACTGGCGGCATAATCATGAAGGCTTTCCACCTTATTCCCGCTGCCGACCTGTCCGAACATCGGTGCCAGCTCTTACAAACTGAATAAGGGTGCGACCGAGCCGGGAGAATTAAAGATACGCAGAAACATCCAGGATGCCCTCAAGAAGATCGGTGGAAATGTCGTCTTCGACGATAACTTCAACAAAACTTCCACGATTGTGCTCCAAAAAGAGGGCAAAGAGTCCTGGGTTGAGGTCAGGTCCTACAACAACATGTACCGGATCAGTATTGTCGAAAGAGAGGCAATGAAGCAGGAGGTCGTGGCCGACGCCGCAGCGATGGGCAATGACATCAATACCACCGGCCACGTCTCGGTCTACGGCATCTATTTTGACACCGGGAAGTCGGAGGTAAAGCCCGAATCCGAAGCCGCTATTGCGGAGATCGCACAGCTCCTCAAGAACAACGAAGCTCTAATAATATATGTCGTTGGCCATACAGACAACGTGGGATCCTTCGACTCCAATATGAAGCTGTCAAATGACCGTGCAGATGCAGTGGCGAAAGCACTGGCCGCCAAACACGGGATAAGCGCCGTACGCCTGAAGTCCCATGGCGTGGCCTCCCTTTCGCCCGTCGCCTCGAACGATACAGAGGATGGAATGGCGAAAAACCGGCGGGTGGAATTGGTCAAACAGTGAGGCAGGCCGTGCCGTCAAGGTAGGGTGTCGAAACCAAAGGGGCCAGAGCCCTGACCCCGGATAAACGACCCCGCATAAACACCGGATCCCCCCTCTTCCCTCGCCCGAAATCGAGTGATTATTCCCGTTCGGATTGACAGAGCGTGCCCTAAAGAGTACTGTTTGCCGTACGAATAACAGCTCGCAGGGAGACACGATATGAAAACGATTGCCGCCAATGATTTGAAAACCCGAGGAGTGTCGTCGATCGAGAAGGCCCTGGAGGGGAGCCCGGAAGCGATCATTTCGGTCCGCGGCCAGGACCGCTATGTGGTCATGGACATGGACGAATACAACCGCCTGCGGGTCTGCGAACTGGAAGCCGCTCTATACGAAACCCGCCGGGAACTGGCGGCGGGAGAGTTCGTCGAGGAGAGCGTCGCGGCCCATATCGCCCGGCTCCGGGATGCCGCTGAATGAGTGGCCGGATCATTTACACGCACAGTTATCTGAAGCGGGCCGCCAAGTTCATCCAGCGACACCCGGAACTGCTCCCTCAATACGAAAAGACCCTGTCCCTTCTCGAACTCAACCCCGCCCACCCCTCCTTGCGCCTGCACCGCCTGGGCTGCCCACTGAAGGACCTCTTTTCGATATCCATCAACCTGAGTTACCGGATCACCCTGGAGTTCTTGATCGAGGATGACAAGATGGTCCTGGTGAACGTCGGCAGCCATGAGGAGGTTTACCGACCGGGCTGAGTTCTTCGGAAAGTCGAAATCTGCGGAAAAACCGAAGAAGGAAGGCTATATGATTATCAGGCTTGCAGACTTGCGAGGCCAACAGGGCATGTGCAACCCTGCAGGCCTGAACCCATTCGGAGGCTCTGGCGGAAATTCGGATTTTTCGGTGGAACTGAGACAGGAGACGGACCGCCTTGAAACTGCTGACCCTCGTCCGCCACGCCAAATCGAGTTGGGCCGAGCCCGGCCAGGACGACTTCCAGCGCCCCCTCAATCCCCGCGGCCGGCGCAACGCCCCGGAGATGGGAGAGCGCCTGCGGGTGCGCGGAGTGAAGCCCGACCGGATCCTCCTCAGCCCCGCCCTCCGCGCTCGGGAAACCGCCGATTTGCTTCTTCCGGAACTAGGTCCCTCTGAGGGAAGCGTGCTGTTGGAGGAGACTATTTACGAGGCCGCCTGCTATACTCTGCTTGATCTGGTGCGGTCCCAACCCCGGGAGATCCGGCATCTCATGCTGATCGGGCACAATCCCGGGCTCACCGAACTCTGGAATCTGCTGGGCCGGGACCCGGCCGACAACCTGCCGACCTGCGGGACCGTCGGTCTCGCCTTCGCCGACCTGGACGATTGGCGGGAGTTGCAGCCGCACAGCGGCGCGACGGCCTTCATCGATTACCCCAAACGAGGTCGGCAAAGCTGACCGGGAGCGTTGTCATGGGCAAATGTCTCAAGGGAAAATCCGAGGTCAAAAAGTCGGAGGCCGACTTCCAATGCGACAGCTGCGGGGCCCTGACGGAGAAGAAGGGGCATGTCTGCGAGCCGGTCAAGCTCCACAAGAAGGATAAAGGGAAGAAAGGCCAGAAGGGGAAATAACCACCCTTCACTAACAGCGATCCTGGGAGTCCCCCATGTTCCGAAAAGCAGATGACACCGGCTATCTGCCGGTTCTCGACAAGATCCTCCGCAAGACCCTGGTCTACGGGGACAAGTCCCTCCTGATCGAGATCCGGCTGGAGGAGGGCGCCTGCCTCCCCCGCCACCAGCACCCCCATGAACAGACCGGCTACCTCGTCGCCGGCCGCCTGGAGCTGACCATCGGCGCTACCGTTCAGGTCGCCGAGCCCGGCGACAGCTGGTGCATTGCCGGCGGCGTCGAGCACCAGGCCCGCGCCCAGGCCGACTGTATCGCCATCGAGGCCTTCGCTCCGCTGCGAGAGGACTACCTGCCGCAGGAGTAGCCCACCGGCCGATGCCGACTTCCATCCCGCCACCCGCTCCTCATGCCCCCTGGCTGCGCGTTCTGGCCGCGGAGTTCCCCGATGAATTGCGCTGCGGTCGCCTGCGCGTCGTCCCGGCGTCTCGGGACCGGCCCCCTTTCCCGGTCGAGGCGATCGTCGTCGAGGAGGATGCCTGGCAGGTCCTTGCCGCCGATCCGGCGGTCCGGAAACCGAGTGACCACCCGATTCGCCTCCTTCGCGAACTGGAGCATCTCGCCCCCGCCCCGGTCGGGAGCGTCCTGGCCGACGAGGGGTCGCCGCTGAGGCTGCGGGCGGTGATCCACGACCTCGACCAGCACCCCTCCTGCCGCCCCGAATGGGTTCACGCCGGCCTGCGCGCCGTCTGCGGGGAAGGGGCCCGACGGAGGCTGACGACCCTCGCCCTGCCGCTGCTGGGGAGCGGCCACGGCCTCCTGCCGGCCCGGCAGTGCGCGGCCCTGCTGCGGGAGGCCCTCCCCCGGGTGCGTCGCGGCCAGCTCGAAAAGCTCTGGTTGATCGTCGGGGATGTGGAGCGGGGGGCCGTGCTGGAGGAACTGCTGGGAGCCCAACGCTGACCGGCTTATTCTGCGCAGGACCGTCCTGTGTCCTGAAAGTCAGGAGGAGCAACCCAAGGCGCCCTTGACCGCAGAGCTTGTGACGCCTGGCGCGAATCCGCCTAACCTGCAAAATACCCCGAAAGGGACAGAGGCCATGACCGAAATGAACCCCCTCGACAGCTTGCCGACCCCATGCCTGATCCTCGACGAGCGGCGGATGCTGCAAAACATCGCCCGGCTCCGCGCCCGCTTGGGGGAGCTTGGCGTCGGCCTTCGGCCCCACCTGAAGACCGCGAAATCGGTGGAGGTGGCAAGCTGTCGAGGGGGTTCATTTCGGTCATGGCCTCTGTCCCTTTCGGGGTATTTTGCAGGTTAGGCGGATTCGCGCCAGGCGTCACAAGCTCTGCGGTCAAGGGCGCCTTGGGT
>JBBQBQ010000283.1:0-3725 GCA_038317685.1 Desulfuromonadales bacterium | reverse complement strand
ACCTACTTCGATAAACTGGGGCTGGTGTCACTCATGAACCAGTACCACCGACTTCAACACACTTCATGAACCGCCGTGTACGGAACCGTACGCACGGTGGTGTGGGAGGACGGCGGGAGTAATCCCGCCTCCTACCCGATTGGGCACAGAAGATTTTGACCCGGGATTCAGATGAGACCGTCATCGGAGAGTTGTTTGACCAGGACCTGGACGATATCGGCGACTTCCTTGGCCGGAGCAGCAGCGGTGACGGTCCTCGTCAGGGCGGTCCAGACCAATCGGCCCGAAGCGAAGTCGTAGAGACTGGTCTCCAGGTCGAGAATTTTGTATTCGACATCATAACTGCGCACCGTGGTGTAGCTGTTGGAGTAATCCCGATACCAGTTGTCATAATGGGGAAAGGTGCGACCAAAGCCATCCCTGCGCGAGAAATAGCCTGGGGAAGTGTCATAATGGGTGTCGATGTTGGTGACCTGCTGCCGGTCTTTTTGCAGGTTGACGAGTTTGGTGATGAGAATGGCGTCGACTCCGAGCTCCCGGGCCTTGGCGGTGATGGTCTCCTGGGGGGCATTTGCTTCGAGCGGGACGCTGAAGCCGGGGATGGCCCTCACCCCCCAATTCTCCAGGTCGTTGGAAAAGATGGCTTCGAAGCTGCGCCGGGGACCTTCCTGCCGGGCAACGGCGAGCACCAACACCTTTTGGATGGGGCGGGAAAAGCTCGGGTCCCGCCAACTGCTGGTGATTTCGGTGCTGGCGCAGCCACCCAGTAACGCCAATCCGAAGAGACAACTCAGGACTTTTCCGATGGGCTGGTTCATGTCAAACTCCTGTCAATCCTTGGGCCGAGGCAAAGCTAGATGCATCCCAGCCATTATAATGCCAACAGGTCGGGTTGCAACCGGCCGGGGTGGCCGCCGGAATCGGCTTTACCGGTGAAAAATCCTTGTTAGTCTTTAGGGAAACCAGGCAGGATTGGGGATGATGAAGGAATTTACCATTCAGCAACCAGCGAATGCCGGCAGCCAGGGGATGCCCACCTGGCGATTGGAGGCGTCGCCGGACGGGGGCCGGCTGCTGCTGGTCGGCGGTGCCTGGCTGACGAGCCGCCGGCTTCCACCCGCCCGGGAAATTCTGGCGGGGCTGGAGGGGGGGGCTGGCCCGGTGCGGGTCGATGGGGAAGGGCTGACCGCCTGGGACACCTCCCTGTTGATTGTCCTGGCGCGGGTCGGAGCCTGGTGCCGAGGACGGCAGATTGATTTCATTTTGCAGGGATTGCCGGCGGAGATTCAGAAGCTGTTGGCCCTGGCGGCGGGTTTTCCGGAAGATTCCGGGCGCCCGGTCCCCGGGCCGAGGCCCTCCTGGCTGTCCCAGCTCGGTGAAGGGCTGCTGGCCCGCTGGGCCTGGCTGGGACGAGCCCTCGGCTTTACCGGTGAATTGGTCATAAGCCTCGGGCGGATGGTTCGAGGGCGGGCGCGCTTCCGGGGCGTCGACCTGGCTCACTTCCTTCAGGATTGCGGGGCGGGAGCCTTGCCGATCGTCAGCCTGATCAGCCTTCTGGTCGGACTGATCCTGGCCTTCATCGGTGCGGTCCAGCTGCAGCTTTTCGGTGCCCAGCTGTACGTCGCCGACCTGGTGGGGATCGGCATGGCTCGGGACATGGGGGCGATGATGACCGGGATCATCATGGCGGGGCGAACCGGCGCCGCTTATGCCGCTCAGCTCGGGACCATGCAGGTCAACGAGGAGGTCGACGCGCTGCGCACCCTGGGGATTTCACCCGTGGAGTATTTGGTCCTGCCGCGGACTCTGGCGCTGGTGCTGATGATGCCGCTTTTGTGCTGCTATGCCGACCTGATGGGAATCCTCGGCGGGGGGCTGGCCTGCACCGCGCTGTTTCAGATCGCGCCCATCGAATATCTTCAGCGGACCAGGGAAGCGGTCCCCCTTCACCATTTCACCGGGGGTTTGGTGAAATCCGTCGTCTACGGGGTCATTGTGGCCTTGGCCGGCTGTCACCGGGGCCTCGCCTGCGGCCGGAGCGCGGCGGCGGTCGGCAAGGCCACCACCGACGCGGTGGTTACGGCCATTATCTGGATCGTGGTCTGGTGCGCGATCCTCACCATCGTCTTCAACGAGATCGGACTTTGACCATGGTCGCCGTCGCCTCCCCACCGGCCGTCATGCAGGCCAGCAATCTGACCTTGGGGTTCGGCCGGAAGATTATTTTGGAGGGCCTCGACTTTACGGTCCGCCGGGGGGACATCTTCCTGATCATGGGGGAAAGCGGCTGCGGCAAGAGCACTCTGCTGCGCCACCTGGTCGGCTTGCAGCGGCCCCTGGCCGGGGACATCCGCTTCGGTTCGGAGAGCCTCTGGAAGGGTGCCGACGGGGGCGCCCTGCAGGCTCTGCGGGAGCGTAGCGGCGTCCTCTTTCAGGGAGGAGCGTTATGGAGTTCGATGACCATCGGCGAAAATATCGGGTTGCCGTTGCGGACCTGGACCGATCTCGGGAGCGGGGAGATTCGCGACCGGGTGGCTTTCAAACTCGCCCTGGTCGGCTTGGCCGGGTTCGAAAACCACTACCCGGCCGAGATCAGCGGCGGCATGGCCCGTCGGGCCGGACTGGCCCGGGCCATGGCCCTCGACCCCGAGATCCTCTTCTGCGACGAACCGGGGGCCGGCCTTGACCCGGTCAACGCCCGGCGGCTCGACGACCTGCTGCTGGAATTGAAGGCCGGGCTGGGGACAACCCTGGTGGTGGTGACCCACGAACTGGCCAGCATCTTTGCCATCGGCACCAACGGCATCTTCCTCGATGCCGAAACCCGCACCCTTCTCGCAACCGGCGATCCGCACCGACTGCTGGCCGAAAGCCGTGAGCCGAAGGTGCGCCAATTTCTGACCCGAGGTGAGGCATGAACAGCAAGGTCAACCCCGCCCTGATCGGCGGTTTCATCCTCGGGGCCGTCGCCCTGGTGATCACCGCCCTGGTGATCCTCGGTTCCGGCCGGCTCTTCAAGGAGTGGCAGGTCAATGTCGTTTACTTCCGCGGCTCGGTGAACGGACTCAACGTCGGTTCCCCGGTCATGTTCCGCGGCGTGGCCATTGGCCGGGTCAAGGAGATTCGGGTGATTTGCGATATGCGCGATCTCTCCTTCCGGATCCCGGTCCTCATCGAAACCGACCCGGATTTGATTCGGACCACCGACAGCAGCGTCGACCCGCATACCGCCTTGAGCCGCCAACTGACGGAAGACTTCATCGGCAAGCTGATCGAGCGCGGGCTGCGGGCTCAACTGCAGATTCAGAGTCTGGTCACCGGCCAGCTCTTCGTGCAGCTCGATTTCTTCCCCGACACGCCGCTGCGGCTGGCCGGGGACGGAAACGGAAACGGCTACCAGGAAATCCCGACCACCCCCTCCAGCTTCGAGGAAGTCTCCCGCACCCTGGAGAAGATTCCCCTCGACCAGTTGGTGCAGAAAGTGATGGGAACCCTCACCGGTATCGAACGCATGGTCAACAGCCGGCAACTGGCCGACAGCCTCGAATCCCTGGCGAAAACCCTGGTCGCCGTCGAATCGCTGGCGAGGCAGACCGACAGCCACCTCGGCAAGCTGGTCGCGGGGGTCGATGGAACCCTGGTCGAGATCCGTCATTTGAGCCAGAATATCGATGCCCAGGTCGGACCGGTGAGCGGCAGCCTGCGGGAAGCGGCGCAAGCGGCCC
>JBBQBQ010000282.1:0-3822 GCA_038317685.1 Desulfuromonadales bacterium | reverse complement strand
GACCCGCCGGTCTTAAAGATTTCGCCTTGACTGAGAAAAATGCGGAAGGGGCAGGGACAGAAACGAACGAAGCAAAGCTGAACCGGCGGGTCGCGGCCCCCGGAGAACCAAACCGGGACCGGCGGGTCGCGGCCCGCCATGCCGCCCGACTTTTTTGTCAGAGCCAACAAAAAAGTAGGCAAAAAAATGGCTCCCCTGCGGGGGGCATAAAAGCACGCCCCCCCATGGTTGACGGGGGGGCGCGGGCGGTGGGGTTAACCGGCAGGGGCGATGTTGGGGGGGCCTTGCGCCGGCGTCTTTATAACCAATTCTTCGGGAGCCGGTTAAAGCGTTGACACTGGAATTTGGGACGAGTTAAATGAAGGGAATCAGGAACCATTGCTTTTCCCATGACCGTGACTGAATTTATGAAGAGCTGCCTTCGCTTCCTGCTGACCGCCCTCCTCTCCCTGCTGGCCGCCCTCCCCTCGGCGGCCGCCGGGGGCTTCGACCCTCTTGGCGCCTCAGCCTACCATCTGAGCTATGCAACGCCGCGCGCGGCCGGCCTCGACCCGATTAAGCTCGGGGAGATCGACGCCATCGTCGAGGAGGCGATCGATGCCGGGGCGACTCCGGGAGCGGTGGTGCTGGTCCTCAAGGACGGCAAGGTCGTCTTCGACCGCGCCTACGGTCATCATACCTACGAGGGCGCCATCCCCACCCGCACCTCGGACATCTTCGACCTGGCCTCCCTCACCAAGATCACCGCCACCACCCTCGCGGCCATGCGCCTCGTCGAGGAGGGAAAGCTCAACCTGGACGGCCGCCTCGGCACCTACCTGCGCGAGCTGAAAAGTTCCCACCCCGACAAGGCCGCCATCAAAATCCGCGACCTGTTGACCCACCAGGCCGGTCTGGCTCCCTCCCTGCCCTACTTCGAGAAGGTCGGCCGCGATGATTACCGCAGCGAGCCTTCGGCGCGCTATCCGGTTCGGGTCGCCGAGCACTTTTACCTCGGCAAGGACTACTACCGAAAGGTCATGTGGCCGCGGATTCTGTCCTCGAAGCTGAGGAAGCGCGGGGAGTACGTCTACAGCGACCTCAGCATGGATATGCTCAAGGCGGTGGTGGAGCGCCTCGTCAAACAGCCCCTCGATGCCTATGTCGAGGAGCAGTTCTACCGGCCCCTCGGCGCCTGCTCCATGGGCTTTTGCCCCCGCCAGCGGTTCCCCGAAGACCGGCTGGTCCCGACCGAGATTGAAACCTATTTCCGCAAGCAGACCCTTTTGGGGGACGTGCAGGACCCGGGAGCGGCCATGGCCGGCGGCGTCGCCGGTCATGCCGGACTCTTTTCGACCGCCTATGACCTCGCCATCATCGGCCAGATGCTGCTCAACGGCGGCAGCTATGAAGGTCGGCGCTACTTCCGGCCTGAGACGGTGCGGCGCTTCACCGCCCTGCAGTCGGCGGTCAGCCGGCGGGGCCTCGGTTTCGACCGCTTTGATCCCGAAATGCCGGCGGGCTACCCGTCCCGGCTCGCTTCGCCGGCAACCTTCGGCCATACCGGCTTTACCGGCACCTGCCTCTGGGTCGACCCGGAGCGGCGACTGGTCTACGTCTTCCTGTCGAACCGGACCTATCCGCCGAGCAGCAGGAAGCTCATCAGCCTGAATATCCGGCCGCGGATCATGGATGCGGTCTATGAGGCGATGGGGGTGGTGGCGGGGGAGCGGCCGGTCAAGGTGGTGCAGGTGGTGAAGGGGAAGGGAACGAAAGGGACGTTTTAATTCGCCGAGCGGCGACAGGACCCTAAAACGGGGCCGGGCAACCTTGCGGAGCGAGGTTGCCCGGCCCCGTTTGGTTATTTGGACCAGACCGGGCTGGCGAGATCGATGCGCCAGATCGGACCATCGCCGGCCAGGGGACCGACGAACCGGACAAAGGCCGGCACCTCGTCGGTGACGACCCAGACATGGTTGTTCGGCGGCATCAGACCGAAGAGGACGGCGGGAATCTTGAGCAGGCCCAGCCTCGGCTTGAGGATGTAGTGCAGCACACTCTTTTCGAGGTCTCCGACCATCACCTTCTCCTCTTCCGCAGGGACCATCTCCAGCCCCACCACCCGGGGCGTCGGCGTAAAGCCCACCATGTGAACGGTCTCCCGGGCCCCCTTGGCAAGGTTCTTCACAATGATCGGGATCATGCCGTTGTAGGCGTCGAGGGGAAGGTTGATGGTGCCCTCGAGGAGCTTCTCCTTCGCCTCGTCAGGCCCTTTGACCTTCACCAGGTAGTTTCCGGTGGTCCGGTCCAGGGAGATGTCCATCTCCTTTTCGAAAGCAGGACCCTTTTGCACCAGATGATAGCTCTCCAGGGTGAAAGAACGCTGCTGGGTGAAGACCACGGTCTCGTCATGAAGCGATCCATCCTTGAAATGGAATACCGTGCGACTCGTAACCTCCATCCCTCGGCCGACCTGAAAAAAATCGCCGGTAGCAATCCGTTCCCCTTTGCTGTCGGAAAGAACCAGAAACCCGCGGGCAATCCCCTCGCTGAAGCGAACCGGCACCGGGTCCGCCGCGGCGAGACCAGGGCAGAGGAAGATCCCGGCAAGGAGCAGGCAGAAGATCGCCGTTCCAGTCACCACCGCTCCGCCAGAATGGATAAGGCCATCCGGCCCGGACCGAGGGAGGGACTTGCGTAAATTGCGATTGACCGATCGAATCTTCATGAGAGGCCCTTCCGGCTACGGGTTCGGTTCAAGGATAACAGCTATGCGCTCCGGCGCACTCCCATGAGGAAGGGAAGGCCGATCGATGTCAACCCAGGGACGGGGAAACGGTCCATCGTCCCGAGGGAGTCGGGGGGGCATTTCGGCAGGTTCGGGATGGGGACGGATTCAACCTTTTCCGGGGGGGGGAGAGGACCAGGCGGCACAAGCTTCCGGAAGAATCGTGAGGGGTCCTACCCTTCCAGGCGCAGAATGCAGCGCCACTGAGGTTCCGTCACCGGCGAGACCGACAGCCGGTTCCCCTTCTGCAGCAGCGGCATGTTTTCCAGCGCAGCGTGCAGTTTCAGTTCGGCCAAAGGAATCACCCGCCGGGTCTGCCGGACATATGTGACGTCGACCATGAACCAGCGCGGCTGGGCCGGGTCGCTTTTGGGATCGAAGTGCCGGCTGCGCGGATCGAAGGCGGTATGATCCGGATAACCGGCCCGGACCACCTCCACGAGTCCGACAATCCCCGGCGTTTGGCAGTTGGAGTGATAGAAGAAGGCCAGATCGCCGACCTGCACTTGATCGCGCAGCAGGTTGCGCGCCTGATAGTTGCGCACCCCGTCCCAAGCTTCGGTCTGCCCCGGCCGCCCGGCCAGAGCATCGATGCTGAAGGCGTTCGGTTCCGATTTCAGCAGCCAGTAATTCATCGGGAATACAATCTCCACAAGGGTGCTGGTTGAGGCAGAGGTCCTGTCGCTGACGGTGCCATTATCATGAACAATGGAAAAAGCTGCTTCGCATTGTAGCACAACCTTTAGGCAGGCCCCGCCCACAGGCGGACAGGGGCATATTGCGTTTCAGAAATGGTGATTTCCAATACGGCATCAGCTATCCACAAAAACAGGACTGATGCACCCTGCCGACCAGCCAACCTTCAGTGCCGCCCCCCATAGTAAAAATGCCGCCCCGCCCCCCCGTCAACCATGGGGGGGCCACGCTTGCATGCCCCCCGCAGGGGAAAGGCCTTTTTTGCTTACTTTTTGTGGCCGCCCGGACAAAAAGTAAGGCGGCATGGCGGGCCGCGACCCGCCGGTCTTGAAGATTCCGCCTTGATTGAGAAAAGAAGG
>JBBQBQ010000281.1:0-3842 GCA_038317685.1 Desulfuromonadales bacterium | reverse complement strand
GCGCCAGATCGTACTTCTGGGCCAGATTGACGCGGTCCTCTTCGAGGCGCTTGAGGGAGAAGGGGAGGCACATGTTCTCCTCGGCGAGCCCCTGGAATACGGCGACGGCGTGTTCCCGGCAGGTCTGGTAGCCGCAGCAGCCGCAGTTGAGTTCATCCTGTTCGACGAACTTGTTGGTCGACTGAAGGATTTTGCGAACGCTGTCGCCGCCGGGGAGGTCGAGGCGCTGATACTTGTTCTTGAAGCGCCGGCGCAGAACGGGGAGGGGTTTCTCCACCAGGTAGGGCGGCGCAGTCAGGTAGGGCGGCCGGCCATGCTGGTAGTAGTCGATGATCAGGTGGCGCTTGGAGAAGGTCGTCAGGCGGTTGTTCTTGCCGGGGCCGCCGATGCAGCCGCCGGCGCAGAAGCGCAGATCGACGACCTTGGGGGTGATGCGGCCGGCGGCCAGATCCTTGATGATCTCCAGGGCGTTCTCTTCCCCTTCGGTGGTGACGAACTCCGGGTCAAGGAAGTCGGTGCGGATGTCGAAGGCCTGAAAGGGGCCGCCTGAGATGGCAAAGAGGCGTCCTTTGGTGGCAGGCATGCCAGCGAATGGCACATCGGGAAGACGCGTCATGTCGATCCCCCGCTCCCGCAGCATCTGGGTGAGTTCGCGGTAGGTGAGGACGACGTCGATGGCGCCTGCGACCTCCTCGGCTTCGATCTCGAATTTGCCGGCGACGCAGGAACTGATGTAGATGACCCGGGTCTTGGGTCCCCGGCGCGCTTTGATGAAACGGCCGATGGCGACCATCGGCGAGACAACATCCATCAGGTTGCGCAGCAGTTGCGGGTAGTGGCGCTCGATGAGGCCGACAATGGTCGGGCAGTGGGTCGAGATCCATGGCGTGGTATCGGGCTGGCCCTGCAGCCGGCCGTATTCGCCGCGGATCAGTTCGACGCCGCTGGTCCCTTCGTGGACTTCTTCAAAACCGAGGCGTTTGATACCGCTGACCAGCTGACCGGGGCGGACGTCGTTGAAAAAGGCGGGGTAGGAGCAGCCGAGGACCGCCACCGCCGGATCTTTGCCCGTCAACAGACGCTCCGTTTCACCGATGCAGTCGGCGATCACTTTGGCCTGCTGAGAGCAGACCCGAATACACTTGCCGCAGCCGATGCAGCGGTCGTGAATGACCTCCGCGTAGTGCTGGGTGACCCGAATCGCCTTGACCGGGCAGTTGCGGACGCACGAATAGCATTTGCGGCAGTTCTCCCGCACTGTCTTGATCGGACCCATGGCGCTCCTTATTGGCGGACGCGATGATTGGTTGTGCCGGAATGGTCTCGCCCCGGGACCTCGGAACAAGCCTCAACATGCAGAACATTTTGACAATGGGCAGGCGTTCGGATTGTGCCAGTCGTGGCACGAAGTGTCAAGGAGGAAAGGCGGCGGGCGGGGCGAGAAAGGCGGCGTCGTCGATTTCAAGCTGTTCGAGGAATTTTTCCGTAGAGAAGGGTACGATCTCGGCAAAACCTTGAAGATTGACCAGGGCATTGAGGTTGACGTCCAGGCGGCAGCATCCCATTCTTCACGGAAGGCCTGCTTCGATGCGCCGCTGGAGCATCATCTGGTTTTCGTGTTCGGCGGTCTTGACGGCAAGGTAGTCCTGCTTGGTCATTTCGTAGAGCTGCCTGGAGTAAGGATTGGTCAGATCGTACCATTTGGCGAGACGACGGGTGAAACGGTTTTCTCCACCATTGCCCGAGGTATCCATAAAAGCCTGCACGGCAAAGTAGAAGCGGACCGCGTTGCGTTCCAGGGCACCCCGGGAACCGCCGATAAGGACCGGGTCGGCATTGCGGTCGGTTCCCGTCACCGTGAACCCGACCTTGCCGCGCCCCATCGTCGCAAAGTAGCCCTTTTCCGCCAGGCGCATGGCAAGGTTGGAATGGTAGGCGTAACTGAACCGGACCAGGGTCGACCCGCCCGCCAGGGCCAGGGCCTCGATTCTCATGCGGTGGTCCCTGGTGCCGAAGGGACCGGTACCGGCATCAAGGCGGAGATCCAGGTACCCCTCCCGCTCCTCAGCTTTCCGGTAACGGTAGGTGATTTGATGCGCGTCTGCCGGGGATTGATAGGTTTTGGGGCCCAGATAAAAATCGAGTAGCCAGGAATCGAGCTCTTCCCGGAAGGTGCAGGCCTTGACGTTGGGATGAAGGGTGACGATATCGCACCAGTTGGCCGGGACCTTGAGCACCTCGAGGACCTTGGCAAAAGGATGGTCGAAAGTCCCGTAGACCTTGACCCGCACCTCGCCGCCGCTCTCACTGGAATCGAGAACCAGCGGAACTTTGAAGCTGTTATGCGCCAGACGGTCCGCAATCCTGGCCTGGACGGCGCGCAGGTCAGCTGAGTCCCCCGCTCCCTGCGCAGCTGCCGGGGCGGGGCCGGCCGCAAGGAAGATCACGGTTGCCCATAGCGACAGAAAAAGGTGCGATGGCTTTTTGACCCGGCTCATCGTTTGATTGTATCAATGAACCGGGTTTTTGCTCTCTTCCTTTGAATTATAAAGGCAGCGGCTGAGGCGCAGATGGGGGAGCCTCAGGTCAGTGGCTGAACTGCTCCGCCAGGGGGATCAGCTGCCGGTAATCGTCGTGAGTCAGGGAAGTCTGCCAATGCCCGGTCGCCATCCCGGTACCGACGCCGACGGCGAAGAGGGCGACCACGGTCACCGGAAAGACCCAGGCCGGGAGGGGCCGGCGCGGGAAGGGGAGGGTCATGGCGAGGGCGCGCTCCGGGCAGGTGTCGCTGCAGGTCAGGCAGCCGGTGCATTCGGCGCTGCGCACCGCAGCCTTGCGGTCGACCGGCAACTGCGCCGGGCAAGCGCGGCTGCAGGCGCCGCAACGGGTGCAGGCCCCGGCGTTCCGGCGGATCGTGAAGGGGCTGAGGCAGCTCACCAGCCCGAGGAGGGCGCCATAGGGGCAGAGGTAGCGGCACCAGAAGTTCCGGACCGGAAGGGAGAGGAGGGTCAGCACGCCGACGACGGTGAGGGCCGTTGCCGATGGGCGGGTGAAGAAGTGGAGCATCTTGACGTCGCTGATCGCCCAATAGGGGGTGGCAAGGAAGGCGCGGATTCCCTCCGTCGGCATGTCGATCAGGATGATTTTGACGAAGAATGCAAGCAGCAGGTATTTGAGGCTTCGCAGTGGCAGGTCCAACCAGCGCGGGATGGAGACGTTGCGGCCGAAGAGACGCCGCCCCCATTTCCAGGCCGCTTCGGAGAGGGTTCCCACCGGGCAGAGCCAGGAGCAGAAGGATTTTTTAGCCAGCAGGCTCATGGCCAGGAAGGTCAGCAGCAGGACCAGGGCCGCCGGGTGCCAGGCGTTGAAGGTCCCGGTGGCCAGCCAGTACTTGAGGCTGGCCAGCGCCCCGATGGGAAGGAACCCTTCCACCCCCGGCGGGCGGGAAACCAGGGGGGCGGCGCCGGCCGTTTCGAAATGGCGCACGAAAAGACCGAAGCGCAGGCCGATGAAGAGGATCCAGGCGAAAAAGAGCCACTGGACAAGCAGGCGCCAGGATACGGGTCGGCGAACCAGGCTTCCGAGATTCATAGGGGGCGGAATTTTCCAGGCATGAGTTGGAGTTTTTCCAATGCTACGCCGCTGGCGCGGCGGAGTCTTTTACGGAGGTCAATTGCGCCGGGCAGCCTGCGAAAACTCATGGTAATGCATCCCCGGAAATTTTATCTACCCTTCTTTTCATGGCGCGGTATTCTATCTTTTGAAACCGCTCCCAGGAAAGGATCTCACTCCCATGATTTATCATCTTCAGGATCGGAGGGTGCAACTCCTCGGCGCTCCGT
>JBBQBQ010000280.1:0-3856 GCA_038317685.1 Desulfuromonadales bacterium | reverse complement strand
CATCGTCAAAGTCCACGCGCGGGTCAGACTGGCGGTGCAGCCCGATCACCTCGGCGCAACGCGGGTTGGCTTGCAGGGTTTGTAAAAAAGAATGCAGAAGAGCGTGTCGAATATTCCTCCGCAGGGTGGTCCCGAAACCATCCTGCTTGCCGAGGACAACGAGGCGGTACGCAATCTGGAGTCCCAATTCCTTGAAGAGTTCGGCTACAAGGTGATTCTCGCAGTCGACGGATATGAGGTGATCGACCGCTTCCGGGAACACGTAGGGGAGGTTGCCCTGATCATTCTGGATCTGATCATGCCCAGGCGCAGCGGCCGGGAGGCGGCCGAGGAGCTCCGGAAGCTGCAACCCGGCGTAAAGATCCTCTTTTCCAGCGGCTACCCGGCCGATTTCATCGAAGGGCATGAAATCCTTGCCGAGGGGGAAGCCTTTATTGAGAAACCGGTCCGCCCCCTCGACCTGCTGCGGATGGTGCGCAGAATGTTGGATCGGCCTTGAATCCATGGTTGTGTAGATGCGCGCCGTCGGTCTGATTACCGAGTACAATCCCTTCCATAATGGCCACCTCCATCATCTGCGGGAAAGCCGGCGGCAGATCGACGCCGAGGTCGCGGTGGCGGTGATGAGCGGCCACTTTCTGCAGCGCGGCGAACCGGCCCTGGTCGACAAATGGGTGCGCACCGAGATGGCGTTGGCGGCCGGGGTCGACGTGGTGGTGGAAATCCCCTTCCCCTTCGCCTGCAACAGCGCTCCGTATTTCGCCGCCGGAGCGGTGCAGGCGCTGACCGCCCTCGGCGTCGACCACCTCTGTTTCGGAAGCGAGAGCGGCGATCTGGAGACCCTCCGGACGGCGGCGCGCTTCCTGACTCAGCATGAAGAGGCACTGGAAGCGGCCACCCTGCTGCGTCTGCGCCAGGGTCAGAACTATCCGGAAGCGCGGGCTGCGGTGGTCCTGGAACTCGGCGCTGCGGGAACCGCGGCGGTCTTGGCAAGTCCCAACAACATCCTCGGCATCGCCTACCTGCGTGCCCTGGAGCGCTGCGCCAGCCCGCTGCGGCCATGGACCATCCCCCGGGTCGGCGCCGGCTACCACGCGACCGAGGCGGTCGGCACCATCGCCAGCGCCACCGGCATCCGACGCCTCCTGGCGGACGGGGAGCCGGTCCTGCGTTATCTCCCCGAAACGGTGCAGCTCCCTTTCCTGCGCGCCCTCAACCGCGGCGCTCACAACGATCAGGACCATCTGCATCGCCTGCTGCTGGGGCGCATCCTGCGGGGGCCGGCCAGCCTGCGCAGCCTCTACCAGGTGGAGGAGGGTCTTGAGAACCGGCTCTTCGAGGCGGCCCTGGCCAGTAGTGGCTACGACGATCTGGTTGACCGCGTCAAATCCCGCCACTGGACCCGCACCAGGGTGCAGCGCATCCTCGCCCATCTCCTCAACGAATGCACCGCCGAAGCCATGACCGCGTTTCTCGCGGCCGGCCCGCTCTACCTGCACCTCCTCGGCACCACTGCCCGCGGCCGACGCTACCTCGCCGCCCGGCGAAAATCCCTCAGCCTGCCGCTGATCGGCAACTATTCGCGCATCCACCCCCTGCTGAAACGGCGCTACGGTGCGGACAGCCCTGCCTGCCGACTGGCCGAGGCGATGCTCGATACCGAACTGCGGGCGACCCGCAACTACACCTTGCTGATGAAATCCTGGAACGGAGCCAACCGCCACCGGGACTTTGTCGAAGAGGTAAGGTGGGAAAAATAGGCAGGCCGGAACCGGATCTGCCGGCTTCGATTTTAAATTTGAAGGTTGGGGCGAATTTGCAACCTTGCAAGTCTGACCCGAAATTCTTTCTCCCGGAATTCTTTCTCTCCCGATCTGGTCGGTAAGGGGATGATGGACCGGGGGGGCGACCGGTATTATTTGAAATAAGAATTGGCCAGGAAGAAATTATGACGGCAGGACTAGGTGAAAAATGAGCTTGCATGGTGGGGCAAATCGACTGATGAACTACGGAATTTCCGTGCTCAAGTGCTCCCGCATGAGGTGTTTTTTCGCATCTTTGAAAGAAAAAATTCGTGGTCTGTCGGCGGTTAGAATGGCTGGGAATCGAGGACTTCCCGCACCTTGCTCGACAAGGACTTGAGTGTGAACGGTTTTTGGATGAAGTATACTCCTTCGTCCAGCACCCCGTGGTGAGCGATGACATCGGCCGTATAGCCGGACATGAACAGGCGCTTGAGGTCCGGGTAGAGGGAAAGGAGCTTTTTGGCCAACTCCCGGCCGTTCATTTCGGGCATGACGACGTCGGTCATCAACAGGTGGATCTCTCCGGCGTTCTCCTCCGCCAGACGGATGGCCTCGCCCGGGGTCGCTGCGGCGAGCACTCGATATCCCTGCATTTCCAGCATTTGCGTGGCAACGTCGAGAATGGCCGGCTCGTCCTCAACCAGGAGCACGGTCTCCTTGCCGCGTTCAACCGTAGTCGTCACCTCAGCGGCGGACAACTCAGCCTTGCCCAGGTAGCGCGGGAGGAAGATCTTGAAACGCGTCCCTTGGCCTGGCTTACTTTCGGCATCGATAAAACCACCATTCTGCTTGACGATTCCATACACGGTTGACAGCCCCAAGCCGGTCCCCTGGCCGATCCCTTTGGTCGTGAAAAAGGGCTCGAAAATCTTTGTCAGGGTCTCCTGATCCATGCCACCGCCGTCGTCACTCACGGTGAGCAAGACATAGTCACCGGGGTACAGACCGGGGTGACCGCCGCAAAAGGACGCATCACAACTTTGGTTTCCAACCTCGATGCTGATCTTGCCGCCACCGTCGATCGCATCCCGGGCATTGATGCAAAGATTGGCCAGTATCTGGTCGACCTGGGAGGGATCGATTTTGACCGGCCACAAATCCTTGCCGGGAATCCAGGTCAGGTTAACCACCTCACCGATCAGCCTGCCAAGCATTTTGAGCATGCTGGCCAGCGTTTCGTTCAGGTCAAGGATCTTGGGAGCCACCGTCTGTTTGCGGGCAAAGGCCAGCAGTTGACGGACGATGTCTGCGGAACGTTCGGCAGCCTTCTGGATCTGCTCAAGATGCTCCTGCAATGACGGCGATGGGGATTCTTTCTGCTGCGCCATTTCCGCATGGCCCAGAATGACACTCAACATATTGTTAAAATCATGTGCAACCCCACCGGCCAGGCGGCCGACCGCCTCAATCTTCTGCGATTGTCGAAGTTGCGCTTCAAGCCGTGCCTGTTCTTCCTCTTTCCGCTTCTTCTCAGTGATATCCTGGATCGTTCCCATCAACAGAAGGGGCTGACCATCCGCGGCAGGCTTGAGGGCGCCCAGACCGCTGACCCAGCGCATTTCACCGTCGTTGTGGCGGATGATCCGGTATTCCCGGGCAAACGGCCTCTGCTGCCCTATCACTTCCTTTTTCAGGTATTCCGTCATCATCCTTCGATCATCGGGATGCACCAGATCAAGCCAGCTCTGGATCGTGCGCGGGAAATCCGGGCCGGTGCCGAAAATGTCATCCAGGACCTCGGAGGAGGTCCAATAGTCAGCCAACAGATCCGCTTTATACGAGCCGATGGACGCTGAACGCTGCGATTCCTTGAAGAAAAATTCACTCTCCTTGAGTGCCTCCTCTGCCTGTTTGCGTTCGGCAAGATCGACATGGACCCCCAGCATCCGCAAGGGATTGCCCTCGGCGTCCCACTCCATGATCTTGCCAAGCGCCAGAATCCACATACAACCACCATCCTTGGTTATCAGACTGAATTCCAAACTATAGTCGGGAATGACACCTTTGGTTTATGACAGATAGGCCCTTGCCACAGCCTCACGGTCCTCCGG
>JBBQBQ010000279.1:0-3928 GCA_038317685.1 Desulfuromonadales bacterium | reverse complement strand
GGCCGGGCAGGCGATAGCCTGGGCGCGCGCTCGTCTCGGCGATCGACCGCTCCTGGTCTACGCCTCGGCCCCTCCGGAACGGGTGCGCGAAGCTCAGACCCAACTGGGAGTAGAACGGGCCGGACAACTGGTGGAACAGGCTCTGGCGCGCATCGCCCGGGAACTGGTGGCGGCGGGTGTGAGGCGTCTAGTGGTTGCCGGAGGCGAGACCGCCGGGGCCGTCGTATCCGCCCTTGGAGTGACCTTCCTGCGCATCGGCCATCAGATCGATCCGGGCGTTCCCTGGACCGAAACCACCGTACAGGGAAAAAGTCTCGCGTTGGCGCTCAAGTCTGGGAACTTTGGCGCCGATAATTTCTTTTCCCGTTCCTTTGAAGTGCTGTGATGAGCGATGCCGCGATTCGCGAAGAGATCGCCCGTTTCGGCAAGTCCTTGTTTGATCGAGGGCTGACGACGGGAAGTAGCGGCAACATTAGTGTTCGCACCGTCGATGGCTGGCTCATGACGCCGACCAATGCTTGTCTCGGGCGGCTTGATCCGGCTCGGATTTCCCGACTGGATTCCAATGGCCGCCACCTGGATGGAGACCCGCCGACCAAGGAAACCTTTCTGCATATGGCGATGTATGTGGAACGACCGCAGGATCGGGCGATCGTTCATCTGCACTCGGTCCACTCCGTGGCGGTCTCCTGTCTGCCCGGCGTCAACCCCTGCGATTGCATCCCCCCGCTGACGGCTTATTACGTGATGCGCGTCGGAATACTGCCGCTCGTGCCCTACCACATTCCAGGTGACCCGACCCTGGGTGATGCGGTCCGCGGCCTGGCAGGGAAACACCATGCCGTATTGCTGGCCAATCATGGCCCCGTGGTGGCGGGAAACTCCTTGGAGGGAGCAGTCTATGCGATTGAGGAGCTGGAAGATACGGCCCGATTGTTTCTTCTTCTGCGGGGCGAAAACCCACGATGTCTGACCGCGAAACAGATTGAGGAACTGAATCACCGGTTTCCCAGAAGTTGAGAGGGTCGACCGTCTACATGAGTTTTCCCGAAAGGAGAGAAGCCCTCTTTAACAAATAGGTTTCTGATATTCCCTGCCAGGAAACTTCAACGCCTAAAACGTCACACACTGATATTTCCAGCAAAAGAGGCCGCCATGTTCAGTTCTGACCGCGTCGTGGCTGTTTATCTGGTCGAAACGGCCTTCCCCTTGGATTATGCCGCCGAAGTGATCGCCGGGGAACAATCCACGGGAACCTTTGTTGCGGTGCCCGGTGAGACCGAGGAACTTAAGAGGGATTTCGGCGCCAGAGTGGAAAGTGTCGAACCCTTGGCTGTTTGCGAGCGGCCTAGTCTGCCCGGTGCCCGGGTTCCCAAGGGCACGACTGCGCCGATCTATCAGCGTGGGATCTTGAAAGTATCCTTTCCCCTGCATAACTTTGGGCCCTCTCTTCCAAACTTGTTGTCTACCGTCGCAGGCAATCTTTACGAGCTGGGCGAATTGTCCGGGTTGCGGTTGCTGGACCTGGAGCTTCCGGCAGCTTTTGCGCAAGCTTATCCCGGCCCGCAGTTCGGTATTCTGGGGACCCGAAAACTTGTCGGCGTCTATGACCGACCTCTGATTGGAACGATTGTCAAACCGAGCATCGGGCTGCAGATTTCTGAGTACGGGCCGATGGTCAGAAAACTGGCCGAAGCCGGGATCGACTTCATCAAGGATGATGAGCTTTGCGCCGACCCTCCAGGTGCGCCCTTGGCACAAAGGGTAGGGGTGGTCATGGCAGAGGTCGAACGCGCCGCGGACAAAACCGGTAAAAAGTTGATGTATGCCTTCAACATTACCGGCGATATCGAAACCCTGAAAAAGAACCACGATCTGGTTCTCAAGGCCGGCGGGAATTGCGTGATGGTCAGCATCAACAGCATCGGCCTTAGCGGGGTGGCTTTCTTGCGTAAGGGTGCCGAACTGGTTATCCACGGCCACCGCAATCAGTGGGGGGCGATGACGCGCTGCCCACTGCTGGGCATGGAGTTCAGGGTGTATCAAAAATTGTGTCGCCTGGCGGGCGTGGACCATCTCCATACCAACGGGTTTGACAATAAGTTCTCCGAGGAAAATCAGACCGTCGTTCAATCGATCCGGGATTGTCTGGAACCCCTGTTCGGCGGGTACTCGGTCATGCCGGTGCTTTCTTCTGCCCAATGGGCGGGAAGCGCCGTACCGACCTATGCGGCAATACGATCGATGGACCTGCTGCATCTGGCCGGGGGGGGGATACTGGCGCATCCCGGCGGTCTTCAAGCGGGAGTCCTCTCTATGCAGCAAGGCTGGGAAGCTGTCAGGCAGGGCATTCCCCTTGATGTCTATGCGGAGCAACGCCCCGCCCTTAAGCAGGCTATCGAAAAATTTTCCGGGCACGAGCCTGCTGGGGGTCCTAAGCCATGAAGAAGAACCAACTGCTGCTCGCTTTTTATGGCGATGACTTTACCGGATCAACGGATGCGATGGAGGCCCTAGCCGTCAACAACTATCGCACCATTCTGTTCCTGGAGGCGCCAACCGAGGAGATGCTTAAACGCTTCGCGGGGATTAGCTGCATCGGTGTGGCCGGTACCAGTCGCTCCAAAACCCCGGCCGAGATGGAACGTGAGTTGCGGCCGGTGTTCGAGCGCTTTGCCAAAATCCCGGTGCCGATCGTTCATTATAAAACCTGTTCCACCTTCGATTCCGCGCCTGAGGTCGGCAGTATAGGGAAGGCGATCGAGGTGGCTCGGGACTATTTTAACCAGCACCCCCTGGTCCCGCTACTGGTGGGAGCGCCAGCTCTCGGGCGGTATACCCTGTTTGGCAACCATTTTGCGCGGATGCAGGAGACGGTTTTCCGCCTGGATCGGCATCCCACCATGTCGCGGCATCCCATCACACCCATGCACGAAGCGGATCTCCGTGTGCACCTCGCCAGGCAGACAACAGAAGAAATCTCGCTGATGAATATCCTGGAACTGACCGGGGATTTTTCAGACATTAGACGAAGGTTTCAGGCCAAGGATACAGGAAAACAAGGCGTTCTGCTGTTTGATGTTCTTGACGAAGGACATTTGCTCAAGTGTGGCCAGTTGATCTGGGAGAGAGTTGGCAAAAATCCGCAATTTGTCGTCGGTTCTTCAGGTGTTGAATATGCACTAACTTCATACTGGGAATCCATCGGGGTCAAACCAGCGGAAATTTACCCTACAAATAGGATTTTAGAAAAAACGGACCGGATTCTTGTTATCTCCGGGAGTTGCTCTCCCATAACCCAGAAGCAAATCCAATTCGCTCTTGAACAAGGGTTCCATGGCATCAAGATCTCCCTCGACCAGCTTCTCGATTCTCAAGTGCCCCCTGAAAACCTTATGGGCGAGGTGAGCCAAACCCTTAGCCAGGGCCGAAGTGTGATTATGTACACAGCCTTTGGGCCCGATGATGAAACGATTGCTCTTCATCGAGAACGTTTCAAAAGAATAGACGTCCCTGAATTCCAATCCGGCGAGGTTGTTGGGAGAAACCTTGGGAAGTGGACCCGGGAGATTCTGAATTCCTCCGGGGTTCGCCGAGTCGTCATTGCCGGGGGAGATACCTCGGGGTTTGTGACGAGAGAATTGGGCGTGTTTGCCCTGGAAATGATCCGGCCCATTTCGCCGGGAGCGCCGTTGTGCAGAGGATATTCTACAGAAGCATCATTGGGCGATTTGGAATTGGCTCTAAAGGGGGGGCAAATGGGCGGGGAGGATTATTTCCGTCGTGTTCTGCTCGCGGAGTTGCGTATTCCGGTGAAAGCGGCCAGTGGAACTGACATGAAAGCGGCCACCGTTCCGCTGTGAATCCGGCCAGCGTTCCGGTGATATCGGCCAGTGCCGAGAGTGCGTCTCGGGGTGGGGCTTTTACT
>JBBQBQ010000278.1:0-3931 GCA_038317685.1 Desulfuromonadales bacterium | reverse complement strand
TTTGCGGGGGCTGTTTAAACCGCGCACTTTTTTTTAATGTCGACCTTGTGGGGGCTCGATCTTCCGCGCCCCTAAAAATCGGGGCAGGGCGTGCCGTGCCCCTACGTCGGCATCTTCAACAGCCGCTCGCTGCGCCACACCCGCACAATCCAGATGCGGTCAACGCCGACGCGGTAGACGATTCGAAAGGGCGGATGAATCAGCTCGCGCACCGCTGCCAGCCCAAGTTCCGGGACAATCCGGCCGCTTTCGGGGAAGGTGGTCAACTGCTCCACCTGCCCGACGATCTCGGCAACGAAACCCACGCCGATCGCGGGCACCCCCTGCTCGGCGTACCAGGCGCGCATCTCCTCCAGATCGATCAGCGCCGATTCGGCAAACTCGACGGACTTACGCCCTGTCATCGCGTCAGCCCAAACCGA
Source organism: Desulfuromonadales bacterium (assembly GCA_038317685.1). Taxonomy (GTDB): domain Bacteria; phylum Desulfobacterota; class Desulfuromonadia; order Desulfuromonadales; family DDH964; genus JBBQBQ01. Next base: position 3,509 of record JBBQBQ010000278.1, on the reverse strand, counting down.
GACGCTTCTTGGCGTCGGCAAGACTGACGGTGCGGCCTTCCTCGACATCCATCAACCCCTGCACCACCGCCTTGAGAAACGCGCGCTCCTCGCTGTCGGCCTCATAATCCTTGACCGACTGGACCACCGCCACTCCGCGTCCACGACTGGTGAGGAGGACCGGGCGGTGCGTCTTGTCGACTTGGGTAATGACCCGCCCCGGGTTGATCTTCAGATCGGAAACCGGAACGATATCTTCGGAAAAAACAGGAGTCGGCATATTCAACACCTCCAAAAGGACTTTTAATTGGTCAAACAATAGCACCTATCAAGCGACCATGCAACGGTACGCTCACGCCGCCAATGCCTCATTCCCACAAAGGTTTTCGTAGGGACGATCCTTGTGATCGCCCCTGTTTTTGCAAGATCAACCGCACAATCGGGCGGATACAAGATTCGTCCCTACCAATCAAATCGGGCGGGGAAACCCCGCCCCGTTCCCACCCCTCACCGATACACCTCATCATGACTGCCGATTTCGAGCAGCACGATCTCCTGCTCGGTGATGAACAGGGTCAGGGTAACGCGATAGCTGTAGGTCAGACTGACGGCGTAACAACCGGCGAGCTTGCCGGTCAGGGGATGGAGTTCGAGTTGGGGCGAAAACGGATCGTGCTGCAGGTCGGCCAGCAGTTTGGCGAAGCGGGGTTTCAGGTCGGGATGTTTCTTGAAAAATTTGCGCGCCTGCCGCAGAAACTGGTCCGGCGTGGTGATGGTGAACATCAGGCCGGCTCGTCGCTATCGAGCGCCTTGAGCAGATCGTCGGCGGTGACGAACTTCTGCGCCCGACCAGCCTTGACGTCCTCCAGGGAGGTCCGCACCCGCGCCAGATACCCATCGTGCGCTTCGGCCACCAGTTCCTGGTAGCGCGCCTCCGAGAGGACTACGTACTGCGGCTGGTTGTTGCGGATTACATGGACATCGCCTTTGGCGATAACATCATCGACCGCCGCGATCCCGCGACGCTTGAGTTCCTGGGCCGGTATGGCATTCATATCAACACTCCTTTCAGTACCTTTTCAAGTACCAATATCATACTGGCATCAGCTTCATAAGACAACAGGTTACCTAAACTCGTGACGGATGATTTTCGTCATTATTCCATTTCGCCGGGTTATCGGTGATGTATTGCCGGACGGTCTCTAATTCCTGATCGTCGCGAATAACCCGTTCGTAATAATTGCGCTGCCACACCGGAACGCCGGGATTGTCGCGCAACTGATTGACGCGTCTGGCAGAAAATGTCTTGAATGCCCGGACGATCTCTGACAATCCGTGACGTTTCATCGGCACTTCCGTAGGGGCGGGTTTCCAACCCGCCCTCCGGCACCCAACCAAACGCAACCGTAAGGGCGGGTTTCCAACCCGCCCTCCGGCACCCAACCAAACGCAACCGTAAGGGCGGGTTTCAAACCCGCCCTCCGGCACCCAACCAAACGCAACCGTAGGGGCGGGTTTCAAACCCGCCCCTACATCGAAACATCACGCCGCCAACGCCTCATTCAATTCATCAAGAATCACGTTCAAATCATCCCCGAACAACTGCCAGACCCGCCCAAGACCACCGGCCTGTAAGAAAGGCGCATCCTCGAAATCATCCGTCTCAATCTGCAGATTGGCGGCAATGTGATCGCGGATCATCTCCAGCCATTTGCGCTGCTCATCCGTAAACCGCTTGCCGCTCGCCTGCTGCTGCTCGACCCACGCCCGAAAGTTGACCTGCACCTTCTCCGGAAACGGCACCAGTTCATTCTCCTGGTGCATGGCAAAACGCACCAGCGACACCAGATCGGTCAAAATGTGATTGGCCGCAGCTCCCCTCACTTTGCCCGCTTGCAGCTTCTGGTAAGCCGCCCAAAGCTCATCGGGCACCCGCTTCTCCCATCCTTGTGGATGAGTCTGATAGATGCGCAACTGCTCGACCTGGGCGACCAGCTTCTCGACCAGCTCGCGCACATCGGCAAAGCGTAGCCGCTGCTTGTAAGGTTTGCTGTAAAGCACCTGCAGGGCGGTGATCTCATCCTTGTTCGCGGCGATGAACTGCTCGAAGGAGTCAACCACCCCTTGCGCCTTCTCCTCGGTGAAGCCGGAGAAGACGACCGTATCGAGGCTGACGGTGTCGATGATCTGCTCGTTCTTCTTCTTGATGGCAAGGAGCAGCTCGCGCAGCTCCGGGTTACAGAGCGGTTTGGCTGCCGCGCCGAGGATGCGCGCCGCCGCCTGGCGAATCTGTTTGGCGTCTGGCTCCTGCTGTCCCGAGACCTTTTGTGCCTCCGCCAGATGCAGGTCGGGGTCAAGGGCTGCGACCAGATTCCCTGTTATCTCTTTGAGCCCCTTGCCACATATTTTCTGAATTTCCGCGTTTTCTTCGTTCTTAATTTTCTTCTCCATCCGCGCCAGCCGTGCCGCCACCGAGGAGATGACGTCGATCTCGCAGTTGCCGAAGGCGACCGCCTGCAACAGCTTCTCGAAGCCGACGTTCTTCTTACGCTCCAGCGGCAGCGAATCGGTCTGGTCCTGCTCGCAGACACCGACGGCATCGACGATGACGAAGTGGTCCTTGCCGGGGGCGTCGGGGGTGACGGCCTGCAGGTCGTTGTCGTTGATGATGCGCACCCCGCGCCCCTTCATCTGCTCGAAGTAGGCCCGCGACTTGACCATGCGCATGAAGAAGACGCACTCCACCGCCTTGATGTCGGTGCCGGTGGCGATCATGTCGACGGTAACGGCGATGCGCGGCATCGGGCTGGTGCGGAAGGCTTTGATCAGATTCTCCGGTGTGTCGCCGGTGGTGCGGTAGGTGATCTTCTGGGCGAAGTCGTTCCCCTTGCCGAACTCCTCGCGGACGATCTTGACGATATCCTCGGCGTGGGAATCGTCCTTGGCGAAGATCAGGGTCTTCGGCACCCAGGTCCGACCGGGGAAGATCTCGCTGAAGAGCTTGTCGCGAAAGGCGCGGACCACGCTGCGGATCTGGTCGACGGCGACGACGTCGCGATCCAATTGTTTTGCGTCGTAGGCGAAATCGTCGTCGAGCTGCTCCCAGCGCACCTCTCTCGTCTCGCGGTCGCGCTTGTCGACGTAGTAGCCGGCCTCGACCTGGCCGCCGGCCTCGCCGATGGCGGTGCGGATGCGGTAGACGTCGTAGTTGACGTTGACCCCGTCTGCGACCGCCTGGGGATGGCCGTACTCCATGACCAGGTTCTTGTGGAAGAAGCCGAAGGTCTGCTTGCTCGGGGTGGCGGTGAGGCCGATGAGGTAGGCGTCGAAGTATTCGAGGACCTGCCGCCAGAGGTTGTAGATGGAGCGGTGGCACTCGTCAGTGACGATGATATCGAAATCCTCAATGGGGAAATCGGGATTGTATTCGATCGGTTCCGGCTCCCGGAAGAGGCTGCCGAGCTCGGCGGCCGATTCCTCGTCCAGCTCCTCCGGCAGCTCCCGCCCCTTGAGCATCGAATAGAGGCGCT
>JBBQBQ010000277.1:0-3964 GCA_038317685.1 Desulfuromonadales bacterium | reverse complement strand
TCCCCTGATTGTGGCTGACGATAATTGGGATTACACCTACAGGACTCTTCCTCGAAACGTCGAGGTCATGCTTGGTTTAGGCATGGAAGGGCTCACTGAGTTCCTGAAAGATAGAATCGGATACTACGATTTTATTTTGATAAGTCGGCCGCATAATATGGAGGTCGTAAACTATATTCATTCAAGACGGCCTGAGCTGTTCCGGAATACGAAAATAATTTATGACGCGGAAGCTATTTTTTCTCTTCGGGGAATTCTTCAGAAAGAACTGGAAGGGAAGTTTTGTGCTCTCCAAAAAAGGAATAAAATCATAGAAGAGGAAGTAAGGCTCGCTACTATTGCCCAGACTATTTTAACCGTATCTGCGGACGAAGGGGCGCATTTTTCCAGATTCGGCCATGCGGACGTTCATGTTTTATCCCATGTTTGTTTACCCAGGCCGACCCCGGCTACCTTCGAGGAGCGGGACGGGATTCTGTTTGTGGGGCCTATGGAATATGACAACACCCCCAACGTCGACGGTATCCTTTGGTTTGTTCGGGAGGTGATGCCCCGGATCAAGCAGCTTGCCCATCGGCCTCTTCCCCTCATATTGGTTGGGAATGCCGGTTCCTACCGGCTTCGCGGTCTTGAATCGGAACATGTTATTTTCGCCGGCCCGGTCGATGACCTAACCCCGTATTTTAACGCAGCAAGAATTTTTGCAGTACCGACCCGTTTTGCGGCTGGTGTTTCACTCAAAGCTTATGAAGCCGCATCGTTTGGGCTGCCGATGGTGGCGACGAAACTGATTGCCAGCCAGCTTGGCTGGGAGGACAACACCGAGTTGCTGGCGGCGAAGGATGCTGATGATTTTGCGGCAAAAATTGACAGGCTTTACCATGACCCAAGCCTCTGGATGAAATTGAGGAGCCATGCCCTGCAAAGAGTCGAAACCGGATGTTCCAAAAATCAATTTGACACAACCTTGCAGAAGGTCTTCCGGGGGAGCCCCTCAAAGACGGTGGATGGAAATAACCACCAAACCCCAAAAAGTCCTTTGGCACCGATGGATCACGGCCTGAGCAGTCGGTTGCCTTGAGGGCCGGTAGCGGAGCAGTTCTGGGTTTGGAGTTCCATCCATAGCACGAACCCGGAGGATGCGGGCGGTTGACTTTCTTCGCTTCCTCCCCGTATGATTAAGCCCTTGAGCATGCCCCAAGGGTTGGATGAAGGGGCAATTTCCCACAGGAAAACGCTGCATGGCGATTTTGCGCATCTACCATTATCCGGAACCGGTCCTCAAACAGAAAGCGGCACCGGTCAAGGTCTTTGACGATGCCCTCCGGCAGCTGGCCGCCGACATGGCGGAAACCATGTACGCCGCCCCGGGGGTCGGTCTTGCAGCCCCTCAGGTCGGGGTCAGCCGGCGGCTCATCGTCCTCGACTGCACCCCCAAGGACGAGCCTCGCCGTTTGCTGCCGGCGGTCAATCCCGAGATCGTGGTCCGCGAGGGGGAAGTCTGTGAGGAGGAGGGGTGCCTGTCGGTCCCCGAATATTACGCCAAGGTCACCCGCAACGCCAAGGTTCAGGTCAGATTTTTCGACCTGCACGGAGAGCTCCAGGAGATCGAGGCCGACGGACTGTGGGCGATCTGCCTCCAGCACGAGATCGATCATCTCAACGGCATCCTCTTCGTCGATCACCTCTCCCCCCTCAAGAAGACCCTGTTCCGCAAGAAGTACAAAAAAATTCAGGAACAACAGCAGGAGCAGATGTGATCGATTCCCGCACCATTCGCACCGTCTTCATGGGGACCCCGGAGTTCGCCCTGGAGCCTTTTAGGGGACTGCTCGATGCCGGCTTCGATGTCGTCAGCGTCTATACCCAACCGGACCGGCCGAGCGGTCGCGGCAACAGGTTAACCCCTCCGCCGGTCAAGGTTCTGGCTGAAGCTCGCGGCATCCCGGTCTTCCAGCCCCTCAAACTGCGGCTGCCGGAGGTGGTGGCGGGGCTGCAGGCCTTGGCCCCGGAGTTGATCGTCGTCGTCGCCTTCGGCCAGATCCTCCCTAAAAGCGTGCTGGAGATCCCCCGCTACGGGTGCATCAACGTCCATGCCTCGCTCCTCCCCAAATACCGCGGCGCGGCGCCGATCAATAAGGCGCTCATCGACGGGGAGATCGAAACCGGCATCACCACCATGCTCATGGACGTCGGACTCGACACCGGCGACATGCTGCTGAAACGGGCGATTCCCATCGGACCCCTGGAGACCGCCGGTGAGCTTCACGACCGCCTGGCCTCGCTCGGTCGGGAAACCTTGGAAGAGACCCTGCGCCGGCTCTGCGAAGGAACGCTGCGTTCGGAAAAACAGGACGCCGCACTCTCCTGCTATGCGCCGATGCTGAAGAAGGAAGACGGCCGCATCGACTGGAGCCGCAGCGCAGCGGAAATTCACAATCAGGTGCGCGGTCTCGACCCCTGGCCGGGGGCCTATACCGGTCTCGGCGGGGAAGTCCTGAAGGTGGCCCGGACCATTCCCGAGGCGGGTGACGGCGGGACCTTCGGCAAGGTCCTTTCGGCCGGCGCCGACGGCGTGCGGGTGGCCTGCGGCAGTGGCATCCTCAAACTTGGCGAACTCCAGCTCCCAGGCAAGAAGCGCCTGCCGGCCGCTGAATTCCTCCGTGGCCGACCGCTGCCGGCAGGGACGTCCTTGGGAGATTGATGTGAGCCAGCAACCGGCGGCGCCCGCCTATCAACCCCGCAAGCGGGTCTTTATCGGTTTGCTCGCCGGCGCCTCTGCCCTGGTGCTGGTCGGAGCCCTCCTTCTCTGGTACGTCCCGAGCATCGGCCTGGTCAACATTCACCCGCTGCTGCCGACCCTCTTCGGCTCGCTGTTGGCGGTGCTGTCGCTGCTGATCGTCGGTGGCATGCTGCTCCTGGTGCTGACCCTTCTCACCGGCCGCGACCTTTTCTTCTCCCAGCGCCTGCGCGGCCTGGTCATCCGCTATCTCTTCCCCGGCATCATCTCCCTCGGGCGCCTGGTCGGCATTGACCGCGACACCCTGCAGCAGTCCTTCATCGCCCTCAACAACCAGTTGGTGCGCGCCAAGAAGCTGCGAGTGACCCCCGATCAGACCTTGATACTGCTGCCGCACTGCATCCAGCTCTTTGACTGCGCCATCAAGATCACCGGGGATGTCGACAAGTGTGTGCGCTGCGGCCGTTGTGATATCAGCGGTCTGGCCGAACTCGCCAGGGAACGGGGCATCGCCATCGCCGTCGCCACCGGAGGGACCCTGGCGCGCAAGCTCATCGTCGAGAAGCGGCCGCGCTTCATCCTGGCGGTCGCCTGCGAGCGAGATCTCACTTCGGGAATCCGCGATTCATACCCCCTCCCGGTCATCGGTATTCTCAACCACCGCCCCAACGGCCCTTGCTTCAACACCAGCATCGTTCTTGCCGAAGTCATCGCCGCCCTCGACGAACATGTGGGTGCCTGAACAGGCAGAGCCTTTCCCCGACAGGACCGCCAGTGAAAATCACCGAAGCCCGCCGCACCGCCTATGAGGTCCTGACCCGAGTGGAGGATGGGGCCTATGCGGACCTCGCCCTGTCGGCGGCGCTCGACCGTCTCCCCGAGCAGCGAGAGCGGGCTTTGGCCACGGAGCTGGTCTACGGGGTGCTGCGCCGCCGCGGTCCCCTCGATTTCGCTCTCGGGCGTTTCTGCAAGCAGCCGCTGGCGAAACTGGAAGGAGCCGTATTGCGGCTGCTGCGCCTCGGCGCTTACCAGCTTCTGAGACTCGACCGGGTTCCGGCCCACGCGGCGGTCCACGCGACCGTAGAACTCGCCAAGGAACTCGGTCTGCAGCGCGCCACCGGCTTCATCAACGGGGTGCTGCGGGCCCTGGATCGCGGTCGTTCGACGATTCCCTGGCCCACTCCGGAGGACGATCCTCTCGCGCACCTCGAACAGGTCCTTTCC
>JBBQBQ010000276.1:0-3967 GCA_038317685.1 Desulfuromonadales bacterium | reverse complement strand
ACGGTGCGATTTTCCAGGGAGTAGCCGGCGCCGGAGGGGGCCTGGGTGCGGTCGTCGAGGACCCACATGCGTCCTTCCGGACCGCGGGCCAGGTTGGCCGCATACAGAATCAGGTGCCGGCCGCCGGCGACCGGCAGCCGGGCGCAGCAGCGCTGGAAGCCGGGGTGACAATGCACCAGTTCGAAGGGGAGCTGCCCGTCGCGGATCAGCTCCCGGGGCCCGTAGAGGTCGGCGAGGATTCGGTCGAGGAGTTCCGCCCGCTGCTGCAGGCCTCGCTCCAGGTGCTCCCACTCGCTATGACCGATCAAAAGGGGGACCGGATCGAGCTGCCAGGGGCGCAAACTCCCTTCCGGGTCGTTGTAGACGTTGTAGGTGACGCCGTTCTCGCGCAGCAGGCGTTCCGCTTCCTGGCGGCGGCGGTCCAGGCCCTTGCCGCCGATGGCGGCGAGGGCCTTCAGCAGCTGTTCCCAGTGGGGGAGGAGCCGGGCTTCGGCGGTCTCTATTTCATCGTAGGTGCCGAGGCGGGTGGCGTAGTACTGGGCCACGCCGGCGGCGGGATTGTCGTGCAGCTTCATGCCGGACCTTCCGTGCGGTTGATGCCGATCATCGCGCCTACTCCCGTCCCCGGCGCAGGTCGAGGGTGTAGGGGAACTCTTCGTTGACGTCCTCCGGTGGCGGCGCCATCGGGCACGGCGGATGGCCGGTCGGGAGGAACATGCCGAGGGCCGCCAGCTCCGGCGCCGGCCGCAGCGGCCCCGGGGTGTGGCCGTTGTCCCAGAAGCGGCTGATGCGCCGCGATTCGGCCTCGAAGGCATTGACCGGGAAGACCTCGTAGCTGCGTCCGCCGGGGTGGGCGACGTGGTAGGAGCAGCCGCCGATGGAGCGGCCGTTCCAGGTGTCGATGACGTCGAAGACCAGCGGCGAGTGGGGCTTGATGGTCGGATGCAGGGCCGACGGCGGCTGCCAGGCCCGGTAGCGGACCCCGACCACGAATTCGTCCTTGCGGCCGGTCGAGCGCAGCGGCAGGCGGCGGCCGTTGCAGGCGATCACGTGGCGCCCCTCGGTCAGCCCCGTCACCCGCAGCTGCAGCCGCTCCACCGAAGAGTCGACGAAGCGCGCCGTCCCCTGGTTGCTGACCTCCTCGCCGAGGACGTGCCACGGCTCGATGGCGAAGCGCAGCTCCAGCTCCAGATTGTCGACGCTGACCGACCCGTAGTGGGGGAAGCGGAACTCGAAGAACGGCTCCAGCCAGTCGAGCTGGAAAGGGTAGCCGGTCCGCTGCAGGTCGGCGGCGACGGTCTTCAGGTCCTGGCGGACGTAGTGCGGGAGGAGGAAGCGGTCGTGAAGCTCGGTCCCCCAGCGGATCAGCGGATGGCGGTACGGCTCCTTCCAGAACCAGGCGATGAGGCTGCGCAGCAGCAGGGTCTGGACCAGGCTCATGCGGGCGTGGGGGGGCATCTCGAAGGCCCGCAGCTCGACCAGCCCGAGGCGCCCGGCGGTGCTGTCGGTGGAGTAGAGCTTGTCGATGCAGAACTCGGAGCGGTGGGTGGTGCCGGTGACGTCGACCAGCAGGTGGCGCAGCAGCCGGTCGACCAGCCAGGGAGCGAGGGTCTCCCCTTTCGGCATCTGCTGGAAGGCGATCTCCAGCTCGTAAAGGACGTCGTCCCGGCCTTCATCGACCCGGGGGGCCTGGCTGGTGGGGCCGATGAACATCCCCGAGAAGAGATAGGAGAGCCCCGGATGATGCTGCCAGTAGCTGATCAGGCTGCGCAGCAGGTCGGGGCGGCGCAGCGCCGGGCTGTCGGCCGGGGTGGCGGCGCCGATGGTGATGTGATTGCCGCCGCCGGTGCCGGTATGGCGGCCGTCGAGCATGAATTTCTCGGTGCCAAGGCGGGCCAGGCGCGCCTGCTCATAGAGGACCACGGTGTTGCGGACCAGCTCCTCCCAGCATGCGGCGGGGTGGATATTGACCTCGATGACGCCGGGGTCGGGGGTCACCAAAAGCCGCTCCAGGCGCCAGTCCCGGGGTGGTTCGTAGCCCTCGATGACGACCGGTAGGGAAAGGGTGGCGGCGGTCGCCTCGATGCAGGCGATCAGGTCGAGGTAGTGCTCGAGCATACCCACCGGCGGTAGGAAGACGCAGATCCGCCCGTTGCGGGCCTCGACGCAGAGGGCGGTGTGAGGGATCTCCGGCGGCTTACGGCTGCCGTCGGCGGACGTCTGCTCCCGTAGCCCGGGGTGGGCCGGAGGCTGGGGATCGAAATGACTGTAGCGCCGGGCCACCTCGCCGTGGATGTCCCCCAGCGCCGGGAGTTCGGTGAAGAGGCTGTTCTCGGCCAAAGGTTCCCGCTTCTCGGGGGCGGTCCAGGGGATCGAATCGAGGGGCAGGCGCAGTCCCATTGCCGAGTTGCCGGGGACCAAAAACATCGCGCCGCGCCGGAACTCCCAGCGGCCGCTCCCCCAGCCGGACCGATCGGCCTGCCATTTCAGCGGCAGGGCGAAGCCGACCGGCTCCCCCAGCCCCTGGTCGAGGAGCTGCGCCAGGTAGCGCCGTTCCAGGGAGTCCTTCAGGTTCGCCTTCAGGGGGTCGCAGTTGGCCGGGATCGTCCCCTCCTTCCAGAGGTAGTAGAAGACGTCCTCATGGCCGGAGACCAGGTAGCCGGGGTCGAGGCCGAGGTGCTGGGCGAGGCGGCGGGCGAAGCGCCCGGCATGGTCGACGCCGCAGCCGCCGTCCACGCTGAGGTCGGCGAGGAGCTTGGGGTTTTGCCAGACCGGAACGCCGTCCTTGCGCCAAAAGCAGCCGTAGGCCCAGCGCGGCAGCGGTTCCCCCGGGTACCATTTGCCTTCCCCGAAGTGAAGGACGCCGCCGGCGCCGAAGGCCTCCCGCAGCCGCAGGGTCAGGTCATAAGCGAGTTTGCGTTTGTGGGGGCCGTCGGCGCGGGTGTTCCACTCCGCCCCTTCCATGTCGTCGCTGGAGACGAAGGTCGGTTCCCCGCCCATGGTCAGGCGCACGTCGCCGGCGACGAGGTCGGCATCAACCTGGCGGCCGAGGGCGTCGATCAGCGCCCAGGCTTCGTCGCTGTAGGGCTTGGTGACCCGCGGGTCTTCGTGGAGGCGCTGCACGCTGTTGGAGAATTCGAAGCTCACCTCGCAGGGGTCGATGGCCCCGGTCACCGGCGCCGCGCTCGCCGGGTCGGGGGTGCAGGCCAGCGGGATGTGCCCCTCGCCGGCGAAGAGGCCGGAGGTCGGGTCGAGGCCGATCCAGCCGGCGCCGGGGACGTAAACCTCGGCCCAGGCGTGGAGGTCGGTGAAGTCGGCCTCGGGGCCGGACGGGCCGTCAAGGGACTTCTCATCGGCGCAGAGCTGCACCAGGTAGCCGGAGACAAAGCGCGCCGCCAGCCCCAGATGGCGCAGGATCTGAACCAGCAGCCACCCCGAGTCGCGGCAGGAGCCGATCGCCTTGCCAAGGGTCTCCTCGGCGCTCTGCACCCCCGGCTCCATCCGCACCGAATAGTTGACGCTCTCCCGCACCCGTTGGTTGAGGTCGACCAGGAAGTCGACGGTGCGCCGCTCGCCGCGATCGACCCCCGCCAGCCAGGCGGTCAATAGCGGCCCGCTCTCGGTCTTTTCGAAATAGGGGGCGAGTTCCTTGGCGAGGAGGGGATCGTAGGCGAAGGGGTAGTGCTCGGCCGCCTCCTCCATGAAGAAGTCGAAGGGGTTGATGACGGTCAAATCGGCGATGACTTCGACCTCGATGCGCAGCTCATTGGTGCGCTCCGGGAAGACCAGTCGCGCCAGGTAGTTGCCGAAGGGGTCCTGCTGCCAGTTGAGGAAGTGGCTCTCGGGGAGGATTTTCAGCGAGTAGGCCCGGATCGGGGTACGGCTGTGCGGCGCCGGTCGCAGCCGCAAAACATGGGGCGCGAGGGAGATCGGGCGATCGAAGCGGTAGTGGGTGATGTGGTTGAGG
>JBBQBQ010000275.1:0-3975 GCA_038317685.1 Desulfuromonadales bacterium | reverse complement strand
CCCAGGACGACCCGGATGGCTTCGGCAAGACGGCTGTATCGTGCCTGGCTGACCCGTCCGGCCCCTGTGTCAGGGGCAATTCTGGCTCGGAATAGGGCTTCGCTGGCGTAGATGTTGCCGACCCCGACGAGGATCTTCTGGTCCATGATGAAGGTTTTGACGGCAATGCTGCGGCCCCGTGAACGCGAGTATAGATAATCGCCGGTCATTTCGACCGCGAAGGGTTCCGGGCCCATTTCCACCAGAAGCGGATGCTGGTGGGGGTCAGCAGGCGTCCAAAGGATCGCCCCAAATCGCCGGGGGTCATGGAAACGAAGCCGCCAGCCGTCGTCGAGAAGCAGATCGACATGGTCGTGGCGACCTGCAGGAAGGGTTCCCGGCACGACCTGAAGGCGACCGGTCATCCCTAGATGGAGGATGACGGTACCCCCCTCGCAACCGACCAGCAGATACTTGGCGCGCCGGCCGACGGCGTGGATTTTCCGTCCCGCCAAAACTTCGGCGAGATTCCCGGCGATAGGCCAGCGCAGGCCTTCGATCCGCACTTCCGCCCCGGACAGAGTGCGCCCGACCAGTAGTGGTTCGAGACCACGTCGGACGGTTTCAACTTCCGGAAGTTCCGGCATCGCTGGTCATCCTCCTCTTCCCCGAACGCAACCTACCGCTTGGGGGCCTAAAAGAATATCCCGTCAGTGAGCCTGACAAACTCCCCCCAGCTCAAGGTTTCAAGCGTACCGGGGAATCGTGCCCGCTCTAGGCGGGCCGTGGCCAGAATGCGCCAGCCCTGTTCGGTCGGAGCCAGTTCCAGCCCTTCGATACCTTCCCAGACCATATCATCCCGTTGGAAAACATTGTACAGCAGAACCCTGCCGACCGTTCCCGACTCCTCGAAAAGGACCCGCCATTCGAGGAAGCGAAAGGTTCTCGAGAGTTCCAACTGGGCATGGTCTTCATAAGCCGCGCGGTCGGGAAAAGCGGAACGAAAATTGGAATCGGGGTGATAGAAATCCCAAACCCGGCCGAAGTCCTCGCCCGAGAAGGCTTTCATCCGCTCCAGGACGATCCGGCCCGGAGTCTCGGGGGGGGGCGCGAGCTCAGTCATCCCCAAACTTCCTTGCCACCTGGCACCGCCACTGATGTCATAATTATTCGCGGATCCGAGGGTCGAGAGCGTCCCGGATGCCTTCCCCCAGCAGGTTGTAGCCGAGCACCGTCAGCAGAATTGCCAGGCCGGGGCAGGCGGAGAGCCACCAAGCACTTCCAAGCGTCTGTTTGCCGGCAATCAGCATATTTCCCCAGGACGGTGTCGGGGGCTGAACCCCAATACCGAGGAAGGAAAGCGCGCTCTCGGTGAGAATCGCGCCGGCGACCCCCAGGGTTGCGGAGACCAGCACCGGCGAAAGAGCGTTTGGTAAAATGTGCCTAAAAATAATGCGGGCATCTGAGGCGCCCAGAGCTCGTGCGGCCTGAACGAAATCCCTTTCCCGCAGCGACAGGAACTCGGCCCGGATCAACCTCGCGACTCCCATCCAGCCGGTAAGCCCGATGATGATCATGATGTTCCAGATCGATGGTTCGAGAAAAGCGATGACCGCCAATATCAGAAAAAACGTCGGAAAACAAAGCATGATATCGACACAACGCATGAGCAGCGCGTCGATCCAACGCCCGTAATAGCCGGCCAGAGCCCCGGCCACAATACCCAAGCTGGTCGCAATGCCGACGGCCACAAAGCCGACCAAAAGAGAGATGCGAGCGCCATAAAGAATCCGGGCAAAGACATCTCGCCCCAGATCATCGGTACCGAGCCAGTGGTGCAGGCCGGGAGGTTGCAGACGCAGCCCGATGTCGATAGCGCCGGGGTCATATCCGGAAAAAGGGGCGCCCGCGGCGAGGAGAAACATGGTCAGAACGATGCCCCCACCAGCCATGGCCAGGTGGTTGCGGCGCAGACGCTTCCAAAAAATGTCGCGAAAAAAAGGCATGGAAATAATTTGCTCCGGGAGGAGTCTTCAGCTCTTCACATGATGATTTCGCCGAACCAAAGTAACTGCTTGCGTCTCTGCACCCAGGCAGGAATCACCCGCTGAAAATAAAATGCGGAGCCGGGCGGCACAATACCGCAGCCGGCCCCGCCGGTCCCGCCGTCAGTGTGGCCGGACTAGTCGCTAAGGGTAATCACCACCCGGCGGTTGGCGAAACGACCTTCCGGGGTATTATTGCCCTTTATCGGATGGCTTTCTCCGTAGCCGCGGGCCGTAATCAAAGCCGGCTTCAGGCGGCTGTCACGGAGTAAATAGGTACGAACGGTCTCAGCTCGGCGTTGCGACAACTTGAGATTATAAGGAGCCGAACCAACGCTGTCCGTATGACCCTCGACGCGAATTTTCGCGCCGGGATGAGCAGCAATAAAAGCCCTGGCCTGATCCAGCTCGGCAATCGACTTCGGGTTGACCTGAGCCGAACCGCTGGCGAACTCAATTTGCAGGGTCAGAGATTGGCCCTGAGGAACCGGGCAACCATCGCTGCCGACCGGGGTTCGGGGAGGACTATCGGGGCAGCGGTCGTCGATATCGAAGACGCCGTCGCGGTCACTGTCCCGAAGACAACCGTAGCCATTGACGGGCATGCCGGCCGGGGTATTGGGACATTTGTCGTTGTCGTCGGTAATTCCGTCGCCATCACTGTCGCCCGAGGGGACAACTATCACCTCAGGTTGCGGACACCCTGCGGCATCGACCTTCGAAGCTGCTGGGGTGTTGGGGCAGCGATCCCGGTCATCGATGACACCGTCCCGGTCTGAGTCAGCCGGGCAACCGCTGGCGTCGACGGTCACCCCGTCCGGGGTCCCGGGACAGAGGTCGGCCGCATCTAGGATTCCATCACCATCGGAGTCGGTCGGGCACCCGAACTGGTCGACGACCGTTCCGGCGACCGTACCGGGACAGCGGTCGACGGCATCGACGACCCCATCAAGATCCGCATCGGCGGCGTCAGAGGTCTGTCCATGACCGCCGAGCTGCCAGGTCACCCCTGCCAGCGCCGCCAGGTTGTTGTAAAGTTCCTGGCTTTTATGATCGTCATTCACATTGAAATCGAGGACATGACGGACATCCAGGCGCAGGGCCAAATCGGGATGGAAAAAGAACTTGAGCCCGACCCCGTAGTCGACGATCAGGTCCTGGTCATCATGGCTCTCGTCGGGTGTTGAGTCGCTCCCCAGGGAGATGATGCCGCCGCCGAGGGCCGCGTAGGGGACGACTTTCGCACCCGGCAGGAAGTGGTACAAGGCATCAAGCCGCCCGGTGTAGACATTGATCTGATCGTGGCTGCCACCCCCCTCAAGCCTGGACGGGGTGTAGGTGAAGGTTCCTTCAAGACCCCAATTCTGGTCGAAGTTGTAACCGAGCCCGATGCCAAAAACCGGCCGGTCCTTCAAATTCTGGTTCCCCTCGAAGAGATAACCTCCGACCAGGGGGCTGATGTTGAAGGAACCTGAACGGTTTTCGGCGGCGGCGCTCCCGGCGAGGAGAGTGATACCAAGACCGGCGGTCAGGATTGCCCGAAGGACCATCCGCAGCATATGTCCCCCTTTATTTACCGCCGATTTGCCAGGTCACTCCGGCCATGACCGACAGGTTGTTGTAAAAGTCCTGGCTCTTGTGTTTATCACGAACATTGAAATCCAGGATATGCCGGACATCGAAGCGCAGAGCCCAGTCCGGATTGAAAAAGAACTTGACTCCGCCACCGTAGTCGACGACCAGGTCCTGGTCATCATGGCTCTCGTCGGGTGTTGAGTCGCTCCCCAGGGAGATGATCCCGCCGCCGAGGGCTGCGTAGGGGACGACTTTCGCACCCGGCAGGAAGTGGTACAGGGCATCAAGCCGCCCGGTGTAGACATTGATCTGATCGTGGCTGCCACCCCCCTCAAGCCTGGACGGGGTGTAGGTGAAGGTTCCTTCAAGACCCCAA
>JBBQBQ010000274.1:0-4067 GCA_038317685.1 Desulfuromonadales bacterium | reverse complement strand
AGTTGAATTTCAGATTCCGCCCGGTGGCGGGGATGCGGACGCTGATTTCCTTTCCTTGGCCAAGGAAATCTGGATCCTGATAGGAAATGCGGATCGCCGCGAGGCATCCCGGTCGAGTATCAGGAGAAGATCTTCGAACCCTTCTTCACCACCAAGGCCCGAGGCACCGGCCTGGGACTGGCCATCACCCGCCAGATCGTCGAACTGCATCACGGCCGGGTTGCGCTGGAGAGCAGGGTCGGTTTCGGCACCACCATCACCATCAGCCTTCCCATCGACCATGAGGACTATTAAAGATGGCGAAAAAAAGAATCCTGCTGATCGACAACGAAGAAGGGCTGTGCCGGATGATGGAGGCGGTTCTGCGCGACCAGGACTATGCCGTCCAGGCCTGCACCCGCTCTTTCGAGGCCATGGAGAGCTTTGACCCGGCGGCTTGGGATCTCGTCATCTCAGACATCAAGATGCCCGGCATGGACGGACTGGAGGTCCTGCAGCGGATCAAGGAGCGAGCCCCGAACATGCCGGTGATCATGATCACCGCCTTCGCCACCGTTGAATTGTCGATCCAGGCTCTCCGCAAGGGCGCCTATGACATGCTGACCAAACCCTTCGAACCCGAGGAACTCCTCTACCGGGTGAAAAACGCCCTGAACCAATCGAAACTTTTGGAAGAAAACCGTGAACTGCGCGAGGAGCTCACCGGCAAGTTCCGTTTCGACCGCATCATCGGCGCCGCCGCCGGACTGCAGGCGGTCCTGGAAAAAGTTGCGAAGGTCGCGGTCCGCGACACGGCTGTCCTCATCACCGGAGAATCAGGGACCGGCAAGGAGCTGATCGCCCAGGCGGTCCACTACAACTCCCCCCGCGGGGAGGGCCGCTTCGTCGCCATCAACTGCGGGGCCCTCCCTGAATCGCTCCTGGAGAGTGAACTCTTCGGCTACAAGAAAGGCGCCTTCACCGGCGCCGCCCACGACCGTCAGGGACTGCTGGAGGCCGCCGACGGCGGCACCCTTTTCCTCGACGAAGTCGGCAATCTGCCGATGAATGTGCAGAAGACCCTGCTGCGGTTTCTCCAGGAGCAGGAGTTTCTGCGCATCGGCGAAACCCGCCCGACCAAGGTCGATGTCCGCATCATCTCGGCGACCAACTCCGATCTCCTCGCCGCCGTCAAGGCCGGCGGTTTTCGGGAGGATCTCTATTACCGCCTGAACGTCGTCAACCTCCACCTGCCGCCGCTAAGGGAGCGACGCGGCGATATTCCTTTGCTGGTCGCCCACTTCATCCGCGAACAAAACCGAAAATTCGGCACCCAGGTCAAGGGCTTGAGCCCGGATGCGATGAAGGCCGCCTGCGACTTCCCCTGGCCCGGAAACATCCGCCAACTCGGCAACGTCATCGAGGCCGCCATGACCATCGAAACCGCAGAGACAATCCCCCTGGCGGTCCTCGCCCAGTTCATCGCCGTCGACCATGGGGAGGAGCTCGAAGGGGAGGAGGAAGAGGAGGAAGAGAGCGATTACGCCTCGGCCATGGCCCGTTTCGAAACTGCCTATCTGCGGGAGCTTTTGCGCCGCCACCAGGGGAATGTCGAAGCGGCGGCCCGGGAGGCGGGTATGAACATGGCCACCATCTACCGCAAGTTGAAAAAATACGAGCTTCGCAAAGACGACGTCGGTTAACGATCAAAGAATCGACGGCCCTCGCAATTCTGCAAAAGGCAAAAATCTGTTTTGCGCCGCTGCGAAGGACCCCCGGCGTCCGCATAAGATTTCTAACTAATTGAACAAATTGCATTTCTTAACAACACGGGGACCTTCTCAACGCTCCCCCAAGCGGTCTTTTCCAAAACCTTCCGCCCGGATTTGCATTTCTGCAAAACAGCCTCCCCAAAATCTCCCGCAGCGAGCTTCCATCCAATGGCAACCATTCGAAATCACGATATTTTTTAATAATTATTAAGGTTCGTTCCGAATTGGTACGGAGGTTGCTGAATTCCTGATCGTAGCTCCTTTTCCGGTGTGGGGTGGGGCCATCAGGTCGTTGAGGGACGGCCGGCCTCACCCCAGCCCCGAAACCCGCCCGGTGGTCCGCCACCACGCCCGGAGGTCGCCATGTCTGATTCGACCCACAACCCATCCCCGGATAAAGCGCCCCCGTCACCCCTCGGCATGCTCAGTCTGGGGCTGACCGCCACCCTGTTTGGTCTCTTCAATACCGGTCTCTCCCCGATCGGCGCCCAGATCCTCGGGGTCGGCCTCCTTTACGGAGGCAGCTGCCTGGTCCTGGTCGGCATTGCCGACTGGCGGCAGCGCCACCCCCTCGGGGCCGTCATCGGGATCGCCTTCGGCCTCTTCTGGCTCTCCCTGCTGGGAATGATCCTCCTTCCTGCCTGCGGCATCGGCAAAACTCCGGGACCCGCCGCGATCGGCTCGTTCCTGGCCATGTGGGGTCTCTTCACTGCCGTGCTCTTCTCCTCCGGCCATCAGGGGGGACGGCGGCTGCAAACCGCGCTCGGTCTGCTTATGGTGAGTCTTTTGCTGGGAGCCCTCGGAGAAATCGGAGGTAATTCGCTGATTCGTGCCGCTTCCGGCTGGGTCGCGATCGCCGCCGGTCTGGTCGTCGGCTACAGCGGTCTGCTGCGCCTCAGTCGGGAAAGTGGCCGAACCGCCCCGCTCCCCCCCCGCTCCGTCGGCGCCCCATGAGGCAAGCGGCGCCGTTCCCGGAAGACTTGACAAGTTTCTAAACTACAGTTAATTTCAAACCGTCGTCATCATGATCCAGCACCAAATTTGACTTTCAAGCAGCCACCGCCTTCGGGATGCCTTGATGAATGCCAAGATGAGCCAACATCTGACCCTCCTCGGCCTCTGCGCCATGGCCTTCTATGGGGCCATGCTCGCCACCGGCACCCTGACGCTGGAGGTCATGCCCCAGTTCCTCGTCTCGGCGCTGATCTTCCTGACCGCCGGGCGCCTGATGCGGAGAGGAATCTCCCTGCGGGAGGACGACGAGGGTAGCGTTCTCAAAAAAACCCGGATCGAGGCCGACTGGCCCTGGCTCACGGGTCTCCTCAACTGGAGTGCCGCCCTCCTTCTTATCGGTGTCATGGCGATCTTCGTCATGAAGCCGATCGGCGTCAGTTTCCTCGACGCCCTCAGCCAGACCGTCGCCCACGAGCAGTTCTTCGCCGGCGCAGTCCCCTGAATCCTCCCCCCCATTCAGAAAACGCCAAACGCCGCCCCATCGGGCGGCGTTTGGCGTTGGCGGAACCGGCCGCTCCAAACGCACGGCCCGTGCCCTTTCTATACAGGCAACCAGGGGCATCCGGTGTAAGATGGGTCAGACATCATGGCCGGTTGGACCGCGCCATCCCAGAACTTCCTTCAACACCTCCAGAGACGGGCAGCGGTTGATCCCACGTCAACCATTGAGGGTGAACACGGACAGTTTCCCGGAGCAAATCATGGCCGAGGCGATCTCCTGCATCATCGTCACCTACAATGAGAGTCGTTACCTGCATAGGTGTCTCGACAGCCTCGGCTTTTGCGACGAGATCATCCTCTGCGACCTTGGTTCAACCGATCGAACCCGGGAGATTGCCAGCACCTTCCGCAATGTGCGGCTGGTGACCCATCCCCCGGTCCCGGCGGTTGAGGAGGTCTGGCCGGTCCTTTTTCCGCTGGCGACCCACCCCTGGCTGCTGCGCATGGATCCGGATGAAATCTTTCCCGGGGAAATCGTCGCAGGCCTGCGGCAGTATCTTTCAGAGCATGGGGAGTGCGGGGTGCTGTCCCTCTATTACCAATATTATTTCCGGGGCAAGCCGTTGCGCGGGACTCGGTGGGGCGGACGAAGAGCCATCAACAAGCTGTATAAGGATGACGCGGTCATCCTGACCGGAAATATCCATCACGGGGTGGCGGTGCGAAAGGGAGCGCTACAACACGTTTTTGAAGGCGACGGGCAATATGTCGTCCAGCATTTCTGGGCTGATTCCTATGCGGGCCTGTTTGGCAAACACTTGCGTTATATCGACCGTGAAGGGGAGTCCCGGTATCGCAGAG
>JBBQBQ010000273.1:0-4163 GCA_038317685.1 Desulfuromonadales bacterium | reverse complement strand
GGCGATCAGGGGGCCAATACCCTCCTCCATGTGGCGGCCGCCTGCGGTGGCCTGTCGCTGCCGAACCTGGCGACCCTCGGCCTGGGGAACATTTTGGCGATACCCGGAGTGCCGCCGGTCCGGCAGCCGCTGGCCGGTTTCGGCCGGATGCTGGAACGTTCCGCCGGCAAGGACACCACCACCGGCCATTGGGAACTGGCCGGAGTCATTCAGGGGGAACCTTTCCCAACCTATCCAGACGGGTTCCCCCCCGAGATCATCGCGGCCTTTCGCTCCGCCACCGGCCTCGACCCTCTCGGCAACTGCGCGGCGAGCGGCACCGAGATCATCCGCCGGCTCGGGGTCGAGCATTGCCGGAGCGGCCGGCCGATTGTCTATACCAGCGCCGATTCGGTCTTCCAGATCGCCGCCCATGAGGCGGTCATGCCGGTCGAGCGGCTCTATGAGCTCTGCCGCCGAACCCGGGAGATCCTCGACCCCTACCGGGTGGGACGGGTCATTGCCCGCCCCTTCGTCGGCAGCGGGCCGGACGATTACCGGCGCACCCCGCGCCGTCACGATTTCTCCTTGCCGCCGACCGGCATCACGGTTCTGGATCGACTCGCCGCCGACGGGCAGACCGTCTACGGGGTCGGGAAAATTCGTGATATCTTCGCCGGCCGCGGCATTACCGCCGCAACCACCAGTTTCGACAACGCCGCCGGCATGGAGAAGACCTTGCGCGCCCTCGACGAGGTGGAGCGAGGACTGATCTTCACCAACCTGGTTGATTTCGACATGCTCTACGGACACCGCCGCGATGCCGCCGGTTTCGGCCGTGCCCTGGAGGAGTTCGATCGCTGGTTGTCGACCCTGCAAGGCCGTCTGCGTCCCGAAGACCTCCTCTTGATTACCGCCGACCACGGCTGCGACCCGACCACACCGGGGACCGACCACTCCCGCGAGGCGGTCCCGCTGCTGGCCTGGCACCGACGGCTAAGGGTTGGACCGGCGCTCGGAGTCCGGGATACTTTTGCCGACGTCGCCGCAACCTTGACAGAGGGCCTCGGCGGTCTGGGAGGGACGGCGGGGAAGTCATTCCTTCCGGAGCTGGGGTAGGAAAGGTGAAGCTCAGGCCGGTTTGTGGGGAGCGGAGGTGATGAGCAGCGTCAGGTCGCGGCCGTGCATGTGCAGTTGCGAGAGGTCGAGATCACGGGACCCGTTGCGACTGTCGGCCATTTCGCCGAGCACCCGGTTCTCGATAAAGTCCTTGATGACAAGGAGGGTTTCGTGTTCAAGGTCAACGAACTCGATGCCGACCCCCTGCATGTAATTGTTATCGGGGCCAGGGTGGACGCGATAGATGACTTCCCCCTCGATTTCGACCTCGGTCTTCATGCCGAGGAGGGGGATGATCACCTTGAAGCGATTGAGGTCGTGAATCCGGTGGCCGGTTTTGATGAAGAGGCCGTGGACGCTCAGGCTGAGGACCTCCGCGAGGGACGGGTTGGGGCCGGTGTAGAACATGCCGGGGAGTTGAACCCGCAACCGCAGGTTGCGCCGCGGAGTCGATTCGAGGTGCCGCTGGGTCAGCTCGAAAAGGGAGAAGATATCGAGGGGGACCGGCAAGGACTCCTGGGGGAAGTCGGGGACCGCAGGGGCTTCAGGGTCTTCCAGGACCACCAGCGGGGGGGCGCCTTTGGCGACCATTTTCTTCAGCCGTTCCCGAAGCTCCGGGTCGGCTCCCGCCAACAGACCCTGCCCCAGGATCATCAAATCGGGCGGGACGTCGGCCAGGAATCGACCGAGCTGGGCCGCGCTGGGCGAAGCCAGGACGCGGTATCCCCAGTGTTTGAGGATAAGCTCCGCGGTCGAAAGGAGTTTGACCCGGAGGTCGCCCAGGAAAATTCGCTTCATCGGCAAGGAATGACTCCAACGGTCGTTGACGTGGCAAATGTAAGGTATCCCCAGACGGCGGTCAAGGACGAAACCCCATTTCTTCACCCAGAACCCTTTTCAAGAGTTTCCTCGCTGCTTTTCCCCGCAAGTCTCCCGACCTGTTCTTAGGGAAATGGCCACGCCGTCAGTTTTCTGATTTTTCATCGAGGGTCCCCGAAAGATCGAGAGCGCCCCGGATTTTTCGGGGCGCTCTCGATCACAGACCTGCATTGAGCAAGTTGCTTATTTCTTCTTGCCTTTGGCTCGGGCCGCACGGGCCTTGGCAAGGTTGGCTCCGAGGCCGCGATCGACCGCCATCTGGCGCCGGCTTTCCGAATAGTTCTTGGCAGCCAGAGGCTGAGTGCGGGGGATGCCGAACTGTTTCCGGTAGGCGCCGGGCTTCATGTCATGGGCGGTCTTCAGGTGGCGGGCCAGAGTCTTCATCTCCTTGCCGCACAGCATGCAGGTAATCTTGTCCTTGCCGAAGGCCTTCTTGCGTGAAATGGTCGGGGCCGCGGCGGATTCATCGGCTGAAACTTCGGGAAGGAGTTCACCCTTTTCGATGGCAGAAAGACCCTTGTGAACGGCAGCGATTTCTGACAGCAGTTCTTCCTTGGACATGGTCGAGGAAGAAGCCAGGGAAAGAACAATCTCAGTGGCCATTTCCAGCAGTGTTGCCATAGTAAATCTCCTTTTGAATGATTGATTTAAGCAATTGTAATAATAAGCTTTGGATATTAGATACAATATTCTCCGATAAAATCAACTATAAAATTGAAAAATCTATCTCTAGATAAAATTTTTGGTCACCCCTTCGGGTTTCGCTTAACGAACGGGAATAATAACCTCCCCCGTGCAGCGATTTTTTCAAAAAAAAACAAATCAACAATAAGTGCGACGTGGAAGAATGGTTTTCAAGTGGTCCATCGAAAAAATTGTTTGGCCGATCCCTAAAATGGTTGACTATTTGGAAGTTCCCGAGAGCGGTCAGACTCCGTTCCCGACAAATTGTTTGCCAGAAAGAAACCGGTGGAGTATAGAATAAGCACGGCCGATTTAACCTATGGGATGTGGTACTCATCGATAATGAACATTCGACTTCTTAACGAAGAACGAGAGCGGAAGGCGCTGTCGACCCACGCCTGTCTGAGTTCCGTGAGCCTGGGACGAGCACGGCCGGAAGAGCCCTGCGCGATTCGGACCTTGTTCCAGCATGATCGAGATCGAATTCTCCACAGCAAATCGTTTCGCAGGCTCAAGTACAAGACCCAGGTCTTTCTCGCGCCGGAAGGGGACCACTACCGGACCCGGCTGACCCATACCCTGGAAGTCTCTCAAATCGCCAGGACGATGGCCCGGGCTCTGGCGCTCAACGAAGATCTCACCGAGGCGATTGCTCTTGGCCATGACCTTGGACACACCCCCTTCGGGCATGCCGGTGAAGAGGTCCTTGATGAATTGACCCCTGGCGGGTTTCGGCATGTGGCCCAAAGTGTCCGGGTGGTCGATATTCTGGAACGGGAAGGGCGAGGGCTCAATCTTACTGAGGAGGTGCGGGACGGCATTCTCAACCACTCCAAGGGCCGGGGGCCGCTGCTGGCGGGGGGGGGAGAACCTCGAGCCCGGACCCTGGAGGGCCGTATCGTCCGTCTGGCCGACATTATCGCCTATGTCAACCATGATCTTGACGATGCCGTGCGCGCCGGACTGGTCCGTTCCGACCACCTTCCCGTGAACCTCGTTGATGTTCTGGGCAAGGGGCACGGCGAGCGGGTGCAGACCATGGTGCGGGATGTGATCGAGTGCTCCCTGACGATAGACGGCAGTGATATCCTTATCGGCGAATCGGTGGCGGAAGCAATTCTAGCCCTTCGAGACTGGCTTTACGAAAATGTCTACCGGGTTCCCTCGGTCCACGATGATTTCGTCAAGGCTTCCCGGATTCTGCGGGAACTCTTTGCTTATTTCATGGATCACCGCGAGACGCTCCTTGATCTTGGCGGACGCTGCCGGGCCGAAGATCCCCCTGAGGTGTCGGTTGCTGACTTTATTGCCGGGATGACCGATCGCTACGCCATGAATCTTTATCAGCGCCTGTTCTTGCCGCAGACCTGGAAAATCTTTTAACTTGGCATAACTTCTCGGGTTTTCTTCCTTGGAAGGCTTGACACCCCAGTTCCGGATATGGTAGGTTTCTAGGCAATTTGCCAGGTGTTTCACAGCTTCCGTGTCTGGTGTAAGGAAAG
>JBBQBQ010000272.1:0-4171 GCA_038317685.1 Desulfuromonadales bacterium | reverse complement strand
GACTCTCCAAGGCCGGCCACTACCAGGTTGACTATTTCCGGGTACGTGACTGGGAGCCGAACGTGATGATTGCACCGGAACTGTTGGATGATCACGTTGCCCATTTTCTGGCCATTATCGATCAGGCGCCAAAACCGATTTTTGTTCATTGTCGTTCCGGACAAAATCGCACCGGCGTCATGGTTGCCGCTTACAGGATCATCAAGGAAGGGATGGGCGACGACAAAGCCATTAAGGAAATGGAGGGCTATCGAGGTCTGTGGTTTGACTTGGACGCTCACTATCTCCGTGGTCATTTTCTCGAACACCGGAATGAGATTCTCCAAAAAGTCACGGATTGGAAATCGAAATTGAAAAAGGATGCTTTATTGATCTGCGAGGAGAAGCAATGTTGCCTGTCCGACCAATAATATAAGGTCCAGGACTTTTCCGGGGTCCCTTAAAAGACCCCTTCGACGACGATCGGGCGCGACTTTTGTCCGATCTCCGGGAACGCCGGGTCTTTCTGTGCATCTATGGCCTTGGCGTCGGGGGGCGCGCTCGGTTATACTCAAGCCATCGGCTCCCGACCTAATCTTTTATCCAACGATGCTCCGTTACGGAGATCCCCTCATGGAATACTTTTTTGTATTGCTGCTCCTGGGGCTTCTGCCCGCCTTTATCGCCATCAACAAGGGCCGGAACTTCTTCCTCTGGTGGTTCTACGGGACGGCTCTTTTTGTCATCGCCATCTTTCATGCCATCACCCTCAAGCCGACCGCCAAATACCTGGCGTCGATCGACATGCGCTACTGCCCCGAATGCGAGAAGATCGTCAAGATCGATGACCCGACCTGTCCCCATCGGCCAAGCGTCGTCCCGCCTGTCGACTAGCTTACCAATTCAATGACATGCCCCGCCCGGCGCCAAGCTCTTCCGCGGTGCCGGCATTTCAGATAGAATATGGCTGACCCGCAAGGGGCGAAGGCCATTCCCCGGAGGTAGGCATGGAAATCACGGTTCGTCGCGCTTTGCCCAACGAAGCCCCACTGGTGGCGGAATTCGCCCTGCGCCTGGCCGACGAGATCAGTGAGCGGACCGGCGTCGCGTCATTCGACAGGGATTCGCAACAGATCATCGACCTTTGCCGGGATTTCATGGAACGGGGGTTCTACACCGCCTTCTTTGCCCTCGATGGAGCGACCCAGAAACCGATCGCCGCCGCGAATCTTTGCGAAAGCCATGCACTTTATGCCCAAGGGAGCTTCGGCATCATCCAGGAATTCTTCGTCGAACCGGCCTTCCGTTCCCAAGATGTCGGCGCTGCCCTCCTCGGCGCGATCCACGATTTTGCCCGAGAGCGGGGCTGGACGCGGGTGGAACTTTGCACCCCGCCGCTCCCCGAATTCTCCCGGACCCTGGGGTTCTACGAGAAAAATGGGTTCAAGGTGAGCAGCGGACGGAAAATGAGGCAGCTTGTCGTGCGCCCTTGAGACTCTGAAGGGGCGCCCAGCGTTCCGGAATAATTGTTGAATTCTCCGGGAAATATCGGTAAATTACCAACCCGGTTTGCAATTTAAAAGCCTCGTCGGTGGCCCCACCCCTGAGTCAGGATTTTGCATATGGACATGTCTGGAACGCGGGAGATTGCCCTGGTAACAGGGGCCAGCAAGGGGATCGGGGCTGCCATCGCCGTCGATCTGGCGGCCAACGGCTTCGATATCTGGCTGAACTTCCGCAGTGACCGCGCCGGCGCTGAAGCAGTCGCCGCTCAGGTCGCCGCGGCCGGCGGCGCCTGTACCCTCGTCCCCTTCGACGTCGGCGACTGGCAGGCGGTGCAGAGCGCCCTGGAGCCTCTCCTTGCCGAGCGTACGCCGCTGGTGCTGGTGAACAACGCCGGATTTGCCCGGGACGGCATCCTGGCTTTAATGGCGGAGTCGGAGTGGAAGGAGGTCCTGACAGTTCACCTCGACGGCTTCTTCCATGTCACCAAACCGGTGATCACCGCCATGCTCAAGCGGCGGCGCGGGCGGATCGTCAACATCGTTTCGACCTCCGGGCAGAGCGGGGTTCCCGGCCAGACCAACTACTCGGCGGCCAAAGCCGGCCTGATCGGGGCGACCAAAGCGCTGGCGGCCGAAGTGGCGCGACGCAACATTCTTGTCAATGCCGTCTCCCCCGGGTTTATCGACACCGAAATGATCGGCGCCCTTCCCAAGGAGCGAATCCTGCCGACGATTCCCTTGGGACGGATCGGGCGCCCCGATGAAGTCGCAGGACTGGTCAGCTTTCTTTGTTCGGAGCGGGCCTCCTATATCACCGGCCAGGTCTTCGCAGTCAATGGCGGCGCTTATATGTAAAGGGTGTCCGGGGGACCCCGGGGGCTCCCGGCCACCGGTTGCCCGAGGAGAGAACAGGATGGCGGAGAACCATGCATAGAGTCGCCATTACCGGATTGGGGATCGTTTCCTGTCTCGGCAGCGATGTCGCCACGGTCGCGGCAGCGCTGCGCCGGGGGGAGTCGGGAATTGTCATCGACGAGGAGCGCCGGAGGCTTGGTTTCCGTAGCCCTCTCACCGGCCGGGTCCGTGGTTTCGACGCCGAAGCGGTTCTTTCCCGCAAGCAGCGCAAGACCATGCCTGATTTCGCCATTCAGGCCTATCAGGCGGCCCGCGATGCATTGACCATGTCCGGTCTGGCGCCGGAGGAGATTCAGAATGAGGCCACCGGCCTGATTTTCGGTTGCGACTCGAGCGCGGTATCGGCCGTGGAGCAGGTCGACCTGCTGCGGGAGCGGGGGGAGACCAAACTGATCGGCAGCGGCCTGATCTTCCGTTCCATGACCAGCTGCGTCACCATGAACCTCAACACCCTGCTGCAAACCCGCGGCGCCTGCTGGAGTATCAGTTCGGCCTGTTCCAGCGGCGGTCACGCCGTCGGTCAGGCCGCCGACCTCATCGCCTTGGGGCGCCAGGAGCGGATCATCTGCGGTGGTGCCCAGGAGGTCAACTGGGAGTCGATGTGCGGCTTCGACGCCCTTGGCGCCTTTTCGGTCCGCTGCGACGATCCGACCGCCGCCTGCCGCCCCTTCGATGCCGACCGGGATGGACTGGTCCCCGGGGGGGGCGCGGCCGCTGTGGTTCTGGAACGCTACGATCTGGCCCGGGCGCGGGGCGCCGTCATCCTCGGTGAAGTCAAAGCCTATGCCTTTTCCTCCGACGGCCTGCATCTTTCCGTGCCGAGCCAGGGAGGCCTGCAGCGGGCCATGGCCGAGGCCATCGGGCGGGCCGGCCTGAAACCCGCCGATATCGATTATCTCTGTGCCCATGCCACCTCGACCCCATCCGGTGATGCCGCCGAGGCCGAGAATATCAGCGCGGTTTTCGGCGACCGTACCCCCTGGATCTCCTCCCTGAAATCGATGACCGGTCACGAGCTCTGGATGTCGGGGGCTTCCCAGGTCGTTTATTCGACCCTCATGGCCCGCCACGGCTTTATCGCGCCGAACCTCAATTTTTCCAGACCCGATGCCGCCTCAGCCAAGCTGCGGATCGCCGCCGAGACGATCAGTCAGGCTCCGGAACGGGTGTTGTGCAATTCGGCCGGCTTTGGGGGAACCAACGCCTGCTTGGTCCTCGGATTCGACGCATGACCCATGACTGGGTCGTCGTCGGTGGTGGTATTTCCGGACTGACCACGGCCACGATCCTTGCGCAGCATGGCAAGAAGGTCGCCCTGCTCGAGGAGGCGGCGCAGATTGCCCCGCTGCTGCGCGGTTTCGACCGGTGCGGAGTGCACTTCGACACCGGCTTTCATTACGCAGGCGGGTTCGGCGGCGGGGAGATTCTTGATCGCTACTGCCGTTATCTCGGAGTGCGCTCGGATCTGCAGCCGTATCCCCTGGCCGCTGACGGCTTCGACCGGTTCCGGCCCCTCGGAGGCGGGCAGGAATTCCGTTTCCCGGTCGGTTGTCCGGCCTTGCGGGATGCCCTCAAGCACGCCTTTCCGGCGGAACGGGGGGCCATCGACCGATTCCTTGAGACCCTCCGGAACTCCTGCCAAGCGCTTCCCTATTTGAATCTCGATGTGCCGATGGCCGAGGGGCGCATCTCCGGCGCGGATATCCGCGCGCTGCTGGAGATTGCCAAAAAAATGCTGGCCGCCGAAATTGAATTGTTCCCCGCCGTGAGCC
>JBBQBQ010000271.1:0-4234 GCA_038317685.1 Desulfuromonadales bacterium | reverse complement strand
GGAGGTTCCGTACAACTTCAGTTCCGGCGATATCAATATCGCCTCCGACGTCTTCAGGAACACCGTCGATGCCCAATGGACCGCCGACGTAACCAAGAATGTCCTCCCGGCCCTGACCAAGAAACGCCAGGAGTACAATAGTCCGGGGCAGATCGCCAAGCTCGCGGCGGTGGAGGCCGCCGCCTTCCAGAAGAATCATTCTCCGCCCCCCGGTGCCATGATCGCCAGCAGTTGCAGCACCGACTTCCGGAGCTTCGGTTTCAGCCAC
The DNA here is from genome assembly GCA_038317685.1 of Desulfuromonadales bacterium. GTDB lineage: Bacteria > Desulfobacterota > Desulfuromonadia > Desulfuromonadales > DDH964 > JBBQBQ01. The sequence continues at coordinate 3,966 of JBBQBQ010000271.1, read as the reverse complement.
GTTGATCGCTGGATCGCCACCCACGATACGACCCAACTCGGCAGTCCCAAGCCGAACGGTGCCTGGTGCACATCCTCCTTCTGGGAGGGCAACCCCCTGGAGTTCGGCAACCGCTTCAGCGACTACCTGATCCAGCACGGCTGTCCGACCTTCGGCCAGACCATGACCTGTTCGAGCGTCGATGCCTACAAGGACTGCCTCGGTCTGATGGGTGCCGTCGGCCGGGAAAAGGAATGTTCCGTCAATACCGCCGTCGCCGGCAAGGAAGCGGCGCAGAAGATCGCGGCGGAGTTGAAGAAACGCGGTTCCCAGTTCAATTGCACGATCACGGCGGAAAACTCGTTCATGAGCAACAAACCGGCCGATTTGACCTGTCCCCGGCCAACTCTCAAGTATTACTGCAACGACATCTATACTTCCTGGTATGGAACCCTGCCGGTCAAACTGGTGAACTGCAAAGCCAATCCGTCGTCGGCCTATATCGTCCAGGCGGCCCTGGTGGCCCAGCAGGTTCCCAAGCTGACGACGGCCTACGGCCTCGGCAAATTCGGCGCCGATCTGATCGACCCGCTGATCGTCGGTGCCGCCTCTGCCATGTTGGTCTCCCAGGTCCAAGGGGACCAATGGCCCTTCCCCTTCGTCTATTCCCCCATGACGGCGCCGCGCCCCGTCGACGGGGTCAATCAGGGGACCCTGGCCCACCAATTCGTTCCGCCCAAGCCGCCGGGACCTTCGGTTCAGGACAAGCTCAAGGATTTAATCGGGGGGATCAAACCAGGAGACCCTGACCCCTTCCGTGAAGGGGTGCAGGGACACCTTAACCCGGTAATGACGACGCCCCAGGTTGACCTCGTCAAAGGAAACCTGCAGGGGCAATTAGCCGGAATGGCCGAGCAACAAGGCGGGATGAAGCCCATGAGCGGCCAGTTGCCGCCAGGCTCAGCCCCCGGCGCCCTCGGAACGCCGAGACTTTCCCCCAGCGCCGCCGGTCCTCTCACTCAGACCATGGGCCAGGTCAATGGACCTCCGGGTCCGTCGTGGGGACCACAGTTACCGACCTTGACCCCGACCAGTTCCGGGCCGGCGCCGGCGGGACGGGAACCGACCCCGGCCGGGAACCTCCGACTGGCGGCGGCGCTCCTGCCGGACCTGATCGTTGATCCGCGCCTGACCGTCGGCAATCAGCCCGGCGCCTGGGGAACCACCCAAACCCTCGACGCCTCCAACACCCTGCGGCAAGCCGACGGCCGTTGCGTCGTGACCATCCACTACTCCCTGCGTAACAGCGGTCCCGGCCCCGCCGGCCCCTTCGCCGGCAATTGGACCAGCAGCGGCAAGTCCGAAACCGCCACCCGAAGCTGGCCGGGGCTTGCTGCGGGAGCGCTCCTGGCGCAGAGCGAAAACCTCGTCCTGACCCCTGGGCAAAATATTCTGGGCTTCAGCCTCGACCCCCTTCGTCAAGTCATGGAAAGCGACGAGACCAACAACCAGGTCCGGCTGGTCATCAATCTGACCGGCCAGTGCCAGGCGCCGACGGCCACCACACCGACCCTGGCTCCCTTAAGCACTCGACTCTCCCCTGCCAAACCGGTCCCGGCCCCGACTGCCGCCTCCCTCCCTGCGGTGCAGACCCCGGCGGCAGCCACTCTGGTCCCTCCGATGCCGCTTCTCCCCGACCTGGCCTTCGAAGGACCCGTATCGATTTCCGGCCAGCGCGCCAACTGGGGGACGACCCTGACCTTCGATGCCGGTTCCGCCCGGCAGTATCTCAACGGGTTGTGCGTCTTCCCGATGCAGTACAGCGTCAAAAATGTCGGCCCCGGCGGCGCTGGAGCCTTTCAAAGCCTTTGGAGCAACAATGCAGCGCCGGTACCGCCGCCCCACCCTTGGGGTCCACTGGCCTCCGGAGCGACCGCGACCGCGAACGAAACCCTCAGCCTCCGACCCGGGCAGAACCTTCTCGGCTTGGGTCTCGACCCACACAATCAGGTTCAGGAAAGGAACGAGGGGAACAACCAGGTCCGGCTGATCGTCACCCTGACCGGCCAGTGCGCCCCTCCTCCCCCACCGCGCATCGCCCCGGCCGCTCCGGCTCCGGTGGCGCCAACCCGAGTTCCCTTGCAGCGGCGGCAGTAGCAACCAGGGCCGGGAGGCCTCACCAGACCTGACAGCACCGCTCCGGGATACCCTGGAACGGTGCTGTCTTATTTAATAACAGATCGGGTGGGAGGACCCGGCCCGAATTGTGTATAATTCATCACTCCGGTGCCCTTCGCCAAAGGGCAACCTTTCAAGGGAAAAGAGCCCCCCCCTATGGACCAAAATCAAGTATCCCGCTTTCATCCGACCGCCATCGTTGGCTCCCTGCGAAGGACTCTGCCCCTCCTCTTCGGCTTGATCTCTTTGCTGGCGCCGGCGAATCCGGTCCTGGCCCAACTCCCCCTGAAACTGCCTGGCCAGACCTCCAACCCACCGGCGAGTCAGCCTTCAGGTTCAGTGCCGGCCTCCGATAGCAAGGACAAACTCGAAAACATTCGTCAGAAGATCAACGACGTCAACAGCCGGTACCAGGAAATCCGCAACCTTCTCAACGCCAAGGCACCGCCCCCCTACGCCAGTATCGAGGAACTGACGACCCGCCAGGACCAGCTCTTCAGCACCCGTCTGGCCCTTGAAAACTGGCTAGGATCCCTGAAAAACCTCGACACCGTCACCCAGGCCGACCAGGACCTGTCCCGGTCGATTAAAGATTGGTCGAGCAGCACCCCGGAGGAACCCTATCCCTTATCCTCGGCCGATCAGTTCGCTGCGGAACTCCGTTCCAAACATCTCGAACTGCAGACCGAACAGGTTCGTTCCTCCCTGGAGGATGACCTGGTGGACGGGTACCGTAAGTCCCTGGAGAAGGCCAGCGCCCAAGTCCGCCAGGCAGCGGAAGAGTTCGAAAAGACCGGAGTGCAGAGCAAAACCCGCCGGCGCTGGTTGCTGGAATCAGCCGAAGTTGCGGAGAGTTTGGCCGAAGCCCAGTTGCAGGGAACCCTCGCCAGGGTGGACCTCGGTCAACAAAGGATCGCACTCTTCCGGCGGGAACTGGCCTTTCTCGAAGAGAAGCTGGCCCGGACCGTCGGCCATACCAGTTTCACCAAGGTCGCTCTTGATAAGCGCCTGACCTCTGTCACGGCGGCCCGGGAAAAGCTCAACCTGCAGTTGGCAGCGGCGGAGCGACTCAATATCGATGCCCAAGAGCAGGTTGCAGACGCCCGAACCTTGCTGGAGAAAGGTCGAACCGCCCTGCCCACGAGTCAGCAACCGCTTCAACAGGCCTTCGAATTGCGCCAGGTAGAGGCGGTAACCGCAGCCCAACGAGTTGAAACCCTCAAATTGCTGCTGGTCGCAAACCATCTGGAATCGGTTCTGTGGCAAGAGCGTTTTCGCATCTCCCAGGGGCTGGAAAAGGACCAGGATTTCACCGAATCTTTTAAGAATCTCGACAATTGGCGGGAGCGGGCCAGCGGCTTTAAAAACTATTTTAACTCCAAAGCCCAGTTGACCCGCACCCTGATTCAGGCCCAGACCGCGGCTCTCAACATTGGCCCTGACACCCAGAAGGACAAGAGTCTCGATCAGGCCAAGCTGGAGTCCTACCATGCCCGAATGAACGACCTGGAGCAACTTATCGTCAGCACCGAAAACATCGACTTCCTGATCGATCGGGTCAGGACCGAACTCACTACCGCGCAACACTCCCGCTCTGTCTACGATCGGCTGCAGGCGCTTCTGGAAGGCATCCCCAGCAAAATTTCAGGGGTCTGGAACTACGAAATCTTCTCCATCGACGACACCATCGTTGCCGGTGGACAGGTGATCAGCGGCAGCCGGCCGGTGACTCTGAACAAACTGATCTATGGTTTGCTCCTCTTGACCCTCGGCATCTGGCTGGTCGGCAAGGGGGCCAAAGTTGTGAGC
>JBBQBQ010000270.1:0-4246 GCA_038317685.1 Desulfuromonadales bacterium | reverse complement strand
GATCGGGGGCAATCTGCTTGAGCCCGAGGGAAACCCGCTCTTTCTCACGATCGAACTTGAGGACTTTAACCTTGATTTTGTCCCCCACTGCCAGAATGTCGGAGGGATGGCTGACCCGCCCCCAGGACATGTCGGTAATGTGCAGCAGGCCATCGATCCCACCGAGGTCAATAAAAGCCCCGTAATCGGTGAGGTTCTTGACAACCCCTTCGGCCACCTGTTCTTCGGTCAAGGTCGCCAGAGTGTCGGAGCGCATACTCTCGCGCTGCTCTTCGAGCAACACCCGCCGGGACAGAACGATATTGCCGCGACGCTTATTGAGCTTGATGATCTTGAATTTAAAGGTCTCGCCGATCAACTTGTCGAGGTTCCGCACCGGCCGCAGGTCAACCTGGGATCCGGGAAGGAAGGCATTGACGCCGATATCAACGGAGAGGCCACCCTTGATCCGGGAAATGATACGGCCATCGACCACGGCGTTCTCTTCAAGGGCATTCCAGACCTTCTGCCGGTCGGCTTTTTCCTTGGAGAGACTGATCAGGCCATTTTCATTCTCGGTGCGCTCAATCAGCACGTCAAATTCATCACCGACCTGGACGTTGATCTTCCCCTTCTCGTCGTAAAACTCGCTGAGGGGGATCACGCCTTCGGATTTTCCGCCGACATCGACGACGACGGTGTCGCTGGTAACCTGAACTGCCATACCGGTGACGACGTTGCCGGGCTTGAGCTCCTTGATGCTGTTTTCGAAAAGATCTTCGAAGCTCTGTTCCATTTCGCCGAACTCTTTTTCGTCATCCATCAGTTCGGCCTCATTGTCCTGGTTGTTGGTTTCGTTGATGTCCGCCATTAAAGCCTGTACCCCCTAACGATTTTCCTGTCGTTACCGACAGGTTGACTGCGTAGCCATGGGGACGGACCATAGCACAAAGAGCCCGTAAAGACAAACAATTATTTTCTCCGCAGGGAGGCTTGGCGGAACTCAGCTGACCGCGCCAAAAGCCCGGACCCGCGCCATGACCTCATCGATGATCCAGCGCGGAGTGGAGGCTCCGGCGGTGACACCAACGATATCGACCCCAACGAACCACTCGGGGTCGATTTCATCGGCCGTCTCCAGGTGACGGGTATTGGGCTGCAGTTCCCGGCAGAGTTGCGCCAGTCGGTTGGTATTGGCACTGTTGTGGCCGCCGAGGACCAGAACCAGGTCGGCCTCGGCGGCGATGGCCCGGGCCTCATTCTGACGGACCGAGGTCGCGTCGCAGATGGTGTTGAAAACTCGCAGCTCCTTGGTCCGCTCCAGAATTGCGGCGACCACCTGCTGCAGGTTTTCCAGGGGCTGGGTGGTCTGAGCGACGATGCCGATGCGAGGCTGCCGCGGCAGGGCCTCGGCCTCCTGGCGGTCGGCCACCACCCGCACCTGCCCCTGGCGTGCGTAGGATACGATACTCTGAACTTCGGGATGGTGATTTTCACCGAGGATAACCACCAGATAACCTTCACGGCTCAGGAGTTCCGCATGCTCCTGAGCCTTTTTGACAAAGGGACAAGTGGCATCGACGATGTGCAGATCCCGTTCCCGAATCTGATCGAGTTCTGCCGCCGTCACCCCGTGAGAGCGAATAATGACGGTGCCGTCTCTGATATCGTCCACATCGTCAACCACCTTGACGCCCTTCTCCTCAAGCTTTTTTACCATTTGCGGAGAGTGGATAATGGGGCCGAGGGAACAAATCTGGCGGACCTGACCGGCGGCGTCAAAGGCCATCTGGGTGGCGCGCTTAACCCCAAAACAAAAACCTGCGGATTGGGCGAGGATGATTTTCATCAGGAGGTGGTTCCCGAAATGGCTGGGCATTTGACCCGGACCGCCCGCAGCATCTCCGCCAATACGACTTCGATCGGCTTGGCGGTGGAATCAATGACGACCGCATCGGTCGCCTGCAGTAGCGGAGCATGTTCCCGGGCACTGTCGGCGGAGTCCCGCGCTTCAACTTCGGCAATGGTCTGCAGCAGGTCAACGGCGAGTCCTTTGACGCGCAGTTCCTCAAAACGACGCCGCCCGCGCTCGGAGGCGGTCGCCGAAAGGTAGAATTTAACCTCGGCATCGGGAAAGACCACGGTACCGATGTCCCTCCCTTCCAAAACCACTCCTCCATCCCTCCCCAACTCCTGCTGCCGACCAACGAGGGCACGCCGCACCTGAGGACAGGCGGCCACCCTTGATGTCAGCAGGCTGATCTCGGGGGCGCGAATGGCGGCGGAGACATCTTCACCGTCGAGGAGAACCCTTTCTCCAGCGCCATCGCGGATGAAGTTGATGGCCATGCCGGCACAGATCCGCTCCAGGGCCTGGGCATCCTCCGGGTCGACGCCGCCCCGCGCGGCCGCCAACGCGACACAGCGGTACATGGCGCCGGTGTCGATATTGACCAATCCCAGCTCCCGGGCGAGGAGTTTACTGAGGGTGCTTTTGCCGGCGCCTGATGGGCCGTCGATGGCAATGATCGGCTTGGGCATGGAAATCCGTTCAACCTTCCAAGGAGGTCGCTGCAACACGGTTCATGATCTGCACACCTGAGACAACAGCTCCCAAAAGTTCGGAAAGGAGGTGGCGGTGCAGGCGGTATCGTCGATAGTCACTTCCCCACGGGCAACCAGCCCGGCCACCGCCAGGCTCATGGCGATGCGGTGGTCGCCATGGGAAGTGACCCTGCCCCCCGCCAATGACCCGCCCCCGGCAATGACCATGCCGTCGTCGCGGGCTTCGACCCGGGCACCAAGCCCCCTCAGTTCGGCGACCATGGCGGCAATGCGGTCGGTTTCCTTGACCCGCAACTCACGAGCGTCGCGAATCGTCGTTGTCCCGACCGCATAGGCGGCAGCGACGCTGACCACTGGAAATTCATCGATGGCCCGGGGAACGACTTCCCCGCCGATTTCGATCCCGCGCAGGGCACTCGACCGAACCAGAATATCGGCCACCGGCTCACCTGAGAGGTCCCGGGTGTTGAGGCATTCGAGGGATCCTCCCATGCCCCGAAGGATATCGAGAATGCCGCTTCGGGTCGGATTGATCCCGACGTTACGGATCAATAACTCGGAATCGGGGGTGATGATGGCCGCAACCATGAAAAAGGCCGCCGAGGAAATGTCGCCAGGGACCTGAACCTCACGCCCCTCGAGGGGACTGCCAGGGGTTAGAGTCACACCGCCGGGGAAGGGGCGCACCTGAGCCCCGAAATAAGTCAGCATCCGTTCGCTGTGGTCGCGGGAAAGATGAGGCTCCCGCACCGTGGTTTCGCCGTCGGCGTAAAGACCGGCCAAAAGGAGCGCCGATTTGACCTGGGCACTGGCAATCGGCGACTGGTAATCGGTCCCCCGCAACGGCCCGCCAAGGATCGCCAGGGGAGCCAGGTCTCCGCCACCGCGCCCCCAGATACGCGCCCCCCTGGCAACCAGCGGCGCCAGCACCCGCTTCATCGGCCGACGGCGCAGGTAGCGGTCCCCGGTGAGGACCGAAAAGAATCCCTGGCCGGCGAGAAGTCCGGTCATCAGCCTGATCGTCGTCCCGGAGTTGCCGCAGTCGAGGACGTCCTCCGGTTCCTGCAGTCCATGCAGTCCCCGCCCCTCGATACGCAGGACGCCGCCCGCCTCCTCCCTGATCTCCACTCCCATGGCCCGAAAGGCATTGAGAGTGGCATGGTTGTCCTCGCCGTGGAGAAAACCGCGGACCATCGTGGTTCCGGTGGCCAGGGAACCGAGCATGATGGAACGGTGCGAAATCGACTTGTCGCCAGGGACGGTGATTTCCCCTCGCAGACCAAGAACGGGAGCAATGGTGCGACTTTCCATGACAAAACCTCGGACCCGGGGAAAGGGTTAACAGCCCTTGAAAGGGTGGAACGCGGCAGCGGCAGCGGCCTTAGAGAATCGCATCCCGGCTGCACTTGGAGCGCCGGAAAAATTCAAAAAGCCTCTCTTCGTCGCCACTGCGGATATCCTCCTTGAGCTCGGCCAGGAAGGTGTCGAACTGCTCAATCATTTCAAGAAGGGCGTCACGATTGGTCAGAGCGATATCGCGCCACATGGTCGGATCGGAAGAGGCGATGCGGGTGAAATCACGGAACCCGCCAGCGGAGTACTCCAGGATATTTTCCTGGTAACGGTCGTAGGCGCCGACAGCGTTGACCAAGACATAAGCGACCATGTGCGGCAGGTGGCTGATGGCGGCAAGGACCCGGTC
>JBBQBQ010000269.1:0-4265 GCA_038317685.1 Desulfuromonadales bacterium | reverse complement strand
CCAACTATCCACTGGCCGAAGCCTATGCGCCGATCGACCGGGCCCGGCGCTTCTGCATTGTCGCCGGTTTCGCCCTGCTGCTCTTCGCCTGCACCGGCACCTGGCTGTTGATGCACCGACTGACGCTTCCCTTGCGACTCTTTTCCCATCACGTCCTGACCCTTCAGGACAAATCCGGAGCAGATCGCTTCTTCCAGCCCCGGACCGGAGACGAAATCGAGGAACTTGCGGAAAGCTTCAACGCGATGCTGGTCGCTCTCGACCGCCAGCATGAACAGACCCGGCGCAGCGAGGAACGCCTCAAGGAGGCCCAGGACCAGGGCCAAATCGGCCACTGGGAGTTCGACCTCACCACCCGCACCCTCACCTGGTCCGACCAAGTCTATCATCTCTTCGGCCGCGACCCGGCCCTTGGCCCGCCGGGTCTGGAAGACCACCTGGCCGGCTATCTCCCCGAGTCCGCCCAACGTCTCCGGGCGCTTTTTGTAGAGGCCGCTCGTCAAGGAATCGCTGCCGAGGGGGATTTCGAGGCGGTCCTTCCGAACGGCACCAGCGCCTGCTTTGCCATGACCATCCGCTGCCGTCTGACAGCGGATGGCACCCCCCTGCAGCTCTGGGGTGTGGTCCAGAACATCACTCACCGCAAGGAACTGGAACACTCCCTGCGCCAGAGCGAAGCGCAGATGCGGCAGCTGGCGCACCACGATCCGCTCACCGGCCTTCCCAATCGGCTCCTTTTTCATGAGCACCTGCACCGGGCGATGATGAAGGCGCGGCGTCACGGCCAGAAGCTGGCCCTGATGTTTCTCGACCTGGACCATTTCAAGGCCATCAACGACTCCCTGGGCCATGACATCGGCGACCAGCTGCTCCGCCAGGTGTCCACCTGCCTCAAAAGGTGCATTCGCGAAGCGGACACCGTGGCCCGTTTCGGCGGCGATGAATTCGTGATCATCGTCGAGGAGCTTGAGGGGATCAAGCCGGTCACCGTCGTCGCTCAGAAGATCCTCTACCGCCTGTCGCGACCGATCCGAGTCGGCGAGCACGAGCTGGTCGTCACCACCAGTATCGGCATTGCCCTCTACCCGGGCGACGCCGAAGATCCGGAGCGGCTGATGCAATGTGCGGATACCGCCATGTTCCGGGTCAAGGATCAGGGGCGCAACAACTACCAGTTCTATACCGTCGGCATGAACGTTCGGGCTCTCGAAATTCTCAAACGGGAAAAACGCTTGCGGCGCGCCCTCGACAACAATGAACTGCTCCTCTTCTACCAGCCCCAAATCGAGCTGACCTCCGGCCGCCTGGTCGGCCTCGAAGCCCTGCTGCGCTGGCAGCACCCGGGGCAGGGACTGGTCCTGCCCGGCGACTTCATCCCACTCGCCGAGGAGACGGGACTGATCGTGCCCATCGGCCAGTGGGTCTTGGAAACGGCCTGCTCCCAGTTGGCCGCCTGGCAGCGGGCGGGCCTTGAGCCGCTCCCGGTGGCGATCAACATCTCCGCCCGCCAATTCCGGCAACGGGAGCTGTTGACGACCCTCAGCACGGCCCTCGCGACACACCATCTGCCGCCGTCGTTACTGGAGCTGGAATTGACCGAGAATCTGTTGCTGCGGGATGTGGAAGCTGGAATCGAAACGCTGCAGCAGCTGCACACTTTGGGGATTCGTTTGACGATCGATGATTTCGGGACCGGATACACCTCCCTGGCCTGTCTGAGGCGTTTCCCCATCGATGGCCTCAAGATCGCCCCCTCATTCATCCGGGACCTGACGCGAGGCGGCAAGGAGGGGGCCATCACCCGTTCGATCATTGCTCTTGGCGCCGGCCTGCAGCTGCGGGTGATCGCCGAGGGGGTCGAGGAAGAACTGCAGAGCCATTTTCTGCTGGCTTCCGGTTGTCACGTCGCCCAGGGCTTTTACTTCTGCCGGCCCCTCCCGGCTGCAGACCTCGAACCATTGCTGCGCTCGGGACGTTGGCAAAAAGCCGACAGCTGACCACTGCCCAACGCGTGTTTCCGCTTTTTCGAAGGCTCGGATGAAAATGCCTTTCTATTGCCTATCTTCTTGATTTCTCCGGAAAATCATGGCCATACTGGATCGTATTCCGGCCCCGTTGGAGAGACCCCGCATGGATCGCCCCACCTCACCAGCACCCGAGAGCGAGCCGCCCCCTTCAGGTCGCCACCTCCCGGTCGTATTCAAGCTCGCCCTGCTGATCGGCGGGGTGCTGGGCGCAGCCTGCCTCGGGCTTTTTCTCCTCTTTGCCCAGAGCGAAGCCGGTGATCTTCAGCGCCTGATGCTCAAACAAGCGAAAACCCTGCATCGGCAGATCGTTTTGACTCGACAGTGGAATTCCAGCCATGGCGGGGTCTATACCATTAAACGTCCGGGGGAAGTGACCAATCCCTTTCTTTACATTGTCGGTCCCGCCAAAATCCGACCTGAAATTTCCGACCAGGACGGGAATGTCTACACGCTCAAAAGTTCGTCCCTGATGACCCGGGAACTGGCCGAACTGACTCGCAGAGATGGATTGACCCGCTACCGCCTGACCAGCCTCGCCCCCCTCAACCCCGAGAATGCCCCCGACACCTTCGAAGCCGAGGCGCTGCGGAGTTTCGAGGCCGGCGGCCAGGAATCAAGTGAAGTCACAACCGACCGGGAGGAGCCGTTGTTCCGTTTTATTGCACCCCTGGCTGTCACTCAGGACTGTCAAGGGTGTCATGGTTTCCAGGGCTACCAGCTTGGGGACATCATCGGCGGGGTCAGCCTGGTCCTGCCGATGGCAACCGAGGTGGCCCTCTTCCGTGACCGCGAACGGCTGGTCCTGATGACCGGCGCCCTGCTGATCGTCCTGCTGGCATTGACGCTGGCCCTGGGGAGCAGCATTCTCATCACCCGGCCCCTCGAAACCTTGCGCCGCCATGCCCGGGATCATCTCAGCGGCCCGGTCCCGGTGCCGGAATTCATTCTGAAACGGCAGGACGAAATCGGCGATCTGGCCCGGGACCTGAACGAAGCCCGACGTGAAATCGGCGGATACCGGCGCGGGCTTGAAGGCCTGGCGGCCAGGCGCAGCGAGGAGATTGAGGACCTTCGGAAGCAACTGGAGGAAGTGAGCCGGACCGATCCGTTGACGGGGCTTGGCAACCGCCGGCACCTGGAACTGGACATCGACCGGGTGCTTGCCCAGGCCCAGCGGGAACAGACTGCGACCACCGTGATGTTGCTCGATCTCGATCATTTCAAGGCATTTAACGATCGTTACGGGCATGCGGCCGGCGATACTGCCCTGGCGCAGGTGTCGGGAGTCTTGAAGAATCTGGTCCGCCCCTACGATCTGGCGGTTCGCTATGGCGGAGAAGTCTTTCTGCTGGTCATGCCCGGCTGCGGCAGGGAAGAAGGGCGCCGCGTGGCGGAACGCATCCGTCGTCATGTCGCCAAAGCCAATCTCGAAATCGACGGGGGGACCGTCGCCCTTACGATCAGCATCGGGGTCTGCACCGCACCCGGCAGCCAGGGGTTTGAGCAGCTGTTGAACGAAGCGCAAGCCGCCCTGCAGCGCGCCAAGCAGGACGGCCGCAACCAGGTGGTGTTGGCAGCTACCTCCGAAGCCACAGACTCTCCAGATGAATTCCCACCGTCATCCGACACTTGACCCAGCCTCGCCGAACCTTTTCGTAAATTCCCAAAAGGGGGCAGCCCCCGGCCGGGCGCCTTCCAGCTCCCCGTGGTCAGGGAGCCGTTGTATCAGTGAGGAGTGTTTCAACAAGCAGGCCAGTACTGGGGAAAGCGGGCTGAAAAGATGGTCCCCTCTTCCCGGGTGGAGGCAAAGGTCACCCGACCGTGAAGGTATTCTTCGCTGAGCAGGCGCATGCTGTAGGTGCCAAGGCCGCGCCCGACGCCACGGGTAGAGAAGGACCGCTGGAAGATTTGCAGGCGGACCGGGTCAGGGATGACGCCGGGATTTTGGACCCAGAATTCCACCTCGCCGCTGACCGCCCGGCAGCCGATTGTGACGGCAGACCCCGGAGGAACGGCCTCCAGGGCGTTCTTCAGCATATTGCCGAGGATTCGGCCGAGAAGGGTCGCATCACTGATCAGCGCGACCGCTTCAGCGGCCTCGGCGATCAGCACCCGCCTCCCCCTGGCCACCTCGTGATGACGATAACTGGCGGCAATTTTGCCCAGGAGTTCCAGGGCGCCGACCGGACCGGGCTGGGGTTGCAGGTCCTGGCTTTCGGCGGCGACCAGGGTCCGCTG
>JBBQBQ010000268.1:0-4300 GCA_038317685.1 Desulfuromonadales bacterium | reverse complement strand
CGTCTGGTGTGCCCAGGGGTGCTTCGATGTCCTCTGGATGCTGGCCCCGACCACCTGTCTGACCAACCCGGCCGCCGGTCGGAGCGAGGAGACCTCCCTGGAAGAGCTGCCGCAGGCTTTAAAGAAGAAAAAGGTTCTGGTCGTCGGCGGTGGCCCGGCCGGATGCGAAGCGGCCTTGATTGCCGCCAAGCGAGGTCACCAGGTGACCCTGCACGAAAAGGACGGACGACTCGGCGGCGCCTTCCGGCAGTCGGTCCCCTCGCCGGCCAAGGCCGAAAACGAGCGGCTCTCCATCTACATGGAAAAAGCCCTGCCGAAGGCCGGTGTCACCGTGGTCCTCAACAGCCAGGTCAATGCTGACCAGATTGAAGCGGCCAAACCTGACGCCGTGGTGGTCGCCGTCGGCGCCGACCCGGCGGTTCCCGTCAAGATTCCCGGCCACAACCTGCCGAATATCGTGACCGTTGAAGATGTCATGACCGGCAAGGCCCAGGTCGGAAGGCACGTTGCGATCTGGACCTGCAGCCACCTGTGCAGCTGGACCTGCGGCGTGAAAGAGGCGCCGATCGAGGGCGATCTGACCGCTTGCACCTCGAAGGTCAGCCACGCCTGCCGGGCCGGTTATGCCGCCGTCGACACCGCTGAATTCCTCGCTTCACAAGGGAAGCTGGTGCGCATTGTGACCGAGCGCAACACAGTTGTCCCCGGGATGGGCTATACCTCCCGGGGGTATCTGATGAAACGCTTCTATAAAGCGAACATCCGTGTCTCCGGGGACCTCAAGGTGAAGGAAATCACCTCGGGGGGTCTGAAGCTGGAAAAGTTCGGTTATGATTTCTTCCTCGAGGCCGATACCATCATCGTCAGTGTCGGGGACCGCCCCCGCCGCGAACTGGCCAAGGCCCTGGAAGGGAAAGTCCCGGAATTGCATGTGGTCGGGGACGGGCTGAAGATCGGCAATGCCATGAAGGCCATTGCTTCGGGGTTCGACGTCGCGATGCAGCTTTAATCCGGGGTTCCCCTCCCCGTTCGGCGGGCCTTTTTGGAGGCTGCCGAACGGGGGAAAAAGTCCTTGACATCTGGCAAACACTGTTTTATTTTACATGTAATCTTGCATGTAAAATATGAATTTACTCTAGTCTATCCCGGACCGGCGGAAGGAAATTCCGCCCGGCGGTCTTCAAAGAGTTTTTACCCGCCCAGCGTTGCAATTTGTGCCGAAAGGAGATGGAACATGGCTCAAGGAAAAGATGGGGTCCACAAATTCATCAACTGTACGCTCAGTGGTCCGGTGGAAGTCCACGTCAAGGACAAGCGGATCGTCCGGATCATGCCCCTCAACTACAAGCAGGAGGATGACGCTCCCTGGACCATCGAGGCCCGTGGCGAGACCTTTACCCGTCCCAACAAGGCGTCGGTGGCCTGCTGGGTGCAGGGCTGCAAGCAGCAAGTCTACTCCAAGGATCGCATTCTGACCCCCTTGAAGCGTGTCGATTGGGATCCCAACGGGGAGCGCAATCCGCAGAACCGGGGCGTCTCCGGCTATGAGCCGATCAGCTGGGACGAGGCGATGACCATCACCGCCGGCGAGATCACCCGCCTGCGTCAAGCCCATGGCCCTTCCAGTATTGCCGTGACCGGCTCCTCCCATGACTCCTGGGGGAACATCAGCTACCGGATGAGCGCCCTGGAGCGCTTCTGGAACCTGATCGGCTGCACCTGGATCGATCACGATCCGGACAGCTGGCAGGGCTGGTACTGGGGGGCAATCCACGCCTGGGGCTACCATTGGCGCCTCGGCCAGCCGCCGGCTTATGACCTTCTCACCGATACCTTCGAACATACCGAGATGATCGTCTTCTGGAGTTCGGACCCCAACACCACCTCCGGTGACTACGCTTGGAACGAAACTGATAACTGGCGTTTTCACATGAAGAAGCTGGGGATCAAGTTCGTCTTTATCGATCCCTTCTGCAACTTCACCTCGGTCATCGGCGGCGACAAGTGGATCGCCCCCAAGCCGGGGACCGACACCACTCTGGCGCTGGCCATCGCCTACACCTGGCTGACCGAAAACAAATACGACAAGGAATATGTCAATACGCACACTTACGGCTTTGACAAGTGGCAGGCTTATGTCCTGGGCGAAGTCGACGGCATCCCCAAGACCCCGCAGTGGGCGGAGGAGATCTCCGGCGTCAAGGCCCGCGACATCATCGCTCTGGCACGGGAGTGGGCCTCGAAAAAGGTGGTCCTGGCGGCTGGCGGACGATCGGGCATGGGCCATGCGATGCGTGCCGCCTATGGTCACGAGTGGGCGCGGATGATGGTTCTGCTGCAGGGGATGCAGGGACTCGGCAAGCCGGGGGTGAGCATCTATTCGACGACCGGCGGGGCTCCGTCGGACTGGAGCTTCTACTTCCCGGGCTATGCCGACGGCGGCATCGGCGGCGGCAGCGCCGGTCCCCGGGAACTGGGTCCCCGCGGTTTTCCCGACAAGCCGACGGCCAGCATGATCCGGCAGCGCATCAACCGGGCCGCTTTTCCGTCCTGCGTCCTCGAAGGCACGTTCACCTGGCGCGGGGTCTACGGCTTCTACGGCCAGAGCGCCCAGCAGCAGTTTCAGGAAATGACCTATCCCTTTGAGGGCTATTCACCGGTCAAGATGATCTTCCGTCAGGGCGCCTCGTACATCGGCACCATGATGGACACCAACCGCTGGGCTCAGGCCTACCGTCACGACAGTATCGAGTTCGTCGTCAATCAGACGATCTTCAACGAGCCCGAGGCGCGCTTTGCCGACATCGTTTTTCCGGCCTGCACCAACTTCGAGCGCGACGACATCGGCGAGTGGGCCAGAATTTCCGGTTACTCCTTGCACCTGGCGCCGACCAATGCCCGGGTCATCTGCCACCAGCAGAAATGCATCGAGCCCCGCGGCGAGAGCAAGAGCGATTACGCTATCTACGCCATGCTGGCCGACAAGCTCGGTTTCAAGGAGAAGTTCACCGAAGGTCGCACCGAACTCGACTGGTGCAAGCGGATGTACGAGGTCTCCGACCTGCCCAAGGTCTTCTCCTCCTGGGAGGAATTTTCCAAAAAGGGCTACTACATCGTCCCGGTTCCGAAGGACCGCAAGGTCAAGCCGGCCTTCCGCTTCTTCGCCGAGAATCGTCCCATGGACACTCCTGACTGGGGACCCGGCATGACCGATCGGGCGGTTCAGGACGGCAAGGGATTTTCCACCCCTTCGGGCAAGATCGAATACGAGGCCCAGAACCTGGTCCGTTTCGACCCGAACGACCAGGACCGGCCGCCGGTCCCCCATTACATCCCCTCCTGGGAAGGGAGCACCAGCACCGAACTCCTCAAGAAATATCCGCTGCAGCTGATCTCGCCCCATCCGCGGTTCAGCTTCCATACCCAGATGGACGGGAAGAGTCTCTGGAACGAAGAGATCGTCCACCACCGCCGCCTGATCAACGGCTACCGCTACTGGGTGCTGCGGATGACCACCCAGGACGCCGCCGCCCGCAATCTGAAGGACGGTGATCTGATCAAGGTCTGGAACGATCGCGGCGCCGTGGTCTGCGCCCTGACCGTCACCAACCGGCTGAAACCGGGAACGGTTCATTCCTACTCATCCGGGGGCGGCTACGATCCGCAGGGCGAGCCTGGCAACCCCAAAACCGTCGACAAGGGCGGGACGATCAACCAGTTGGTCCCCTCCAAGTTCATGTCCAAAAACTGCGCCGGGATGGCGCCGGGGTCCTGTCTGGTGGAAATCGAAAAATGGCAAGAAGGGAGTAAATGACCATGGCACGCTATGGAATGGCTATCGATCTGGATCGTTGCATCGGCTGCTACAATTGCCAGGTGGCCTGCAAGGACGAACACGTCGGCAACGATTTTCCGCCCATCGTCAAATCGCAATCGACCTTCGGCCAGTTCTGGATGAGTCTCAAAGAACAGGAAAGGGTTCTTTCCTCCGATCGCATTCGGGTCTATTATTATCCCCACCTCTGCAACCACTGCGGAGACGCTCCGTGCATCAAGGCCGCCCAGGACGGAGCCGTCTACCGCCGGGCCGACGGTATCGTCATCGTCGATCCGGAAAAAGCCGTGGGACAGAAACAGTTGGTTGAGGCCTGCCCCTACGGAGCCATCTTCTGGAATGAGGAATCGAACCTCCCCCAGAAATGTACCTTCTGTGCCCATCTTCTTGACGATGGCTGGCAGGTCCCCCGCTGCGTGCAGACCTGCCCGACGGACTGCCTGATCTTCGGAGATTTGGATGATC
>JBBQBQ010000267.1:0-4395 GCA_038317685.1 Desulfuromonadales bacterium | reverse complement strand
CATCGGTAGCCGTGACCGCCAAGGGGATGCGTAAATCTTCAAAGCGACTGACCGGCAGAAGCTCAGCGATGAATTTTGCCACTTTTTTGCCGTCAATGATTCCGGATGTTGGAAAGATCGGGTCGATAAAACGCGTCAAATCCCGCCAGTCAACTCCGCAAGCGACCTCTTCAATTTGGGTTATCGGGACCCCTGCCGCATAGAACCCACCGATGAGAGCGCCGATTGAGGTGCCGGAAATCATATCGATAGCGATGTGGTTGGCTTCGAGAACCTTGAGGACGCCAATATGCGCCATTCCCCGAGCCGCGCCACTGCCGAGAGCCAGACCAAGTTTTTGTTGGTTGGGAACCGCCATGATCAGTCCCTCCTCCGGCGGCTCAGCGTCGGAAGAGCCAAAGCAGCAAGGAGATCAGCAACGAAATCAGAATACAGGTGGATAGTGGGAAGTAGAAGGAAAAGTTGTCACGTTCAATGCGAAAATCACCGGGAAGCCGTCCCAGAAAGGGGAACTTCCCGGAAAAGGACAAAAGAACCCCGAAAAAGATCAGCATGGCCCCCAGAAAGAACAGCAATTTCCCCGGAGGCATGGCCTAATTCTGCCCGTTGGAGCAATATCTCTCCATTTCCGAATAGATACAACCACAGTACTGTTGCCGATAAAGACCCATGGCCTTGGAGGTCTCGATCCCTTCCCGCCAACCGTTACGAAAATCTTGGTAGCAAAAAGTGATCCCGTACTTTCGGGCCAGCGCCTCACCATCAGCTCGCAACCTTTCATGCTGTTGGTAACGGGAATAGAGCAGGGTGCTGGAGAATCCCTCAAATCCGTGGGCGGCGGCGGTTTGGGCAGTTTCCTCAAGGCGAGTTCGGTAGCAGTAGTCGCAGCGCAAAGCCGGAGCCTGGGCAACTTGAGCGAGAAATTCGACCAGCAGATAATCACTTCGGTAGATGACTTCCAATTCGACACGGGACGCATAGTCCTTGACGGTTGCCAGACGTCTTTGGAATTCCTGGAAGGGGTGGATGTTGTGGTTGAAAAAAAACCCGGTGACTTGGTGGTGCTGTTGACGGAGAACCTTGACCGGGTAGATGGCACAGTTGGCACAACAGACATGCAGTAGGAGTTTCATCCGTTTCTCATCCGCAAAAAGGTTAAAAGCTTGATCATCTTATCAGTTCCCACAACGAAATAAAGGCTTAATGCTTTTGAATCAGGGGGATAAAGAAGTTTGGCGGGGGTAGCTTCAGCCCTTGCCAGATCGTGTTGATCACCTCAATGGCCTGGGCCTGATCAGCGGCTCTGCCATGAGCCAGCCGGGTCAGGCGCCCGTGGAGGTCGCGCAGGTCCTGCAGGTAGCGGTCCAGGACCGCCGCCTGGACTTCGGGGTCGGCCGGAAGGCTGACCTTCGAGCGACCGGTAGCGGCGACCAACTGCAGGGCCAACGCCAACTCCCGGGTTCCGGCTTCCAGGACCTGGCCGCCGGCATCGTGGAAAATAACCTTGCCGAAAAACTCATCACCTCGCTGCAAAGGCGGAGTGAAATCGAAATCCTGAAGCGGGGGGCGGTAATAGGCATATAGATATTGTTCGGGAAAGACCGGCAGGCCGTCGGAAAAAACCTCGTCACGCAGGGATTCGGCCAGTGCTCCCCGGTCGCTTCGGGGCAGGCTGGGCGCCTGCCGTTTGGACCCGGGGGGGGGCGATAGCAGATCGGCCTGGTTGGTTTCAAACCAGGGAGAGAGTTCGGCATCGATCTGGGCCACGCCCGGGAGGCCGCCGGCGGGGAGGGGCGGGAACTGCTGCAACTGGAGTAGGATGCCCGGCCGGGGCAGAGGTAAACCGCGCTCCAGGAGCGCTTGTTTCAGTCTGGCAGGGTTGGGGAGCGGCTGGTTTGGAGCCAAGAGCCTCCAGAGCCCACGGCCGAGGGTGGAACGTGTGAAGAGCAAGACCCCCCATTCAAGAGCAGCGGGCCAGTCGGTTTCTTCCGGGATGGTCAACTGTTCTTCAACGAGACTGGAGAAGAGCCGGTCAGGCAGGTGGAGGGCCAGGGGCAAACGGGAAAGGTGCCCCGCCCTCAGCCAGGCCCAGGGAACCTGGCGTTGCCGGGACGATAAGGTGATCTCGGTCACCGGTACCGCCAAGGCAGAGCGAATCAGCGTCAGTTGCAGATTCTTCTCGGCGGTGAGGCAGAGGGATTTTAAAGTGAACTGGTCCCGGATCAGGTGGAGTATCGGTGCCGCAAACGGTGCGCCGAGCCAGTCACCGGGGGTCTGCAGGTGCAGTTCTGCGCCATCGCAGACCAGCCCGGCCACATGCACCAGTTCCCAGGCCCAACGCGGCGCGGCTGGTGGCAGCGGAAAACGGCGGGCCGGCCAGGAAAGTCTCAGCCGCTCGGTCAGGGCCTTGCGTTCCTGGGTCGTGATCGTACCCCCGGGTTGAAACGCCCCCACGACGGCTCGTGCCCGGCATTGGATCGGCAAGTCAAACGGCGTGGTGACCTGACCGGCTGCCGGAGGCAGCCCGCGCAGGTCGCGCAGCAGGGCCATGGCTGCCAGCAACGGGGTGCCCCCGATTTCCCAGTCCAAAGGTCCGGCCTGCGGTTGCTCGGGATTGATCAGGAATCGTGGTCCGGGAAATGAGGAGCAAGGGCTCAACCGCCAGGTACCTTCCAGGGTATTGCCCACCTCGCCCGACAGCAGTTCCACCAATTCAGCGGTGCGAAGACGATTGGGTCCGGTCCCGAGCTGATTCAGGCGCCGCAGCAAATGATGGAATCGGACTGCGGCATCGAGGGGGAGGGGGAGTTCGTCGGGACCGGGCGCCAGGATGGTACCCAAGGTGGCGGGAATGCTGTCCAAGGCAAAGAACATCGCCCGTTCCAGCCCTTCCGGCTGCACTGCGGCCGGAAGTTGGTCGTGGGCCACCAGGGCCAGCAAGCGCAGCAGGGTATGGAACGCCTTGGCGCGAGCCAACCGTTCGGTATCCCCGGCCGCCGGCACTCGACCTTCCCCTCGCGCCATGCGAAATATTTCCGCCAGTGACGGTTGGACATCCTGCAGAGCCATATGGCAGAGATTAGCCAGATAGTGGGCACCGAGTTCTTCAGGCGGGATCGTGCCGGCCACGGCCAGGTATTTCATGGCCTCCAGGACGATTGCCAAGCTTTGGCGGAAGGCTGGTGCATCGCTGCCAAGGGCTGGGGCCGGCCAGCTTTTGTGACGGAGAACCGCCGCCTGACCAACCTCCCAGCAGACCACCTCATCGGCCCCCCAGGTCACAAAGTGACGCAACCCGAGAGCCGTCGAACATTGCTGTCCAGACTCCAGATCCTCGTCCCGAACCTCCTGTGGGACCAGGATCACCCCGCCGGCCATGAAACTGGCGCGGTTGATCCACACCACCAGGGCGGGATGGCGATCTCCACCGGCGGTTCGCACCCGGGGGAATATATCGACCCAGCGGAAAGGGGAGCGGTCCCGATTGATCAGAGCCCCCGCCCAGTGGCCGAGTTGCTGGATGAAGGATTGCAGAGGGTGTTGATGCATGAGTGGTTCGACGCAGCCTCTGGGAAAATTGATTTCGGAGCCGGAAGGGACGGGAAAGGGACCGACCAAGGTCGCGGACACCGCCGACGAAGCTTCCCCTGCCCGAGCGGGGCAATGGGGGCCAGCGATAGCGCGGGTCAATGGCCCCATCCTACTTATTGCTGGTTTCCATTTCGACCAGAATCCGTTTGAGTTGGGTTAGATCGTTTTTCAGGGAGGCATTCTCTTTGCTCAGTGACTCATTGTTGGCCTGGCAGGCTCGCAACTGCTGCCTGATCCCCTCCGGTTCCCGACCCTGTTCAGGACCGTGTTTCGAACCAGCCAAAAGGTCCCGCGCCCGCTCTTGCCATTTTCCTGCAGTCCCGTCATCGGCCAGGCGAGCAAGGGTTTCGCTGGAGCCGTCGGCAAGGAGTTCGTCAAGGCCGAGCAAAAAGAGCCGCTGGTTCTCCTCACTTGAATCTGCCTTGTGGCCGGGGATTTCAGCCGGTGCCGGCAAAGGGGGTGGCGTTGCCGGCGGCGGCGGGCAGGACGTCTTGGGCGGCGCGGGCGCTGAACACCCGGCGAGAATCAACGCCAATAACAGGGGAAGGATTGTTGGCTTCATCGTGTCTTGCGCCGGTTAACGAGGAGGTTACTGCCGGGAAGCTCCTTCAGGTGTTGTTTAATTCTGGCACATTCCTGACCGATAGCTTCGGGGGTGGCGATTTCGAGGGTCTCGGAGGGGACAATGGCGATCGAGATGGTGAGGAGCGGAAAGGTTCGCTCCACTCCGAATCGATCCTGGGCCATAAAACATCCGGCCTGGCGATCCTCTCCGTTGTAGAAACTGGGCGCCAGCCGGTCGAA
>JBBQBQ010000266.1:0-4406 GCA_038317685.1 Desulfuromonadales bacterium | reverse complement strand
CGGCGGGGTGATGCGCTGGATGAAGTCGACGACCTCGGCGGCCTTGGCCGAGTTGCCGATGATGTTGCCGAGTTTGTAGGAGGAGATCTTCGGGTCTTTGTAGCCGACGTCGTTGCGCAGCCGGGTGACCTCGGTGGTGAGCTTTTCGATGCGCTGCAGGCCGGAGAGGTGGCGGGAGATCATCTGTTCGATGATCAGCAGGATGCGCTTGTGTTCGTCGCTGAAGTGGTAGGGACGCAGGGAATCGAGACAGATCACCGCCAGGACCTCGTCGTCGCAGATGACCGGCACCGCCAGTTCGCTCTTGATGGCTTCGGTGATCTCCCGGTAGAACCCTCCGCTCCGTTTCTCATCGGTGGTGTCGGCGATCAACTGGGGACGGCGGGTGTAGGCCGCGAAGCCGGTCAAGCTCCGCTCCTCCGGGGGGAGGGAGTTACCGCCGACCCGGATCGGCGGGATGTTCTTTTTCAGCCACTCCTTGCTCTTGGCCCCGACCAGCTTGCCGTCCGGCTCCTCGACCATCAGCCAACGTTCCCCTTCCTGCTGGCGGACGATAGCGATGCTGCCGGTATCGGCGCCGATCAGTTCCGTCGCCTTGGAGAGAATGCGCGACAGGAACGGCTGGGTCCCCTCGAACTTTTCCTGCAGCAGGTCGTTGATCTCCGCGAGGACCTGGATCTCCATGTGTTCCTCGCCGATCTCCTGGATGACCCGCTGGGCCATTTCCGCATGGGCATCCAACAGCCCCTTTTCAAAATCGCTGAAGCGATATATCTCGCGGGTATAGTAGTTGACCAGACAGATGACCCGCCGGCTGCGCGGCTCGAAACGCGGGACCACGTAGAGGGACTTCATCCCCATCTGTTCGGTCAGGTAGCGTTTCTGCAGACGCTCCCGGGTCAGATTGGGGAAGTAGAGGGGCTGCAGCAACTTCTCGTCGCTGATCACTCCGGCGCTGTTGATGTAGCGCGACAGGAGCGATTCGCCGGGGACGAGGCTGATCAGACGGTCGTCCTCGTAGAGGACCTTGGTCTCCTGCTCCTTTGAATAGGACGCGAGGATATGCAGTCCTTCCTCTCCACCTCCCGGCTCCAGGGGTGCTGGGACCAGGACCGAGGCGAGGGAGAGTTTGTCGATCAGCCGTACCGCCGACTTGACCATAGTGAAGGCCGCTTCCCGCTTCTTCGCCTCATCGACCCGGCGCGCCAAAACGACCTGCTGGTGGTACTTGCGAGCCTGGTCGATGACCGCCGCCGTCTGGTCGAAGAAGACTTTCAGGGCGCGGCGCTGAGGAGCCTCGGGGAGGTGCCCTTTGCGGCTGCTGTCGACACAGACCACCCCCACCGCCCGCCCTTGATGGAGGAGGGGAAGATGATAGCTGGCGCGGATGGCGAAACGTTCTGCGAGTTCCCGGGCAAAGTGACTGGGGAAGTTGAGGACGTCCTCGACCTGCGCCTCCTCCTGGGTCAGATAGACCCGCGAAACGAGAAAGTCCGCGTTGTTGATCGGAAAGGCCTGCTCGCGAATGGCCCGTGCCTGGAGCCCCGAGGCGGCGGCGCAGGTGAGGCTGCCAGAGGTCAGGTCTTCCAGATAAATCCGGCAGCGATTCTGGCGGGTGATGAGGTTGATCGCCTCGACGAGGACATGGAGGATGTCTTCGAGGTTCTCCTTGCCGTAACTGGCGATCTTGACGACGAACTGGTCGAGCTTGGCGGCGGCAGACGGTTCCATTGCAACTCCCGGTGTGTAGGTTAAGCACTCAGGGAGTATAGGCCAGGGCCGGAAGGGTTGTCAAAGGGGAGAATGGCGGACCGTTCCCGGCCGGAAATGCTCAGGCCCCCGCAGTCGGCGGGGGCCTGAGAAAGGGAGTGAAAAGGTGCTGATTACGGATTAGAGGACCTCGACCCAGCCGTGGTTATCAGCTTTCCGTCCGTACTGGATGTCGGTCAGGGCCCGATAGAGCTTCATGGTCAGCTCGCCGGGTTCACCGCCGCCGAAGGAGACGGTCTGGTCGCGGAAGGTAAATTGCCCGACCGGCGAAACCACTGCTGCGGTGCCGGTGCCGAAGGCTTCCTTGAGGCGGCCGGTCCGGGCTCCTTCGAGGAGCTCATCGACACTCAGAGCCCGCTCCTCGACGGCGATCCCCATCTCCCGGACGAGGGTCAGAATCGAACGGCGCGTGATGCCGTCGAGGATCGTCCCCTGCAGCGGCGAGGTGACGACCTTGCCGTCATAGAGGAAGCAGATGTTCATGCTGCCGACCTCCTCCACGTACTTGCGATGGGCGGCATCGAGCCACAGCACCTGGTCGAAGCCCTGCTGGGACGCCTCCATCGCGGCCAGCAGGCTGGCCGCATAATTGCCGCCGGTCTTGGCCTCGCCGGTCCCGCCGGGTGCCGAGCGCACATGCTGATCGGAGATCCAGATCTTCACCGGGCTGAGGCCTCCCTTGTAGTAGGCCCCCACCGGCGAGAGGATGACGTAGCAAAGGTAGGTGTCGGCCGGTTTGACGCCGAGATAGGGATCGGTGGCGATCATCGTCGGCCGGATGTAGAGGCTGGTCCCCGCGCTGCGCGGCACCCAGTCGGCCTCGAGCCGTACCAATTCCTTGATCGCTTTGAGGAAGAAGACCTCGTCGACCTCCGGCATGCACATCCGGACCGCGCTGCGGTTGAAGCGGGCGACGTTGTCCGCCGCCCGGAAGAGGGCGATCTTGCCGTCGGGACGGCGGAAGGCCTTGAGCCCCTCGAAGATCTCCTGGGCATAGTGCAGCACCGCCGAGGCGGGATCCATGGAAAATGGTCCATAGGGCTGAATTCGGGCCGAATGCCAGCCGCGGCCGGACTGGTACTCCATGACCAGCATGCGGTCGCTGAACTGTTTGCCGAAGGTCAGTTGTGATTCGTCCGCGATACGCGGCTTGGAATGGGTAAGGGGCAGGATCTGCAGTTCCATGGGGAAAGACCTCCGGGGATGCGGAAATGGCGGACTGGGTTCTCCTTCTTAGCACAAAATCCCGAGAACTGGCAAGGATGCTTTCAGACCCGGAACAGGAAGCGCCCCCGACCGGTGGCCGGGGGCGCTCATGGGTATAACAAGGTGGGTTCAGCCGCAGGCTAGGTCTTCCCCTTGACCGGGATGGTGGCCTCCCCATAAAGGAGGTTGCGCAGATTGTTCCCCTGCTCCTCCTCGTGAAAACGGCGAACCATCCGGTCATACTCGGCGCGGTCACCAATGTCGGTGAGACGATAACCCAAATCACCCAGCTTCCAGAGATCTTCCATGACTGTTCTCCCGGCAAGAGGCTTGGCAGTGCTTGGAACGATGGAAATCATGCTAACAGCGGATCAACATTAGTCAAGGTATTTTTTACTACAAAAAGTAACCGGACGTTCCGATTTGCCCCGCCCTTGCCCGGGGCGGGACAAACATGTTACTTCAATAGGGGAGCCATTCCCCTGCGACCTGGAGATTCCCGTGACCTACCAGGAATTTCAACAAGCCCTCAGCGTCTTCGGACTCGGCGAGCGCGCCACCCTTGAGCAAATTCGCAAACGCCACCGGGATTTGGCGCGACGCTGCCATCCCGACCACGGCGCCGCGGACGACGACGCCATCCGGCAGGTTAATGCCGCCTACCGAATCCTCAGTGAATATTGCCGAGGCTATCGTTTCTCCTTCGCCCCCGAGGAGTTCTATGAACAGCATCCCGAGGAACAGCTGCGCCGGCAATTTTCCTGTGACCCGGTGTGGGGCGGGCAGAAACAGGAGGATTGACCGAGATCGCCTGGAATCTCTCGGTCGGGTCCGACCGGCCGGGTGAGCAGCTCCGTTTTCAGGAGATCAGCTCGAAGAGTTGAGTCTCGTCGTTGAAGCTGAAGATCTCTCCGGTTTCGATGATGTAGTGCCACCCGTAGATAGTGAGTTCCTTGCGGGAGAACTTCTCCTTGACGTAGGGATAGGTCAGCAGGTTGCGCATCTGCACCAGGATATTGACCTGTTCGGTCAGCCACTCCCGTTCCTCCGCCGTATCCCCGGTCATCAGCCGATCGACCCGGCCGCGCACCTCCCGGGAGACA
The DNA here is from genome assembly GCA_038317685.1 of Desulfuromonadales bacterium. Lineage (GTDB taxonomy): Bacteria > Desulfobacterota > Desulfuromonadia > Desulfuromonadales > DDH964 > JBBQBQ01. Next base: position 327 of record JBBQBQ010000266.1, on the reverse strand, counting down.
TCCAGCCACTTGCGCACATGGGGGATATGGGCGAGTTCCTCGGCAGAGCTGTTCATGGAAGCACAGCCGCCACAGTTGGAATGGCCGCAGACCACGATGCTGTCAACCCCCAGCACCTGCACCGCATACTCGACGGCGGAGGTGGTGGCGACATATTCTTCGGTATTGCGGTACGGGGGGACGATATTGGCGATGTTGCGGACGATGAAGAGTTCCCCGGGGTGGGTATTGGTGATCAGGTTCGGGACGACCCGTGAGTCGGAGCAGCCAATGAAGAGGGTGTGGGGCGCTTGACTCCGGCCGAGGGATTGGAAGAGCTCCCTGTGA
>JBBQBQ010000265.1:0-4419 GCA_038317685.1 Desulfuromonadales bacterium | reverse complement strand
CCCTTGGGGTCCCGTTGACCGTAGCCGCGCAGGCCGATCCCTTCCTTGAGGTGGTCGATGGAGAGAAGATGGTCTTTCCACTGCATGTCGATGGTCTGCAGCAGGAGGACTTTCATCAAATGCTCCATGACCGGGGTGGTGAAGTCCTCTTCCTTGGCGGCTAGGCGGACGGCCGCCTGGGCCTTCAGAACGACAGCCAATTCTTCCCGGGTCAGGGTCCTGTCGGGCTCTGCCGGCAAGGCCGCCGGGATCGAAAAAAGGCCGAAAAAGTCATCGGCGAGTCCCTGCCAGTTCCAGTCTGCCGGCACCGTCTTCTCGGGGCAAAAGGTCGCGGCCATGTCGTCGATCGCCTCTTCGATGATCCCCTCGACGGTCTCGCGGATGGTCGCGCCGGCCAGGACTTCGCGGCGCTGAGTGTAGATCACTTCGCGCTGCTTGTTCATGACGTCGTCATATTCGATCAGGTGCTTGCGGATATCGAAGTTGTTGGCCTCGACCTTCTTCTGGGCGTTCTCGATCGCTTTGGAGATCATACCGTGTTCGATCGGTTCCCCCTCCGGAATCCGCAATTTGTCCATGACAAAGGCCACCCGATGGGAACCGAAAATCCGGAGCAGATCGTCATCGAGGCCCATATAGAAGCGGCTCTCTCCAGGGTCTCCCTGGCGTCCCGAGCGCCCGCGCAACTGGTTGTCGATACGGCGCGATTCATGGCGTTCAGTGCCAAGGATATAAAGCCCGCCCACTTCCAGGACCGCGGCCTTTTCCGCCGCACACAGGGCAAGGTACTTCTCCAGAGTCGCCGGGAAGACGGCTTCGGGATCCTCGTTGGTGGCCGCCTCGCGCCGGGCGAGCATGTCCGGGTTGCCACCGAGGATGATGTCGGTCCCGCGACCGGCCATATTGGTGGCAATCGTCACAGCGCCTTTGCGCCCGGCCTGGGCGACGATCTCGGCCTCGCGCTCGTGCTGCTTGGCGTTGAGGACGTTGTGGGGAACCCCCTGTTTCTTGAGCATCTCGGCCAGAACTTCGGACTTCTCGATGGAGATGGTGCCGACCAGGACCGGCTGCCCGGTCTTATGGCGCTCCTTGATGTCTTCGATAGCGGCCTTGAACTTTTCGTTTTCAGTCTTGTAGATGACGTCGGAGCGGTCGCGCCTGATCATCGGCTGGTTGGTCGGTATGACCATGACTTCCAGCTTGTAAATTTCCCCGAATTCGGACGCTTCGGTATCGGCGGTCCCGGTCATCCCCGAAAGTTTCTCGTACATCCGGAAGTAGTTCTGAAAGGTGATCGTCGCGAGGGTCTGGTTTTCGTTCTCGATCTTCACCCCTTCCTTGGCTTCCACCGCCTGATGGAGACCGTCGCTCCAGCGCCGCCCCGGCATCAGCCGGCCGGTGAATTCGTCGACGATCATCACTTCGCCGTCCTTGACCACGTAGTCGACGTCGCGCTTGAAGAGGGCGTGGGCCTTGAGGGCCTGGCTGACATGATGCAGAACTTCGATGTTGCTGGGTTCGTAGAGATTGTCGATATTGAGAAGCTTCTCCACCTTGGCCACCCCTTCCTCGGTGAGGTTGGAGCTCTTGGCCTTCTCGTCGATGGTGAAGTCGCCGGTGTAGATTTTGGTCGTCTGACCAAGTTTACCGTCGCGGTTTTCTATGGTCTCCCCCTTCTTCAGCAGGGGGATGATCCGGTTCACGGTGTAGTAAAGCTCGCTCGAGCCTTCGCTGGGGCCCGAGATGATCAAAGGCGTGCGCGCTTCGTCGATGAGGATCGAGTCAACTTCGTCGACGATGGAGTAGTAGAAGTCCCGCTGCACATAATCAGCCAGTTCGAACTTCATGTTGTCGCGCAGATAGTCGAAACCGAACTCATTGTTGGTTCCGTAGGTGATGTCGCAGCCGTATGCGGCTTTGCGCTCGACATCGGTCAACCCATGGACGATGCAGCCGATGCTGAGGCCCAGAAAGCGATGGACCTTCCCCATCCAGTCGGAGTCACGCTTGGCGAGGTAATCGTTGACGGTCACCACGTGGACGCCGCGCCCGGCCAGAGCATTGAGGTAGGCGGGCAGAGTGGCGACCAGGGTCTTCCCCTCGCCGGTCTTCATCTCGGCGATCTTGCCCGAATGGAGGACCATGCCACCGATCAACTGAACATCGAAATGACGCATCCCGAGGACCCGTTTGCTCGCCTCGCGCACCACGGCAAAGGCTTCGGGGAGGAGCTCGTCGAGGGTCACATCGCGCTCCAGGCGCTGGCGGAATTCGACGGTCTTGGCGGCCAGCTCATTATCGGTAAGGGCGGCGAACCCCTCTTCCAGGGTGTTGATCCGATCGACCAGCGGCTGCAACCGCTTGAGTTCCCGATCATTCTTACTGCCGACGATTTTCCTGACGATGGATCCGATCATGATGTGGTACTCCGTAGCATGGGGGGGGCCAGGGCCTCCCCGGTCCGATCCGGGAGCGAACCCGCGCCCTCCGGCAAAGGTTGAGATTTTAGCACAAAGGCAGGGCCAGTCACAAGGGCCAAAGGTACCCCGAGGACAACAAAAAAGCCCCGGTAAAACCGGGGCTTGGCGGACTGGGGAGGAAAACGGTTAAAGGAATTTGCGGGGATTGACCGGGATTCCGTTGCGGCGCACCTCGTAGTGAAGGTGCGAACCGGTGGAGCTGCCGGTATTGCCGACGGCGGAGATCCGGTCCCCCCGTTTAACCCGCTGGCCGACCTTGACAAACAACTTGGAGTTATGGCCGTAGTAGCTCTTGAACCCGTAGCCGTGATCGATGACGATCAGTTTTCCGTAGCCCTCGACCGTCTCGGACTGACTGACGATACCATCGGCGGCCGCCAACACCGGGGTGCCGGTCCGGGCCGCGATATCGATCCCTTCATGCATCTTGTACTTGCCCGAGAAGGGGGACTCGCGAACCCCGAAGCCCGATGTCACCCAGCCGCGGGTCGGCCACCCGTTCGGCTTGGCGGCCAGAAGCGAACGCTGGTCGTTGAGGAAACCCTGAACCTCCTCCTGACTCTCCCGGCGCAGATCGATCGCCTGGCGCACCTGGTCGATCTGTTTCTGGACTTCCGAGAAACGATCCGCGCCATCGTCTTCGCCAGGACCACCGATCCCCGCCAGGGTATCGCTCCGAGGTTTGGTGAGTTGGGCCATGACCCGCACCTTGGCATCGTTCTGGGCTAGGACCACCATCTCCTTTTGCAGATTTTCAAGGTTCGCCGACAGCCGCTGCAGTTGCTGCTGCTGGGCTCGGTTCTGGGAGCGGAGGCGGTGGAATTCGCTGCGGTCGAGGTTGGTGCGGAAGTACTCGAAGGTGAGAAGAGAGAGGGCAATGACCAGGCAGGCTACGCCCGCCAGGACGGCCCGCACGACGCCTCGCCGAAGATTCAGGCGTCGAACCTGATGGGACCCCTCCGGGATGATCAGAATAGTATACTTGCGTCCCGGCAACAGCAAGCCCTCCTGTGAAATTTATCAAACGACAGATAAGAAAAATAGAACGCGAGGTAGAAAAATAAGATATGGCCGCGACCCCTGTCAAGCAATTTCCGCCGTGGCGGACGGTTCAGAGGTCGATGGTCAAGGCAATTTCATCACATTCCGGGAACTTCGCGCATTTCATGCAATCGCCCCAGATTTTGTGGGGGAGTTGCGATTTTTCGATCTCGCGGAAACCGAGCTTGCCGAAAAAAACCGGCTTGTAGGTCAGGGCGAAGACCCGCTTCAGTCCCACCTCCCGGGCCTCGTTCAGGCAGGCCTCGACCAGTTGCCGACCGATGCCGTGTCCCTCGTGGCCGACCGCCACGGCGAGGGACCGGACCTCGGCCAGATCGTCCCAGCAGACATGCAGGCAGACCGTGCCGACGGCCTCACCACTAATCTCGAATACAAAAAAATCACGAATCTTCTCGTAAATTTCCGGCAGCGACCGCGAGAGCATCAGGCCATCCCGGGCATAATCCAAAAGCAGTTTGTGAATCGCCTTGGCATCGGCGATGCGCGCTTTGCGTACCATAGTGGCAAGGTCTCCTTCGGGTCGAACATTCAACTCCGCCCCCGTCAGCAACGCGCCGACTGGACGATCATTTCCCGGGCATGCTCCAGGGTCCGTTCGGTGATCTTCGCACCACCGAGCATGCGGGCCATCTCCTGGATCCGCGCTTCCCCCTCCAGCAGCAGCAGTTCCGTCACGGTGCGCCCCGCCGCTTCGTGCTTGGCGACCCGGTAGTGATGGTCGGCGAAGGCCGCGACCTGAGGGAGATGGGTGATGCAGAGCACCTGCCGGCCCTGGGCAACCTGGTGCAGTTTTTCACCGACCGCCGTGGCTGCGATGCCGCCAATGCCGGCATCGACCTCGTCGAAGATCAAGGTCGTCACTCCTTCCCCTTTGGGG
>JBBQBQ010000264.1:0-4446 GCA_038317685.1 Desulfuromonadales bacterium | reverse complement strand
GATCACCATGCCGTCCAGCCAGACTTCCCAGCCGAGGCCCCAGGCGCCGAGGGTCGGCGATTCCCAGTCGTCCTCGACGAAGCGGATGTCGTGGGCCTTCGGATCGATGCCGAAGCTCCGCAACGAATCGAGATAGAGGTCGAGGATGTTCAGCGGCGACGGTTTGAGGATCACCTGGAACTGGTAGTAATGCTGCAGCCGGTTGGGGTTTTCGCCGTAGCGGCCGTCGGTCGGACGGCGCGACGGCTCGACGTAGGCGACGTTCCACGGTTCGGGGCCGAGAACCCGCAAAAAGGTGGCGGGGTTGAAGGTCCCGGCGCCCTTTTCGACGTCGTAGGGCTGCTGGATGATGCAGCCCTGGTTGGCCCAGTAATTCTGCAGGGAAAGGATCAGGTTTTGAAAGGTCACAAAGCCTCCGGCGGGTACGTCCTGCGGGCCGTCGCGGGCCGCTCGGAACGTATACTGTATACACATTGACAGGGGCAGAATTTTAGCGCTTTTGGCCGCTTCTGTCAAGGAAAAGGACCTGAAAACGGGGATTAAAGGCGCGGGGGAACCGGCTCCTGGGCCAGCACCTCGGAGAGCAGGGCGAGGGATTTGAGGGGGCGCTGCAGGTGTTGACGCAGGGCGTTGGCGGCGATGGCGCCCCCTTCGGCGAGGGTGCGCGGCGAGAGCCGCACCCCGGCGAAGGCGGTCGGCGGGGTGCGCAGCAGCCGGGCCAGGGTACCGATGGTCAACAGGTCGACGGAGAGGACGCCGGGTCCGCAGGCGGGGCAGAGGCTTCCGCCCCGGGCGGCGTCGAAGGCGACCTGGGAGCCGGCCAGAGAACCGCCGCAGGTCGAGCAATGGAGCAGATGCGGGATGTAACCGGCGACTTCCAAAAGGCGCACCTCGAAGAGGAGGCGCGCCGCCGGCCCCGCCCCGCCGGCCGCCAGGTGATCGAGGAAGGCCCCCAGGAGGGCGAACCCTTCCCCTTGGCCGGGGTGGTCGCCGAGGAGGGCTTCGGAGAGTTCACAGCCGTAGCCGGCCAGAACCAGCGCCAGCAGGTCGCCGCGCAGCCCGGCGCGCAGGTCGAGCAGCTCCGCGTCCCGCAGGGTCGCCAGATCCCCGGAGCGCGGCGGGCTCCAGGAAAGATGCACCTGGGCATAGGGTTCCAGTCCCGCGCCGAAGCGTTTGCGGCTTTTGCGGGCATTGCGGGCGAAGCCTTTGCAGATCCCGTGTCCGGCGCTGAAGAAGGTGACGATGCGGTCGGCCTCGCCGACGTCGAGGTGACGCAGGATGATGGCTTCCTCGTCGAACTGCGGCGCCATGCTCAGGCTCCTTCGCCGCGGCGCGGTCCGCCGGGTTCCCCGGCTCCCGGCTCCAGGTAGAGGACTTCGCTGCTGTCGTCATAGGCGATCAGCTCGGCGTAGCGCCCCCAGTTGACGGCGGTATCGAGCTGGCGCGGGGCTTCCTTGGGAGAAAATTCGAGTTCCAGGGCGGTGAGAACGACGTCCCACTCCAGCCGGTGCTGCTCCTCGGCGGCGAGAAGGGCCAGGAGCCATCGGAAGAGGGGGAGCCGTCGGATGCGGTTGGCGAAGATCTCCTTGCGGGTGAGGATGGTCGCTTCGGCGTAGGTCTCCCCCAGGGGGGTGAGGACGATGTCCCCCTTGGCGACGGTGGCGAAACCGAGGAGTTCCGTCGCCTCGGCGAGGCGCAGCATCTCGTCGGAGTTGGCCTGAATTTCCCGGGCCAGGTGATAGATGTCGGCGCGGTGCCCGGCCAGCTCCTTGAGGTGCTCCACCAGGCCGGCCAGGTCGTTGATGGTGACATGGGGGAGGCCGCGAGTCGGTCCCGGTTCGCCCGGGGCGGTGCCGTGCTCGATATGCTCGGGCTGGGTCTGGCCGGCAAGGAGGCCGTAGATGCGGTCGACCATCTCCAGAAAAGAAGAACTTTTGCGCTGGCGGGGGTGGGGGAGGGTGACCCGGAAGTCGGCGACGATTCTCCCCGGCTGTTTTTCCATGACGACGATGCGGTCGGCCATGAAGACCGCTTCCTCGATGCTGTGGGTGACCATCAGGATGGCCCGGGTCGGAATATGCCCGCCGGTCCAGAGTTCCATCAGCTCGCCGCGCAGCGCCTCGGCGCTGAGAACGTCGAGGGCCGAGAAGGGTTCGTCGAGGCAGAGGAGCTCCGGCTCCACCGCCATGGCCCGGGCGAAGCCGACCTTCTGCCGCATTCCCCCCGAAAGCTCGCGGGGGTAAGCGGTTTCAAAGCCGTCGAGGCCGACCCGGTCGAGGAGATCGAGGGCGCGGGCGGCGCGCAGCTTGGCCGGGACGCCCCGGGCCTTGAGGGCGATTTCGACGTTCTGCTGGACCGTCAGCCAGGGGAAGAGGGCGAAGGTCTGGAAGACGATGGTGGCCCGTGGATTGACCCCGGTGAGACTTTCGCCCCGGTAAAGGACCCGTCCGCTGCTCGGCAGCTGCAGCCCGGTAGCGATGCGCAGCAGGGTGCTTTTGCCGCAGCCGGAGGGGCCGAGGAGGGCGACGAACTCCCCTTCGACCAAAGTCAGGGCCACCTCTTTCACCGCGGCGAAGGCCTTCGGGCCGCTGCCGTAGACTTGGCTGACCGATTCCATTTCGAGGAGTGGGGCGGTTGCGGGCATGACGTTCACTCCAGACTGTAGCGTTCCTCGGCGATCCGGAAGAGGCGTCGCCAGACGAAGCGGTTGATGCCGACCACCACCAACACCATGCTCAGGGTGGCGGCGAGGAGCAGCGGATAGTCGCCGGCGGCGGTCGCCTGGGCGATGAGGGCACCGATGCCGGTGACGTCCAGGGTCTGGCCGCCGAATTCGACGTGCTCGGCGACGATGCTGGCATTCCAGGCCCCGCCCCCGGCGGTGATGGCGCCGGTGATGATGTAGGGGAAGAGCGCCGGCAGAATCAGGGTGCGCCAGCGTTGCCAGCGGCTGAGTTGCAGCAGGGCGGCGGTTTTCTGCAGATCCTGGGGGATCGCCATCGCTCCGGCGATGACGTTGAAGAGTAGATACCACTGGGTGCCCAGGAGCATCAAGGTGACCGCCGCCAGATTGAGCCCTCCCGGGATTCCGATCACCAGCAGCAGGAAGACCGGGAAGAGCGCCGTGGCCGGCACCGAGGCGGCAATCTGTACCAGCGGCTGCAGCCAACGGGCCAGCCGGGCGTTGGTGCCGACCGCCACCCCCAGCGGCACTGTCCAGAGGACGGCGATGGTGAGAGCGCAACAGACCCGCAGCGCCGTCGCGCCGATCCCGGCGCCGATTCGGAGCCAGGCGCCGGCCGGGACCGCGGCCAGCATATGGCCGGCCCGGATGGTCCCGTAGCCGAGGATAAGGGCCGGCAGAGTCCAGAGCAGGAGCTGTCGCAGTCGACCCGTTTCGCTGGCCGTCGGGGGCGTCGCGGGGGTCGTGGTCAGGCGCGACAGAAGCTGGTCGAGCTTCTCGCTGGCCGGCAGCCAGAGACCCCGGCGCAGTTGTTCGGCGAGCCGCGAAGTGCGCAGAAGGTCGTAACACCAGGAGGTCGGAGGTTCCTCGTCGGCGACCGCATCGAGCTTGAAGCGATGGGCCCAGGCGAGGAGCGGCCGCCAGATCAGCTGATCGAGGCCGACGATGATCGCCACCAGCGTCGCCACCCCCCAGCCGATGGCGACGAAGTTCCCATCGTTGGCCGCCTGCTGCAGGTAGCTCCCCAACCCCGGGAGGCGGAAATCCCGGTCACCGACCCGGAAGATTTCCGCCGCCATCAGGAAGAACCAGCCCCCCGCCCAGCTCATAATGCTGTTCCAGATCAGGCCGATGGTGGCGAAGGGGAGCTCCAGGGTGCGAAAGCGCAGCCAGCCGCTGAAGCGGAAGACCGCAGAGGCTTCACGCAGCTCCTTGGGGATGGTGGAGAGGGACTGGTACCAGGAGAAGGTCATATTCCACGCCTGGCTGGTGAAGATCAGGACCACCGAAGCAAGTTCGGCCGCCAGTTTCTGCGGCAGGAGGGCGCTCAGGCCGAGCAGGACCACCGGCAGGAAGGAGAGGATCGGCACGCTCTGCAGGACGTCGAGGAGCGGCAGCAGAACCTTTTCGGTGCTGCGGCTGCGGGCGGCAAACCGGCCGTAGACCAGGGTGAAGATCAGGGAGAGACTGTAGGCCGCCGCCATCCGGCTCAGAGAACAGAGGGCGTACCAGGGGAGTGCCGCCGGAGAGGTGGAGATCTCCGGGCCGGCGATGGCGGCCGGCAGACGCAGGGCGAGGCGCAGCCCGGCGTAGAGGAAGACTGCCACTGCCAGCAGCGCGACGCCGTCCCTCCAGGTGAAGCGATGGCGGGTTGCCAGGGCGCTATCGAAGATGTGGCGCGCCGCACGCATGGCGGTTCAACCTTCTAGCCCCGGCGGGGGTCAGCGCAGGTGGTTGATGAAGAGGGTCGCGGTACCGAAGTA
>JBBQBQ010000263.1:0-4481 GCA_038317685.1 Desulfuromonadales bacterium | reverse complement strand
ATGGCGGCCGGCAGGGGAAGGTGCGAGGCCAGAGATGGTGCGGGGGCTCTTCGCACAGCCGCAATCGGCGCGGCAGGAGGGACCGGAGACGTGCCGCTGGCAGGCGCTGAAAGCTCCGGCGCGGCTGTTTGCGGTGGGACTCCCGGCACCGTCGGCGCGACCTGGGCCGGGTTGGTGGGTAAGGCGACCGGCATCCCGGATATGGACAGCAACGATGGCGTTGCCTCAGACCCGGTCGATGGCCCCGGGAAAACAGGCGGAGCAGTGTCTGGAGGGACGGGTGCCCCAGGGTCCGAGCTTTCGGCCGGCGCCTCAGGGCCGGCGGGAAGCTTCGCCCAAGTCTGGCCACCGCTGTGGGAAGGGACCGCTGGGAGAGCTGAGACCGAGGGTTCAGCCACTCCGGTGACCATCGGCGAGGAGGGTGCCACAGGAGTCATCTCCAATCCCGTTTGGGTTGGGGCTGGGGCCTCCAATGAATGGCGGCTCCCCTCAGCCGATGGGACCTGCGGGACTGCCGGTATGGTCGGGGCCGGCCCTGGCAGACCCGGTACGACGGCCGAGGTCGGGGGAGTCACCGCAATCGGCGGGGTGGGATGCGCCTGCAACGCCGGCGGGGGTTCAGTCACCCCCTGCGGGCCGATGCCGGCCACACCCAAAGCGCCAAGGAGTTGGCGGCCGACGGGGTCCTCAACCATGCCGACCAGAACCTGCTGGATTCGCACCAGCAGGCCGTTTTCCAGCCCCCGCTGCACAACCATCAAATCGGCGCTCCCGGGGCGAAGGCGCCCGACTTCAGAATAAATGGCCAGATGATAGACTTGACCCTGCGCGTTCTTGAAGCTGTCGAGGCGCAGGATCGCCAGATCGAGCTGACGGTTGTGGTCCAGCCAGGAATAAAGCCGGGCTTCATCCTCGAAGAGCCGTACAGCCACTTCCCGACCCAGTCGGTTCTGCAAATAGGCACCGAACTGGCGGGCCTGATCTTCGTTGTGAACCAGCGTATTCCAGGCCGGCACCAATCCTAAAGTCACCGGTGCCAGGGAACGAAGCGGCTTGGGGGGGAGGGAGGAGGGCTGAACCGGCGCGACCGGACCGGGGAGGGGGAGGCTCCGACCTCCGCTGGGTAACGGTTGGATGGCCCGCGGTTTTCCCGGGTGTGCCAAGGCCTGCTGCAGGGCGGCCGGCAGACCGGGAGCCAGCCCCTGGCGCAGCACCAACCGCACAGCCCGGCCGGAGGAAGTCGCCGGGGGGAAGGTGGTCACCGGGTAGAAGGTGCCGGGGGCGACAGTTTTCCGGTCTTCCTCCGGGAGGAGCGCCAGGTCGACTTGGCGATACCGGTCCAGCCAATCGTAAAGGACCCGGGGATCCTGAAAGGTCCGAACCGCCACCGGACGCCCCAGACATTGCTCCAGGCGGTCGGCAAGCTGCCGGGCGTCTCCTTCACTCCAACCGGTCCCGACGGTCCCGGGGACCAGCCCGAGGGTCAGGGGATAAGCGGAGGGGGAAATCGCTGGGGGCGGTTTCGGCGTTTCGGGCGCCCTGGACGCCATGCCCATCGCGAGGGGCACGGCTGGGGTGGCCGGGGCCGACGGCAAGAGGGCGGGCGGAGCGGCTTTCTGCGCGGGCTTGGTCCCGGCCGGCACTGACACCGAAGCACCGCGACCGAGGCCGGCCAAAAGCGCGCGACCCCGGTCGCTTTCGGGAATCTGCTGCAGCACCTGCTGCAGGCGGATCCGAAACTCGACGCTGAGGCCCTGACGGGCCACCACCGGATCGGACAATCCGTTTCGTCCTTCCCCCGGTTGAGGAAGGCTGGCCAGGTAGAAGAATTCGCCGGCCGGCTGCTGGCGGACGTAGTCCAGCGGCAGAACCGCCAGGTCGACCTCGCGGAAACGACTCAACCAGTCATGGAGCGCCATGGGGTCCTTAAAGGACCGGACGACCACCTCTTCACCGAGTTGGTCGCCAAGGAAACGGGCAAAGAGGTCGGCCTGAGTCTGGGAACGGATCAGGCCGCTGCCGTCCGGGACCACCCCGAAGGTCACCCGGGCATCGACCTCGGCAGCCCCGCACAGCAACAGCCCGGCCAGGCAGACCGCTCCGATCCGAGTGAACTTTTCAGTCAGCCGTTTCAGCAAACCCGGTCCGTTTCCAAATCCCGGCATCACCACTCCGAACCCTCGGCACCATCCCAGGGGATGGCGCATCTCAACGGCCGCGTTTGGCCATTTCATCTCGGAAATATCGCTCGTACAGGACTTGCCATTCGCGGCTGCCAGGGATCTGATTCTGCCGCTGCAGACGATCCCGAACCAGCCGGTCGGACTCCTCCTCGGCGATCAGAACAGCGGCCAGGGTCTCCTTGAGAATCTCCAGGGCCAGGGCATCATCCCGATAGTCGACGAGATCGTCCCGCCAAAGCCCCTCCTTGACCCGATGAGCAAGATGGGAAACACGTGCTTCGGAGATGCTCAAAGCGGGACCCCCTTCTCTTCAGCCAGCCGTTTTTTGATCATCTGCAGAAGTTTGGCCCGGTCGACCCCCGGAGGCGCTTGTTTCATATGCACTTCCAGGAGTTTCTCCGCTTCCCGGTCCAGGTCTTGATCCCCCTCCATCTCCCGGCGCAATATGGCGATGGTTCGCGCCAGAACCACCGTCTGGTCGGCCTTGAGCGTCGCTCTCCCGGAAGAGATCAGGGCCTTGACCAAAGCCGCGGCCAGTCGCTGGAGCTGTTCCTCGCTGAGTCGCACCCGAACCTCCTTGGCAAGTATTGAAAGACCTTGAAAAAACATGGCTATCGTACCCGCGAAGGGATTTCTTGTCAACGAGGGAATCCTTGACAGGAGCGCCCGCCTCATGTTAAAAAATGCGGCACAATTTCGCGGGTTTCCTGTTCCCGCGGGGACCCGGACAGGGCGCAATCCACCCCCCCGATCAAGTCCTGAGCCTGGGCAGCCGACTCCAGGAACCAGGCGTTTTTTCTTTGCCGCGAGGAGCTCTCCGTCATGACCAAAAAACTCTTCATCCCCGGCCCGGTCGAAGTCAGCCTCGACGTGCTGCAGGCCATGACCGCGCCGATGATCGGTCATCGGACCAAGGAATACGCCACTCTTCACGGCCGGGTCACCCAGGGGCTGAAAACCCTGCTGAACTGCGACGCTCCGGTCTTCCTCTCCACCTCCAGCGCCTTCGGGGTCATGGAGGGGGCGGTGCGCAACCTGGTCCAGAAACGTTGCGCCAACTTCGGAAACGGCGCCTTCAGCACCAAGTGGCACGATGTGACACTCCGCTGCGGTCTGCAGGCCGATCTCTTCAGCGCCGAGTGGGGTCAGCCGGTGACCGCGGCAATGGTCGATGCAGCACTCGCCACCGGCAAATACGATGCCATGACGGTCGTCCACAACGAAACCTCCACCGGCGTCATGAGCCCCATCGAAGAGATCGCGGCGACGATGCGGAAGTACCCGGAGGTCTCCTTCATCGTCGATACGGTCTCCTCGATGAGCGCCGTTCCCCTTGATGTCACCGCCCTCGGGACCGATGTCTGCCTGGCCGGGGTCCAGAAGGCCTTCGGCATGCCGCCGGGCCTGGCGGTCTTCGCCGTCTCCCACAAAGCCCTGGACAAGGCGCGGACCACCCCCAATCGAGGGTATTATTTCGATTTCGAGGAATTCGCCGCCAACGATGCCAAGGACAACACCCCCAGCACCCCCTGCCTCAGCTTGATCTATGCCCTCGATCACCAGCTGCGCAAATTCTTCGCAGAGGGTCTGGAGAACCGCTACGCCCGGCACCGGGCGATGGCTGCCGCAACCCGCGACTGGGTCCTGGCACAGGGTTTCGGGCTCTTCGCAGGGGAGGATTGCAGGTCCATGACCCTGACCTGCGGGACCAACGACGGCCGCACCGACCTGGAGAAGCTCAAAAAGCTGGCCGCCGGGCACGGTTATGCCATCGACAACGGCTACGGCAAAATCAAGAACCAGACCTTCCGCATCCCGCACATGGCCGACATGATCCAGGCCGATCTGGACGAATTTTTCGCCCTTTTGGACCGCCTGCTCCCTCAGGCCAGGGGATAGGGGCCACCCAAGGCCCAAGTCCCGGGGCTGGGAGAGACGGGCCCAGCGCCCTTGAACCGGCGATCTCGGAGCCTGGGTCCGCGGTCTTCGAACTCGGAACAGTTGCAGGCCTATGAATGTTTTCGCCCAGATCGTCCAGGAACTACACGCTCTCCAGCCCCTCGACAGCCTGACCGTCGCCACCCTGGCGCTGCTGGAGGGGATCCTCTCCGTCGACAACGCCCTGGTCCTGGCGATCCTGGTCCGCACCCTCCCCAAGCATCAACAGAAAAAAGCCCTCACCTACGGCATCGCCGGCGCCTTCGTCTTCCGCTTCATCGCCCTGGTCTTTGCCGCTCGCCTGATGAACCTGGTCGTCTTCAAGCTGATCGGCGGCGGTTACCTCGTCTACCTGGCCAT
>JBBQBQ010000262.1:0-4565 GCA_038317685.1 Desulfuromonadales bacterium | reverse complement strand
CTGCCAAATGCTGACCGGCAGCGGCGGCTGGCCCCTGACCGTGGTATTGACCCCGGAGAAGGAGCCCTTTTTCGCCGCCACCTACCTCCCCAAACGGACTCGGGGCGGGATGTCCGGACTGATTGAGGTGCTGGAACGGATTTCCGAGGTTTGGCGCACGGCGCCGGACCGTCTCACGGTCCCCAGCCGCCAGCTCACCGAAGCTCTCCAAAGCCGACTCGCAGGCTTCTCCACGGGCAGCACCCTCGATGAGAGCCCGCTGCGCAAGGCATTGGAAGAGTATCGGGTCACCTTTGATCCCAAACATGCCGGGTTCGGGTCGGCACCTAAATTCCCCGCTCCTCACAACCTGTCTTTGCTGATGCGCCTCGGCCAGCGGTTTGGTGATCCGGAGGCGACGGGCATGGCCCTGCAAACCCTCCGGGCCCTGCGTTCCGGCGGCATCTATGACCAGGTCGGTTTCGGCCTCCACCGCTATGCGGTCGATCATGAGTGGCTGGTCCCCCACTTTGAAAAGATGCTCTACGACCAGGCGCTGCTGATCCTGGCAGCGGTGGAGGCCTGGCAGGTGAGCGGCGAGCGTTTCTTCGCCCGCCTGGCGGAAGCAACCTGCAGCTACCTGGTACGGGAATTACAGAGTCCTGAAGGGGGCTTCTACTGCGGAGAAGATGCCGACTCCCAGGGAACCGAAGGGGCCTACTACCTGTGGACACCGGAAGAAGTGGAAGAAGTTCTGGGGGCAGATCGGGGGGAGGTCTTTTGCCGGAGTTTCAATATCACCACGGCCGGGAATTTCGAAGGCCGCAACATCCCCCACCTTGGGGAGGACGATGCCGCCCTGGCGCACCAGGCCGGCATCGCAACCGGAAGTCTCGCTACCAACCTTGAAGAGGCCCGGCAGCAGCTCCTCGCGGCCCGGTCGCGACGACCGCGGCCCCATCGCGACGAGAAGTTGCTGACCGGCTGGAATGGCCTGGCGATCGCCGCCCTGGCACGAACCGGATGGGCCCTCTCCAACCCCGCCTGGGTGGAGGCCGCAGCTGCTGCCGCGGCCTGTATCAACACTCGGCTGCGGCGCCCGGACGGGCGGCTGCTTAGGAGCTGGCGAGGCGGGGCCGCTGTCATCCCGGCCTTTCTGGAAGATTACAGCTGTTTCGTCTGGGGCCTGCTGGAACTCCACCAGGCACGCCGGGAAGCGACCGACCTGGCTTTGGCGGTCACTTTGACGAAAGCGATGGAACGGCTCTTCGGGGACGGCTCCGGGGGTTTTTACGACACCGGCGTCGATGCGGAGCTGGTCCTGACCCGGGGACGTTCGCTGCAGGATGGCGCCCTCCCCTCCGGCACCTCGGTAGCCATCAACATCCTCCTTCGCCTCGGTCGCCTGACCGGAGATGCCGGTCTGGAGGAACGCGGCCGCCGGTTGCTGGAAGGCTCTCTGGCCCAGATCAACCGCTACCCGTCTGCTTACGCCCAGGCCCTCTGCGGTCTCGACTTCAGCCTGGGACCGATCGACGAGGTGACCCTGGTTCCGGGCCGGGACGGCAGCGCGCCGGCCGCTTTGGAGAAGGTTCTCCGCAGCGGGTATTATCCGCGGTTAGTGATCAGCGCCACCGACTCCCGGAAAGACGGGCGGTGGGGGGAGGTGCCAAACCCCGACCGTCCCAGCGCCGGCCTTTGTCGAGACCGTGCCTGCCGGCCGCTGGTGAATGATCCCGAAGCCTTGCAAAGGCTCATGGCGTCCCGGCTCTAGGCCTTAAAAACCTTGAGCAGGTGCGGCACCAACTGCTTCTTGCGGGAAAGAACGCCGGGCAGGTCGTAAAGATTGGTTTCCACTTGCGGGTAGCCGATCAGATACGGCAGCTCCTTGCTGCCGACGGCCAGCAGCAAGCTCGTTTCCCGGACGATATCGGTCACCAGGAGCCCGGCAAAATCGAGCTGCCGCTCCTCCCGCAGCCGTTCCAACTCCGCGGCGATCTCTGCCTTCATGCCGTTAAACTCATGGAAGCTGACGACTTCCACCTGGCTGACTCCGAAGCTCTTGTCCCCCGCAGTGTATTCCTTGAAATCTCCCAGAAGCAGTTGACGCACCCCCGGGTAGGCTGCGAGGGCGCTGCCGGCGGAAAAAATCTGCCGCCCGAATTCCTGGGGGTCACGGCCGGCCAGCTCCCCGAGCCAGACCGCCAACTCCCGGTCCCGGTCGGTGGTGGTCGGCGATTTGAGGATGACCGTATCCGAGAGCAGCCCCGC
The DNA here is from genome assembly GCA_038317685.1 of Desulfuromonadales bacterium. Lineage (GTDB taxonomy): Bacteria > Desulfobacterota > Desulfuromonadia > Desulfuromonadales > DDH964 > JBBQBQ01. Next base: position 2,315 of record JBBQBQ010000262.1, on the reverse strand, counting down.
CAGCAGCAGCCCGGCGATCGACGGCTCGGGGACCAGTCCCGTTTCCTGATAAAGAGTCGCCACCACCGTACAGGTACTGCCGAGGGGCTGATTGATGAAGCGGATCGGCGCCTCGGTGTGGAAGTTGCCGAGGCGGTGGTGGTCGACGATCTCGAGAATCTCCACCTTGTCCGCCCCGGGGACCGCCTGCCCCAGTTCATTGTGATCGACGAGAATCAATTGGACCGGTGACGACTGGAGCAGGTTGCTTTTGGTCGCCACGGCCGCGACCCGCCCCTCGGCATCCAGGACGATGGCCCCGGGGTCCCGGCCGTGGGTCAATTTCAGCCGCAATTCGTCGAGCCGGTCGGGGAGCAGGACCGTGGCAAACTCGGACCCGACCAATCGCTCGACCGGGGTCGACAGGCGGGTCAGCCAGGCACTGGTGGCCGTATCAAAAGGAGTGGAGAGGACCGTCACCCGCTGCCGGCGGGCCTCCTCCAAAAGCTCTGCGGCGACCGGCAGGTTGCCGGTCACAATCAGGACCCGGACCCCCATGGCGATCGCCTTGCGCTGGATGTTCTCCCGATCGCCGGTGATCAGAACCAGGCTGCGCCCCGCCAGCCCCTCCATCTTGCCGTCGAAGGTCGCCGATGCCATGGCGCCGACGTAGAGAGCGAGGTCCTCGACCCGGTCGGCCTCGAAGCTGGTCAGCAGGTTTCCTTTCAGACAGCGGCAGATGGACGCCGGAGAGGCCTGAACCCGCCGGATCTCCGATTCCTGGCGCGGCACCAGAAAGCGCTCGGCGACCCGTTTCATGACCAACAGCCCCAGCGGTTTCTGATCGGCATCGATCACCGGCAGAAGGCGGATGTGGTGAAGGTGGAAGAGCTCCAAAGCCCTTGACAGCGGCGCCTCCCGATCGATGCTGACGACGGTGGTGGAGACCACGTCCCGCACCCGCGGATGGACATCCAGCACCAGCCTGGGCCGCTCCACGCCCAGCTCGCTGAGAACGAACTCGGTTTGCCGATTAATATTGCCGGCCCGCGCCGGCTGCACCTGCCCCAGCCCCTGCAGCTGGCGCAACCGGGCATAGGCGATGGCGCTGCAGATCGAATCGGTATCGGGATTGCGATGGCCGATGACGTAAATCCGTTTATTCTCCATGTTTCTGCATAACTCCAAGTGCCCTATCGCTGCAAGCTCCCCCGGACGTCCCCGAGGCCGATGACATTCTCCACCACCGCCCGCACCGGGCGCAGGCGATCGTCAAACCAGACATAGATGGAACCTTCGCTGCTGTCGAAAATTTCGGGATCGACCAGCAACCGGCAGACGTACCCCCCCTCGGGGGAAAGCCCGAGTTCCCGGCTCTGATCCCCGGTCAGAATATCGAGCCGGATTACAGCCGGCCCCTTGCGGTTGAAGGTGGGGATAAGGTAGTGGCGTCCAATCTCGATCGGACCGAAAAAACCGGCGCGGAAGTTGAAAAAGGCGGTCAGGAGGTCCTCCGGGGGGAGGTCTCCGGTCATCGGCAGGGTCTCGAGATAGACCTGCCGGTCGCCCGCCAGCTTTTCGACACGCACCTCATGGCGTTCACGATCGAAGCTAAAGCGCTTGGTCCGGTCGATGACTTCATCTCCCTGGCTCCTGATGATATGCGACTCGTGGCTTAAGGACCGGAGGCGACCGTCGGGACCCTGCTCCATGACCGAGACATAGCGTTGGACCCGGTTCCCGGTCAGCCAGGCGGCCACCCCCATGGTCCGGGCTTCGAGGACCGCCCGATAGGTCCTGGGGGGACCGGCGGGTTCCAGGGAAAATCGGCCTATGGCCAGCCGGTCAAACCAGAGGAACGCAATGTTGTAAACGAAGACCTCGCCGATCAGGTCGTCGATCGAGCGCGCCGGGGCTCGCAGTTCCGGGAGGTCGGCATGCAGTTCCGCCGCACTGGCCGGCCCGATTCCAACCAAGAGGGACATTAGAGGTAAAAGCAGGAAATTCAACAAGGGCTCGATCCTTTCTGGGCCGGAAAACGGTCACATTTTAATACCGGCGCTCCGGGAAAGTCGAGACTGGTGTTCGGAAAGTAACAAATGGTTATTGACATCCTTCTCGACCCGCCACTAAAATTCGCATATTCAGATTATCATGCCCGCGCGCCGGGCAAGGAGACCAATCAAAATGACGGAATTCGATAAAGAGCTCAACTACGACCGGGAGGCGGAAATCCTCAAGGTCCTCGGTCATCCGGTGCGGTTGAAAATCGTCGCGGGCCTGATGTCCCAGTCGTGCACCGTCAAAAAAATCTGGGAATGCCTCGGGCTCCCCCA
>JBBQBQ010000261.1:0-4579 GCA_038317685.1 Desulfuromonadales bacterium | reverse complement strand
CACCAGGGATCAGCAGATAGGCGTAGGCGCGCTGGCTGGAACGACCAACCCGGCCGCGCAGCTGGTAGAGCTGGGCCAGCCCGAAGCAGTCGGCGCGGTTGATGATGATGGTGTTGGCGCGGGAGATATCGATGCCGTTCTCGATAATGGTGCTGCAGACCAGCACGTTGCTGCGCCCCTCGATAAAACCAAGCATCACCTCTTCCAGGGCCTTTTCGCCAAGTTGGCCATGGCCGACCGCGATCTTCGCCTCGGGGACCAAATTGCGCAGAAAGTCGGCCATGCCATCGATACTCTGCACCCGGTTGTGGACGAAGAAGACCTGCCCTCCCCGCCGCAGCTCCCGCAGGATCGCCTCGCGGATCAGGTCGTCGTCGAAGCGCGTCACGTAGGTCCGCACCGCCAGCCGATCGACCGGCGGGGTGTCGATGACCGACAGATCCCGCATTCCCATCAGGCTCATGTGCAAAGTCCGGGGGATCGGGGTGGCGGTCAAGGTCAGCATGTCGACCTCGGCCCGGAGCTTTTTCAGGCGCTCCTTGTGGGTGACGCCGAAGCGCTGCTCCTCGTCGATGATCACCAATCCGAGGTTCTTGAATTTCACGTCCCGTTGCAGCAGCCGATGGGTGCCGATAAGGACGTCGACCTGGCCGGCGCCGACCCGTTCCAGGATCCGCTTCTGCTCGGCCGGGGACCGGAAGCGGGAGACCATCTCGACCTCCACCGGGGTCCCCTTGAAACGGGCGCGGAAGGTTTCCCAGTGCTGGCGGGCGAGGACCGTGGTCGGCACCAGGACCGCCACCTGGCGGCCGTCCATGGCGACCTTGAAGGCCGCGCGGATCGCCACCTCGGTCTTGCCGTAGCCGACGTCACCACAGATCAGCCGGTCCATCGGTTGCGGCGACTGAAGGTCGGCGAGGACGTCGCTGATCGCCCCCAGCTGGTCGCCGGTCTCCTCGTAGGGGAAGGTTGCCTCGAATTCACGATAATGGCGGTCGGGGGGGGGGTAGGCGTAGCCGCTGTTCATGGCCCTCCGGGCGTAGATGTGGAGGAGCTCCCGGGCCAGTTCCTCGACGGCGGCGCGGGCTCGCAGTTTGGCCTTTTCCCAACCCTGCCCCCCCATCTTGTCGAGACGCGGGGCATGCCCTTCACCACCGACGTATTTTGAAACCTTCTCGATGCGGTCGATAGGGACATAGAGCCGGTCTTCCCCGGCATATTCCAGGAGCAGGAAGTCCCCTTCGGTCTGGCCGGTCTGCAGATGGACCAGCCCCCGGTAGCGGGCGATGCCGTGGTCGGCATGGACCACGAAGTCGTCCTCCCGCAGCTCGGCCAGGGTCGATAACAGCGCTTTGGCCCGCGCCGCCCCCCGATCGCGGCGCCGCACCCGGGGCCCGAAGATTTCCTCCTCGGCGATCACCGCGAGCCGTTCATCGGGGAGGCGGAAGCCCGCGGTCAATTCGCCGAGGGTCACCAGCAACTGGCCGGAGCGGACTTCGCGCAAGCCAGCGGCCGGGTCGAAATCGGAGCTGAGATTCTGGCCCTGAAAAAGATCGGCCAGCCGCTCGGCCTGGCCCCGCTGGTGGCAGGCGACCAGCACCCGCCAACCGTCGGCGAGCCAGGCGCGGATCCGCTGGGACAGGGGCGCCAATCCCTCCCCTGCCTCCTGAATGGTGCGGCGCAGGTCGTTGTTCCCTTCGACCAGGAGACGATAGACGGTGCGCCCTTCCTGAAGCCTGAAAAGTTCCAGGGAGGAGAAATCGATCCGGGGCCGGCGGCCCAGTTCGGTTTCCAGCTCCTGCGGGGTCAGAAAAAGTTCAGCCGCGGCGGCATAGACTTCGCCGCGTGCGGCACTGCGAGCCTCCCCCTCTCGAACCTCGCCGGCAAAGCGGTCGGCCTCCTGTTCCACCGCTGGCGGGTCAATCACGACCCAGCGGGCATCGGGGGCATAGGCAAAGAGCGAATCGAGTTGCGGATAATTACAGGGAAGGAGGAAGGCCCGGCCGGGGGCCAGGATCCCTTCCCGGGCCTCCTCGAGGACCGCCTCGCGCATGCTGCGCGGCAGTCCGAGCCCGTCACAGCGCTCCTTGAGCTTGCGGACAAAGGTTTCGAGGTGCTCGCCGCTCAGGACCAGTTCCCGGGCCGGCAGCAGGACCAACTCCTCCAGTTCCACCTCGGCGGAGCGTTGGCTGGCCGGGTCGAAGGGACGCATCCGTTCGATGTAGTCGCCAAAAAACTCCAGGCGCACCGGGGTGGTACGGGTCGGCGGGAAGATATCGAGCAGGTCGCCACGGGCCGAGAAGGTGCCGCGATCCTCAACCAGCGGCACCGCCTGATAGCCGAGTTCAAGCAGGCGGCGCAGCAGGGGAGGGCGAGGGTATTCCGCTTCGACCAGGAGTCGCTCGCACAGGCCGGCGAGGACTTGCCGGGGGATGACCCGCTGCAACAGCGCCCGCACCGGCAGCACCACCGCCCGGGCGCGCCCTTCGTGCAGGGCCGCCAACGCCGCCAACCGCTCCGCTTCGACCTCCGGGTGAGGGGAAAGGGGCTCATAGGGACCGACCTCCCAGTGGGGAAGGCAGAAGACCTCGCCGGAGCGGCCGTGGCAAAAGGCGAGGTCGGCGGCAAAGCTCTCCGCCGATTTCTGGTCGGCCGTCACCACCGCCACCGTTTCGTTTCCGGCCGCCAGCAGTCCGGCCAGAAGATAGGCACCACTGGCGCCGATCAGACCGAGGACCTCGCTGCGGGCGCGGCTGTTGCTCACCCCCTCGACAAAGGCCCGCCGGGTGGCGTGGATGACCTGCGCTTCATTGAAATCGTGTTCCATGCGGCCGCTTCCCGGGAAAGGCCCGATGCTCATTTTTCATCTGACCGGCACCCCAAGACAAGGGGCGTGCCCAGGCACGCCCCGCGGTCCCTTGCTGTCGTCGCCCGATCAATCCCGGGGGACGGCCAGCATCCGATCGAGTGCTTCCTTGGCCCGCTCGCGGACAGCGGCCGGAACGGTCACCTGGGGGCTCAGGGTCTGCAGACAGTTGCGCAGATCCTCCAGGGAGGTCAGCTTCATATTCGGACAGATCAGGCGCGAGGTCGGCAGAATAAAGGTTTTTTCCGGATTTTCCTTGCGAAGCCGATAGAGGATCCCGGCTTCGGTTCCGACGATGAAGGTTTGCGCCGGACTGCGCCGCGCGAAATCGTACATGCCGCTCGTCGAACAGATGTGCCGGGCCAGCGCCAGGATCTCCGGGGGACACTCGGGATGGGCCATGAACAGGGCGTCGGGATGCTCAAAGAGGGCGCGTTCGACATCGGCCACCAGCAACCGGTCATGGGTGGGGCAATATCCCTCCCAGAGATGACAGACCTTGGTCGTCTGGCCGGCGATGTATTTGCCGAGGTTCCGGTCAGGGACGAGAATCACTTCGGCGGCCGCCAGGGAGTTGACAACCCGGACCGCATTGGCGCTGGTACAACAGATGTCGCTCTCCGCCTTGACCGCCGCACTCGAATTGACATAGGTGACGACGATGGCGCCCGGATGCTGCGCCTTCATGGCCCGCAGCCCCTCCGGGGTAACCATGTCGGCCATCGGGCAGCCGGCGTCCGGGCGCGGGATCAGGACCAGTTTGTCAGGGGCGAGGATCGCGGCGCTTTCGGCCATGAAATGCACCCCGCAAAAAACGATGACGTCCCGGTCGGTACGCGCCGCCTCTTGCGACAGAGCCAGGGAATCGCCTGTGATATCGGCAATCTCCTGAATCTCGTCGCGCTGGTAATTGTGCGCCAGGAGCAGCGCGTTGCGCTGCCGGGCCAGGCGTCGGATTTCCTCTTTGAGTTCTGCCTGGTCCATGCCGATCCCTTCCAGGTGAGGGTTTAGCGCCGTATCCTAGTTCAAAACCCTTGATATGTCAAACCCTTATCATTTCAGGCTGGCCTTGACAGGGGCCCCCAAATGGGGCTATCCTCCATTCGTTGGTTCTCCCGGCCCCCTTTGAGGATAGGTCTTATATGTTCGGAATCGGCATGCCCGAGCTGTTGCTCATTCTGGCGATCGCCCTGATCGTCATCGGTCCCAAAAAACTCCCCGACATCGCCCGTGCCCTGGGGCGCGGCATGTCCGAATTCCGGCGCGCCACCGATGAGTTGAAGACGACCTTCCATGAAGAGACGCGAACCGCCGAGACCAGGCGACAGCTTCTCGAAGATGGGAAGATTCAGGCTCCGGGAGTCGTCCCCCCCGCTGAAACCGAGGTCGTTTCCCAACCTGCCACCCCGCCGGTTGCTCCCCCGTCCGACCCCGATGCGACATCCGGAACCCCGGTCGTCGGACCTCCGGAGCAGGTTGCTGCTCTTCCAGAGGCCGCCAAAGGCGCCGAGGAGGCGGCCCATGGCGGATGAGGCCATCCCCTTCACCAAGCACCTCGAAGAACTGCGGCGCCGACTGATCATCTGCGCGGGCACCTGGCTGGTGGTCTTTTGCGGCTGCTACAGTTTCGCCGAACGGCTCTTCAAGTTCATTGCCGAGCCGGTCCGGGCAGCCCTGCCGGCCGGGAGTTCTCTGGTCTTCATCAACGTTACC
>JBBQBQ010000260.1:0-4589 GCA_038317685.1 Desulfuromonadales bacterium | reverse complement strand
TGAGCCCGGGGCGTCCTCGACCCGGCAGCCGGACGTCGGGGCAAAGGGGGTGTCGCAGTAGGCGCAGTTCAGGTTGCAGCCGGCCAGGCGCAGAAACACCTGCCGGCAGCCGACCAGGAGCCCTTCCCCCTGGATGGAGCTGAAGACTTCGAGGAGCTGCAGTTCAGTCGGCGGTGTAGCTGGCACAGGCGTACTCCGATTCCCAGACGTTGACCTTCTCGACCTTGACGTTGTCGGTATTGAAGAGCTGGCTGAGTTCGCCGAAGAGGTAGCAGGCAATGTTCTCCGACGAGGGGCTGCGGGTCTTGAACGGCTCCAGCTCGTTGAGATACTTGTGGTCGAGGCTGTCGAGGAAGCGGTTGGTCTCGCGCTTGAGAATCTTGAAGTCGACGCCGAGGCCGGCCTTGTCAAGGTCACTGGCGGCGACCGTCACTTCAACCTTCCAGTTGTGACCGTGAAGATTCTCGCAGTCCCCCTGGTAGTTGATGAGGTTGTGGGCGGCGGCGAAGTGGGTATGGATGGTCAGATGGTACATGGAAACTCCCGTCAGCGCTGTTTGGGAAAGGGGATAACGTTCTCGATCAGCTCCGGGTCGACCGGTTTTCCGGCGACACGGTACTCCTCCGAAGCCCAGGCCCCGAGATCGAAGAGGCGGCAGCGCTCGGAGCAGAAGGGCCGGTCGGGGTTGTCGGCCCACGGGGCCGGTTTGCGGCATCTGGGACAGGGGACGATTTTGGGCGGGACGGACATGGCGGCTCCCGGCAATTGTTGATGGCAAGGGCATGGTATCACAGGCGATGGCCGGTCACAACCGCGGGGTGACGGCCGCCCTCCCTTGTCGTTGGAGATGGCAAAAAGGCGTTGACAGTGAGGAATGAAAGGGTTTCAATGCTTTAGCTCGCAGCGTGAAGGGAAGACGCGGGGACAGGGCCGAGGGATGCAGCAACCAGGACGAGAAGTCCGAACCGCCACACCGGCATGAACAGTGCGGCGGTTTTTTGTTTGGCGGCGAGAGGGAAGAAGTCGGAAAGACTAGGGGAATCTGGTGGCAGAGTCAATCGATGCTGGGCAAGATGACGGCGGAAGGAGCGCGCAATGAATAACAGTGCAGCGTGTCCCCAAGTTTCTCCCACGGGAGAAATAGCACATCGATGGAAACAAGCATCAGTTCTTGCCACGTGCGTTGCCATCATCTTCTGCCTCTACCTGACCAGCCAGAAGAATTACCTTCTATTCCACTGCCTGGTGGAATTCTTTTCCGTTGGCGTGGCCTGCTGCATCTTCATGATCGCCTGGAATGCCCGCCGCTTTCTTGCCAATGACTATCTCCTCTTCATCGGCATCGCCTCACTCTCCGTTGCCGTATTCGACTTCCTCCACATGCTCGCCTACAAGGGTATGGGGGTCTTCATTGGATCCGATGCCAACCTGCCTACCCAGCTCTGGATCATCGGGCGCTATCTGGGGAGCCTGTCGCTTTTGGTTGCCCCACTGTTCGTGCGCCGCAAACTTCAGCCCCTTTGGATGGTGGCCGGCTACACGGCTGTGACTGCCGTGCTTCTGGCCTCGGTGTTTGCCTGGCAGGTTTTCCCCGACTGCTTCGTGCCAGGCAAGGGCTTGACCATTTTCAAAATTCTGAGCGAATACTTAACCATAGTTTTCCTCTTCGCCGGACTTTTGCTCCTGTGGCGTAAGCAGGAAGCGTTTGACCGCGACGTGTTCGAACTTCTCGTAGCCTCCATCCTGTTACTTGCCCTTACCGGGTTCTCTTTCACCCTCTATGTGGATGTCTACGGGATGGCAAACATGACCGGCCATCTCTTGAAAGGCGCAGCTTATTACTTCATTTACCGGGCGCTGGTGCAGACCGGCCTTTCACGCCCCTACGCCCTTCTCTTCCGCGAGCTCAAACAGAGCGAGGAACGTTACCGGCTTCTTTATCAGAACACCCCGGCTATGATCCACTCCATCGACAGGGAAGGTCGACTGGTGAACATGAGCAACTACTGGCTCGAACAAATGGGATATGACCGCAGTGAGGTGATCGGGCACAAATCCATGGAGTTTATGACCGAGGAATCGCGGCACTTTGCAGAGGAGACGATCCTGCCTGAGTTCCTCCGCACCGGCATGGTCAAGGAGGCCCCCTACCAGATGGTGCTCAAGCACGGCGAGGTGCGCGACGTGCTCATTACTGCATCTGCCGAACGGGACGTGAATGGCGACATCCTCCAATCGCTGTCGGTAATCACGGACATTACCGAACAAAAACAGGCTGAGAGAGCAATCAAGATACTGAATTCCAGTCTGGAGGAACGCAACCTTGAACTCGAGGAGACGAACGGGCAACTGGAGGCATTCAATTATACGGTTTCCCATGATCTCAGGGGACCGCTGACGAATATTAACGGTTCAAGCCAGGCTATCATTCAACTGTTCGACAAGGATCTCAGCAAAGATTGCATGAGCCTTGTCGAGGTGATCTATCGGCAGTCCCTGCGAATGAACAAGCTGCTCGACACGCTGCTGGACTTCTCACGGGTAGCGAAAGTCCCTTTGGCTAAGGAGCCGGTCAATTTGAGCTGGATGGCGCAGGATATCCTCGTCAACCTGCTGGCAAATGAGCCAGACCGGCGGGTCTCCTATTCTGTCGCCGAAGGGGTGATTGTCGAAGGGGATGAGAATCTTTTGAGGGTTGCCTTGGACAACCTGCTGGGCAATGCCTGGAAGTACTCCAGTCGTCAGGAGGACGCCCGTATCGAATTCGGTCGGACCGAAGTGAACGGCATGCAGGTCTGTTTTGTCAGGGACAACGGCGTCGGATTTTCGATGGATCAGGCCGACATGCTGTTCCGGACATTCCAGCGGTTGTCAACATCTGCCGCTTACGAAGGGACCGGTATCGGTCTTGCGACCGTGCAGAGAATCGTCCAGCGTCATGGCGGCAGCATCTGGGCCGAAGGAGCGGAAGGGAAAGGGGCAAGCTTCTTTTTTTCGACCGGCGGGATAACTCCGGCGCCTCCTCTCCCGCCTGGGGTGCCAAGGTCGGACCCAAGCGATCGGTGGGACCAAGATCGAATCCTGGGAAATGGCGATCCCGGGCCGTTTTGATTCCAGCTGAAACCGAGTATGATTATTGGGAAATGCAAGCTGCAGATTCGGTCTTTTGCGAGGACCGGGGGGTGAGGCGAGAATCGATGAATCAGAAACCTGCGCCAGTTGATATCGACACTTTTCGCAACCTGCTGAACGCGCTCGTTCTCCTGCAGGGTCATTTGCGGTTGTATGGGACCAACAACGCGATTGTCGAGCAGGTTTCGTCCCGAGTGATGGGCTTTCTCGAGCGATTGTTCGTCGAAGAGGATTCCTTCGCGGTGAACATTGCCAGACACGGATTTGTCTATCCCGATGGCTTTTTCGACCAATCCAGCCGCAATCTGGAAGCTTTCGCCAATCGCCTGTTTCAGCACGGGATTGCCTCTCTGGAACTGCACCAAGGCATCAAACCCTCAGAAATCCACGCCTTCCTGATGCTGACAACAAGAAAGCCGGCAGAGACCTGGGCGGCGGGCGGCATGGCCAACTGCCTGCTCCAGCGCGATATCGAGCATCTCACGGTCAGAGAGATGTCCGAAGAGGATTTCCAGCTGGATGAAGACCCCTCGTTGCTGAATCCCGAGACCCTGCGGCAGCAGCAAGAGGACCTCTGGGAACGGTTTGCCCTGTCGATTCTGCAGGGACCATCCTTCGAGGGAATGGAGGGTTCAGCGACGGTCGACCTGTCGCCGGCGCTCCTGGCCGAGCGGGCCAATCGTGAGCGGGCCGGGCAATCCGAGGCCGAGCTGACGGCCTTCGTCAAGGAGATCTGCCTCTTCCTGGTCTCCATCAAGCACGAAAAAGTCAGGATCTATCGCACCGCGGCGCTGCGCAAGTTGTCCGAGTATGTGAATGCCCTCTCTCCGAATCTGCGCAACCTGTTCCTCAGCAACCTTTTCAACCTGAATCTGGATGCCGAACTCGCCGAGGGATTCCTCTCGGGATTGTCGGACCAGGTCATTCTCGATGCCCTGAAGAATTCGACCGGCGATAAAAACGACACCCCGCCGGTGGTCTTGAAACTGCTCGGTCGTTTGGCCAAGGACAGGGGCATCGCCGGCGGACCCGAGCTGCCGAAGGACGGGAAGGAACAGCCGGAAGTTGATAGAAAATTGACGGAATTGTTCAAAACCGTCGATCTCCAAAAGTACGTGCCGAAACAGTACCAGCAGGCGCTGTTGTCGATCATCCACCACCAGGACCTGCCGATCGAGGTGACCGAACAGCTTGAATCCCTCAAGGCAACCCTCGAACCCGCCGCTATCGACCAGCATCTGGGGGAGATCCTCTTTGACATCCTGCGCCAGTCGCCAGGCCAGATCCATTCCGAAGGAGTTTTGAATGGCCTCAGCGGCACCATCGACTTCTTCCTGGAAACGAAAAACTATCTGAAACTCCAGGAGCTGGTCGATCTGTGCTCGGCGGGCGACCCGGAGGGCAAGCTGCCGGCGGGGATCGTCAGCCATCTCTCCTCCACCACGGCCACCGCGACG
>JBBQBQ010000259.1:0-4632 GCA_038317685.1 Desulfuromonadales bacterium | reverse complement strand
TGAAGTATTTCTCCCCGGCGAAACTGTGGCACGACCTGATGCGGGCGGGGGTCGACGCCGCACTGCTGCCGCACCAGGCAGCGGTGGCCCTGGATGCGATCGCCCGGGTCGGCTACCGGCGCATGATCTCCCGGCGCAACCTGCTGGAATGGACAGCTCAGGCCACCCATTGGAGAGCTGCCCGCAGGCAACTGCTCTTCGTTGCGGGTCTGGCCCTGGGGAGCCTCTTCAGTGCCGTTGTTGGCGTATTGATATGGCGGATCATGCCGGCCAGCCTGCCGCAGTCCGCGCCCTGGCTCGCCCTCTGGTTTTTCTCCCCGCTGCTCGCCTGGCTTTTGAACCTGCGCCCGGTTGCGCGGCAGCGACCCCTGGCGCTGCCGGAACCGGACCGCCGTTTCCTCAGGCAGGTGGCCCGGCGAACCTGGGGCTATTTCTCCACCTATGTCAACGCGAAAACCTGCTGGTTGCCGCCCGATAACTATCAGGTTGCCCATCAAAACCGCCTGGCCATGCGGACCAGCCCGACCAACATCGGTCTCTGGCTGACCAGCGCTCTGGGCGCCCATGATGCCGGCTACCTGACGGTTAATCAGGTCGTCGAAAAACTCTCCAGCAGCATGGCCACCATCGGTCGTCTGGAACGTCACGAAGGGCATCTCCTGAACTGGTACGATATCCAGACCCTGATTCCGCTCGAACCGCGCTACGTGTCCATGGTCGATAGCGGCAACTTGCTGGGTGCGTTGTGGGCTCTGGAGCAGGGGCTTCACGAGCTGGGGCACAACCCCCTTTTGGACGGCCAAGCCTTTGCCGGCTTGGCGGACACCGCGGAGATTCTCAGGCAGACCACACCTTCACCGGGGAGCACGGTCCCCGACTACCAGGCCCTCGACCAACTCCTCGTCGAGTGGCATGCTCCGCCGGCCGGTATCATCGAACAGCTGCGCCTGCTGCGGGGGATACCGGTCAGGATAAGCTCGATTGCCGCAGCGGCGGGGACCACCCCCTGGGCCGCCGAGCTCGAACAACAGGCTGCGGCCTGGATTCAGAACCGTGACAGTTATCTCGACTGGATCGAAATCCTGGCGGAAAAAACCGCCGCAGAGCTCGTCCCCTTGGGACCGGCGGCCCGGATCGCCATCGCTCAGGACCTGACGCAAGCGCCATCCCTCATGCTCCTGGCCGCCGGCCGGGTCCATTCGATCCCGATCCTCCAGGCGATCCGCGCGGAGGATCGCCTGGCCGACGCCGACCTCGATGCCTGGATGGACCGGGCGATCGCCGCTTTCGCCAAAGCACAGTGGCTGGCCGGGGAAACTCTTGGGCTGATCAAGGGGCTGCGCAGCAACGTTCACGAGCTGTCGGCCGGGATGAACATGGGTTTTCTCTATGATGCCAAGCGCAAACTGTTCGCCATTGGCTACAACGTCTCCACCGGTCGCCAGGACCTTTCGAGTTATGATCTCCTCGCCAGCGAGGCGCGGCTCGGCAGTTTTGTCGCCGTCGCCCGGGGTGATGTCCCCCTGGAGCACTGGTTTTCTCTGGGGCGCTCCTACGGCGCGATCGGCCGGCAGCGGGTGCTGCTCAGCTGGGCCGGGACCATGTTCGAATACCTGATGCCGCTTTTGTTCCAGCACTCCTACGACAGCTCGCTCCTCGATAAGGCGGTTCGGGAAGCGGTCACGGTTCAGATCGCATACGGACGCAGGCGGCGGGTGCCCTGGGGGATTTCCGAGTCGGCCTTTGCCGATCTCGACCTGGAAAAAACCTATCAGTACAAGGCCTTTGGCGTGCCGGGCCTCGGCTTGAAGCGCGGCTTGGAGCAACAGTTGGTCGTCGCTCCCTACGCCGCCCTGCTGGCCCTGAACCTGGCACCGAAGGCAACCGTGCAGAATCTGAAACGCTTGGCCAGGCTGGGCCTGCTCGGTGATTACGGTTATTACGAGGCGATGGATTTCAGTCGGCAGCCACATCGAAATGGCCGGCGCGGGGTGATCATCGAGGCGTATATGGCCCATCACCAGGGGATGGCCTTTCTGGCTTTGACCAACTTCCTCCATGGCAATCCGTTTCCCCGTCGTTTTCACCAGGACCCGCGGGTGCGGGCCTTTGAATCTCTGCTCCAGGAGCGCATCCCGACTCTGCCGCCCTTGCAGCTGCTGTCGACCCGGCAGATCGAGCCTCTGTTCCCCGGCGATGACCTGGTCGCACCGGCCTGCAATACCTTTTCCACGCCCCATACCGCCACGCCCAAAAGCCTGCTGCTCAGTAATGGCCGCTATGGGTTGATGATCACCAATAGCGGTGGCGGCTACAGTCAGTGGGGTGCGCATGAGCTGACCCGCTGGCGGTCGGATCAGACCCGTGATGCGCAGGGGACCTTCTGCTACCTCCATGAGGTCGAGACGGACCGTCTCTGGTCCACCACCTATCACCCGGTCGGCGGCAAGGTCGAAGGGTACTCCGTAGACTTTTCTCTCGACCGGGCCGTCTTCCGCCGCTCCGACCACGGGATCAAAAGCGAAACCGAGGTCGTCGTGTCGCCGGAAGACGATGTGGAGGTGCGTCGGATGACCCTGACCAATGGCTCGGCCAAGACCCGCCGCCTCAACCTCACCAGCTACGTGGAGCTGGCCATGGCACCCCACAACGCGGACCGACAGCATCCGGCCTTCAATAAACTCTTCATCCAGACCGAAGCGTTCCCCGAACAGCAGACGCTCCTCGCCTACCGGCGACCGCGCAGCGAAAGCGAACGGCCGCTGTATGTGGCCCATTGCCTGACCCTGGAGCATCGCGGCGACGAAGGTCCGCTGGACCATGGCTGGCAGTTTGAAACCGACCGGGGACAGTTCATCGGCCGCGGCCGGACTCCGGCCAATCCTATGGGCGCTCTGAATGAACTGGGCAACAGCCAGGGGTTCGTTCTGGATCCGGTGCTTTGTCTGCGGCGGAGCATCATCCTGGAACCGGGCCGATCCGCCCAGGTTTCCCTAGTGCTGGCCGCTGGGGCCACCCGCGAGGCGGTTCTGCTGCTGATCGAAAAGCACAACAGCCCCCATGCGACCGAGAGGGCGATGAATTTCGCCTGGCTTTCGGCCCAGCAGCAGTTGCAGGTGCTGCACATCCAGCCGGACGAAGCACGTCGTTTCCAACAGCTGGCCAGTCACCTGCTCTTTCCCAATCGCCTCTTGCGAGCCCCCGCCGAACACCTCCTTGAGAATCGCAAAGGGCAGGCGGGATTGTGGCCCTACGCCATTTCGGGCGACCTGGCGCTGGTCCTGATCACCATCGGCGAGGTGCGGGATATCAGCCTGGTCCGCCAGATGCTTCAGGCCCACACCTATTGGCGCATGCACGGCTTGGCGACCGATCTGGTGGTCCTCAACGAAGAGCCCGGCAGCTACCAGCGACCGCTCCAGGAACGGCTGGAGCAGCTGATCCAGGCCCACCCCCTCTCCGCGACGGCCGAGCGGCCAGGCGCGATCTTCCTGCTTAATGCGGCGCAAATCCCGCCAGAAGATCTGCAGCTTCTCAAGGCTGCGGCCAGTATTATGCTGGTGGCGGCGCGCGGAACACTCCCCCAGCAATTGGGAGTGGCGGTCGTGGCTCCCGAATTGCGGGAAACGCTGGTCCTGAAACGGCCGCTCCGGGAGCCCTCAGCCTCGCTCCCCTTCATGGAGCTGAACTACTTCAACAGCCTCGGCGGTTTTACCCTGGACGGGCGGGAATACGCGATCTATCTCGGTCCCGGCACCAACACCCCCGCTCCCTGGGTGAATGTCATCGCCAACCCGACCTTCGGCACCCTGATCAGCGAAACCGGGGCCGGCTTCACCTGGTACGGCAACAGTCAACGCAATCGGCTGACCGGCTGGTCCAATGACCCGGTGCTGGACCCGGCATCGGAGGCCCTGTACATTCGCGACGAGGAAAGCGGCGACTTCTGGTCGCCGACGGCCGCGCCGATCCGTGAAGAGACGGCCTATCGGGCCCGGCACGGAGCGGGCTACACGGTCTTCGAACATAACAGCCACGGCATCGAGCAGGAGCTCACCGTCTTCGTCCCCGTCGATGAGAACGGCGGGGAGCCGGTCAAACTGCAACGCCTACGCCTCACCAATGGCTCGGGCCGAAGGCGCCGGCTTTCGGTCACCTACTATGTGGAATTGACCCTCGGCGAGAATCGCGAAACTTCCCAGATGCACGTCTCGACCCGCTGGGATGACGAAGCCCAGGCCCTGCTGGCGGAAAACCACTACCACCCCGAGTATCCGGAGCGGGTCGCCCTGGTGGCGATGACTCCGGCGTCCGATTCCCACGGCGGCGACCGCGTTGCTTTCATCGGACGCAACCGTTCGCCGGCCAACCCGGTCGCCATGGAGTTCGCCCGGCTGTCACAACGAACCGGGCCGGGGCTCGACCCCTGTGCCGTGCTGCGCGGGACCCTGGAGCTGGCTCCAGGTGAGTGCCGCGACATCCTTTGTCTGCTGGGCCAGGCCGAGTCGGTGACCCAGGCCCGAAAATTGGCGCTGCGCTACCGGGACAATCTGGCCTTTGAGAACGCCTTTGATCAAACCCGGGACTGGTGGGATGAGCTCCTCGGCACGATTGAAGTCCACACCCCCGACT
>JBBQBQ010000258.1:0-4659 GCA_038317685.1 Desulfuromonadales bacterium | reverse complement strand
CGCCGGCCCCTTCGTTTCCCGGGGTCCTTGGAGGTGGTCATAGCGGCAGGTCGTTATCCGAAAGTGTGTTTACCATAGCGGCAGGTGTCCGGGGTGACCTTGACGCAAATCAAAAACTATCAAAATTTTCAAAAAAAGCATCTCATCCCACCCGGTAAGTTTCGTGAGACGCCGCAACTCTTTCGAAGGCAAGTGAGCCGGAGGTTGGGAATTCTCATAACCCCCCTTTGGCGAGGACTGCGAAGGGGACCAAGATGCCTTGGAAACCATCCTGATTCTGGGACCTTGCTCCGATGAACAGGATTCTGGCGCCGTTGCGGCAATGGGCCAGCCGGGGGTTCTTGGCTCCTGTATCCGGGCCCTTTCCCCCGGTTGATTAATTGACAGTCAGACCCGGTGTGGGTTACAAAGATGGTAACAACAGGCAAGGGAGAATCAAGCATGACGGGAGTGGAAGATTACAGCGGCTTCGAGGTGATTCGAGCCGCCATGGAGATTGAGAAGAACGGCCATCGCTTCTATACGGAGATGGCGCAGCAGGCCCAGAGTGAACTGGTTCGGGAGGTTTTTACCTGGCTGGCCCAGGATGAGGTCCAGCATCTGCGGACCTTGGAATCGTTGGTCTCCAAGTATGAAGCCGGGTCCTTCTGGGAGGATGAGGAGGAGTTTCTTCCCTACCTGCGGCGTTTTGCTGACCGGGAAATCTTCCCTTCGGGGGAGCAGTTGGTCAAGGCCCTGGAGGGAGAAACTCCCGATATGAAAGCTTTGGACCTGGCCATAGAGGCGGAGGAAAGGTTTGCCGAGTATTTTCGGTTGGCGGCCTCCAAGGCTCGTACCAGTGAAGGGCAGGAGGCATTTGCCTGGCTGGCTTCCGAGGAGGAGAGCCATGCCGGTGCCCTGAAGGACCGGCGGGTCCGACTGCGGACCCTGCGCCAGAGTTGACCACTCCGCGGTCCCTCCGCCTTCCAGAAAGCTTTAAATGATAGATTTTCACTGCCATCTGCTGCCGGCGCTCGACGATGGACCGGCACAGATTTCCGGCTCCCTGGGCATGGCGAGTCTTCTCTTTGACTTCGGATTTCGCCGGGTCTGCTGCACCCCCCATTCCATTCGCGGCTATTACGATACCCTCCCCGAAGCGGTCGAAAGCGCCGTCGCCACCCTTCAGGAGGAGCTGACCGAGGCCGCTATCTCACTGCAACTCCTGCCGGGGATGGAATACTATCTCGACGAATTCTTCCTGGAACAAGAACGGCTCCTCCCCCTCGGCGCCAGCCGTTTGGTTCTTGTCGAGGCGCCCGCCCAGGCGATGATGGAGGTCGTCCGGGCTGGGTTGACAAAAGTGCTGGGACTCGGCCTGACGCCCCTGATCGCTCACCCCGAACGGAGCGAGGTTTTTTCCCGCCCGCTCATTGCCGAGGTGGTGGAGGAAGGCTGTCTGCTCCAGGCCAACTATGGATCCTTCACGGGGTATTACGGTCCTCAGGTTCAGCGGCGAGCCTACCAACTGTTGCGTGACGGGGCCTATTCACGAGTTGGGAGTGACGGACACGATGCCGCTGGACTGAGTGTGATTCTGCCGGCGGCCTGGGAAAAGATCGCGGCCAATCCGACGATCGCCCGGCTTGCCACCAATGGCTTCCTCCCTTGATCCTGATGTTGTGGCCGCAACGCTACAAGACACTGCAAAATCGAAAAAACCCAAAGCTTTAGCATTAAGCCGGTCGGTTCCCGACTGCTCCTGGTTGATCCGCTGGGTCATGGCGGTGCCGGGTGAAACGGTCCCGGGGATCATTCCTTGATTTCCCGCCCTTGCTGTCCTACAATCCCTGCCGGACCTTGGTCCTCTGTCCTGCATCAGCGTTGATCCACAGGTTTTGGCATGACCTTGAAAAACGGGTTCTGAAGGGCCGGCAGGGGATAGATTCCGAACCCCTCAGCATCCCACCTCTGGAGGTTTATCCATGCAAATTACCGTTATCGGGACCGGCTATGTCGGCCTGGTCACCGGCACCTGTTTCGCTGAAATGGGGAATTTCGTGACCTGTGTCGATGTCGACACGAATAAAGTGGCCAATCTTCAGGCCGGGAAGATTCCCATTTATGAACCGGGGTTGGAACCGCTGGTCCTCTCCAACCAGAAGGATGGCCGGTTGCGCTTCACCACCAGGCTGGCGGATGCGATGGCGACCTCCAGCCTGTTTTTCATCGCCGTTGGCACCCCGCCGGGGGAGGATGGTTCCGCGGATCTCCAATACGTGCTGGCGGTCGCCAGTGAGATAGGGTGCCATCTGACCGAATACGCTGTCATCGTCGACAAGTCGACGGTCCCGGTCGGAACCGCCGACAAGGTCCGCGGGGCGATTCAAACGGAACTTGAGCGACGCGGTGTGAAGATTGAATTCGATGTCGTCAGTAATCCGGAATTCCTTAAGGAAGGAGCGGCGGTGGAGGATTTCATGCGCCCCGACCGGATCGTTATCGGGACCGACGCCCACCGCGCCCGGGAGGTCATGCGGACCCTCTATGCTGATTTTTCCAGGAACCACGACCGGATTCTCTTCATGGGAGTCCGCGATGCCGAGATGACCAAATACGCCGCCAACGCCATGCTCGCCACCAAGATCTCCTTCATGAACGAAGTCGCCGCCCTCTGCGACCGCTTCGGTGTCGATGTGGAGAATGTCCGCCTCGGGATCGGCTCCGACGGCCGTATCGGCTACTCCTTCATCTACCCCGGGTGCGGCTACGGTGGTTCCTGCTTCCCCAAGGATGTTAAGGCGTTGATCCACATGGCCGAGGAGTGCCGGGTCGAGCCGCTGGTCCTCAATGCCGTCCACCGCCGCAACGAGGAGCAGAAGCATGTCCTTTTCGGAAAGATCGTCGCACGCTGCGGCGCCGACCTTTCCGGGATGACCTTCGGTCTCTGGGGGTTGGCCTTCAAACCGGGGACCGACGACATGCGCGAGGCACCCTCCGTCGTCCTCCTCCAGGAGTTGATCGCCGCCGGCGCCCGGGTCCGCGCTTACGATCCTGAAGCTCTCGAGTCGGCCCGCAGCGAACTCCCCGAGGCGTGGTTTCAAGAGGGGCTGGTGACCCTCGCCGAGCACCAGTACGATGCCCTGCGGGAGGTCGATGGCCTGATTCTCGTCACCGAGTGGAAACCGTTCCGCCACCCCGATTTCGCTGCTATGAAGAGGCTGCTGAAGACCCCCTTGATCTTCGACGGCCGCAACCAGTATGACCCAAAGAAGCTGCGGGCCGAAGGCTTCGAGTACTACGGGATCGGGCGGAGGAATTGATGCAGGGTGAGAACGACCATTCATTCGCGGGAGGCGATCGATGAGGGGGCCGAAAAAGGTCTTCGTCGTCGGCGGCGCCGGTTATATCGGCAGCCACGTGGTGCAGGCGCTGGGGACGGCCGGCTATGAGGTGCTGACCTACGACAACTTCTCCACCGGCAATCACTGGGCGGTCCTTCACGGCGAGACCGTCAATGCCGATTTGGCCGACCGACCCCGCTTGCGGGAAACGTTGGCGGCGTTTCGGCCCGATGCGGTCATGCATTTCGCGGCTTCCATCGAGGTTGGCGAGAGCATGACGGCCCCCCTCAAGTATTACCGGAATAACTCCGCCCTGACCCTCGGCCTGTTGGAGGTCCTTCGGGAACTGGGGATCGGGACCATTATCTTCTCTTCGACGGCGGCGGTCTACGGAACCCCCGTCGTCATGCCGGTCGACGAAAATACGCCCCTGCTGCCGATCAATCCCTACGGCGCCAGCAAAATGATGAGCGAGCGATTCCTCGCCGACCTGGCGGCGGCCGACGATTCCTTCCGCTATATCGCCCTGCGCTATTTCAACGTGGCCGGCGCCGACCGGGAGGGACGCATCGGTCAGGCCTACCGGAACCCGACCCATCTGATCACTCGTGCTCTGAAGACGGTCCTCGGCCAATTCCCCTACCTGGAACTCTTCGGGACCGATTATCCGACCCCCGACGGGACCTGTATCCGCGATTATATCCATGTCGAGGACCTCGCCCGAGCCCATCTGGTGGCCCTGGCATCCCTCCTGGACGGCGGTCCCTGCGGGATTTATAACTGTGGTTATGGCCATGGTGCCTCGGTACGTGAGGTGATCGAGGTCGTGCGTGCCGTCACAGGACGGCCGCTGCCGATCGCCGAAAGTGAGCGCAGACCGGGGGATCCCCCTGAATTGGTGGCCGACAGCCGCCGCTTTCGCCGCGAACTCGGCTGGCAGCCGACCTGTGACGACCTTGAATTGATCATCCGCAGTGCCTGGAATTGGGAGCAGGTCCTTGCCGCCCGTTCAAATCCCTGACGCGGGTCCGCTCGCTGGCCGGTCATGCGCCGCAACCCTCAAAATGCGGATAATCACTTGCATTCCATGGATTTCCGCGGTTTAATTGTGCGGTACTTTTAAATTCTAAGGTTAAGTTGTTTTTTCTTTCAACAGGAGGTGGTGTATGAAACGGTCGTGGGCATGGTTGGCGGCGCTGTTGGTCCTTTGTGGTGGAATTTTTGTGAGCAGCGCTCAGGCTGAAAATCGCAAAGCCTCCTTCAACATCAGCCCCCTGGTCGGAGGTTATCTCTTCGAGGGGAACCAGAATTTGAAGGACCGGCCGGTTTTTGGCAT
>JBBQBQ010000257.1:0-4693 GCA_038317685.1 Desulfuromonadales bacterium | reverse complement strand
TTGCAACGTGCCGGCCTACAGCACCCCGTCGGTGGCGCAGATGGTCTTCGCCCTGCTTCTGGAGTTGACCCAGCAGGTCGGTCACCACGCGCATCTGACCCGCTGGGGGCACTGGAGCGAATGCAAGGATTTTGCGTTCTGGGACCGGCCGCTGGTGGAGCTCTCCGGTCTGACCCTGGGACTGGTCGGCTTCGGCGCCATCGGCCGGCAGGTGGCGGCGATCGGGCGGGCCTTCGGCATGACGGTGGTCGTCCATACCGCCCATCCCGAGAGCTACGCCGCCGACCCGGCGAATGCAGGGATCGACTTCGTTCCGCTGGAGGAGTTGCTGCGGGTCAGCGATGTGGTCAGTCTGCACTGCCCCCTGACCGATGCGACCCGCGGCCTGATCGGCGTCGAGGCCCTGGGCCGGATGAAGCCGACCGCTTATCTGATCAATACCGGCCGCGGGCCCCTCCTCGACGAAGCGACGGTGGCCGCGGCCCTCAAGGAAAAGCGTCTCGCCGGAGCCGGGCTCGACGTCCTCGCCAGCGAGCCGCCGCCGGGGAACAATCCCCTGTTGACCGCCCCCAACTGCTTCGTCACGCCGCACATCGCCTGGGCGACGACCGCCGCCCGACGGCGCCTGCTGGCGAGGGTCGCGGCCAACGTCGCGGCATTCCTCGCCGGGGCTCCGCAGAACCTCGTGAACTGAGCCTCCGGCCCCGGAGCGACCTTGACACTTCCGGGGCCGGATGCTATAAATCGCCCCTCGTCCGGAATCCTCTCCGGGCCGCGGGGATTCCCGGCGGCCCCTCTGCCGCCAAGGAAGTTCATGTCTGATCGGACCCGTTCCCCGGGCGATATCGTCGAAGCCCGCTGCACCCGCTGCCGTACCGTCACCAATCACACCATCGTCGCCCTGGTCGGTTCCACCATCGCCCGGGTGCAGTGCAACACCTGCGGTGGTTCCCACAACTACCATGCCCCCCTGGCTCCCGCCGCCCCTCGCAGCCGCGCCTCAGCCGCCCCCAAGGCTCCTGCCAAATCCCGCACCAGCCCCGATCTGGGGATCTGGCTGGAGCGCTGTTCCGCGGTGGAGCCGGGAGCGGCCGCTCCCTATGCCATGGACCGGGCCTTCGCCGCCGGATCCCTGGTCGCCCATCCGAGCTTCGGCGTCGGCGTGGTCACCGCTGTCCTTTCCCCCAACAAAGTCGAAATCCTCTTCCGCGATGGCCGCAAACTGCTGCGCTGCGCCGGTTAGACCCTTGTCAGCGGCCCGACTTTGGCTAAACTGATGGTCAGGCTTGATAGGGGAGGTGATCGATGTCCATCAGTGAAAGACGGCGGGAGATCCGGCGGCGCCGGCAGCGGCGCGAGAAGCGGTTGCGGGAAGAATTGAAGCAGGCGGGCCAGCGGCGGCAGGGTCAGGCCGATCCGAAGGTCGACAAGAAGGCGCCCGCGGCTGAAGAAAAAACCGTCGTCCGCAAGAAGAAGGGCGAGTAGTCCGGCCCTGGCCGGTCCGGGGAAGGGGGTGCGGGTGCCGATCTGCACCTGTGGGAATTGACCTTCCGGGACGCTCGGGCGCTGCGAAGGACCTTGGCCAAGCGGGTGGTCCTGAGTCCTCCCTCCGATTGGACCCCTGCCACACGGTGGCCGGGGTCGAGGTTTCCTTCCCCTACATCCCTGGTCTGCTTTCCTTCCGTGAACTCCCCATCCTCCTCCAGGCCCACTTGCTGAACAACCGTCTGCGCCGCGCCGGTACCGCCGGCTGATGGCGACGTTTCAGGCGACCCGGACCGCGATGGAGCCGATCCCTTCGATCTCCCCCAGCAGCTGATCGCCGCTATGGACCGGGCCGACCCCGGCCGGGGTGCCGGTGAGGATCACGTCTCCCGCTTCGAGGGTGAAGCGGGTGGAGGCGAAGGCGATAATCTCCGGCAGGCGCCGCAGCATCAGGGCGGTGGTGGCGTCCTGGCGGAGTTCGCCGTTGATCCGGAAGCGGATCGCCAGGGCATGGGGATCCACGATCGCTGCGGCGGGGACGAAATCGGAGAGGGGGCAGGCGGTGTCGAAGCCCTTGGCCGCTTCCCAGGGGAGGCCCTTGGCTTTGAGGGTTCCCTGCACGTCGCGCAGCGTCAGGTCGATACCGACCCCGTAGCCGGCCACAAAATCGAGGGCCGTCTCGGCGGGGACATCCTTGGCGGTGCGGCCGATGAGGACCGCCAGTTCCACCTCATGGTGGCAGTCCTGGGAGTAGGGGGGGATCACCACGGTCCCGCCGTCGGCGATGATGCTGGTCGCCGGCTTGATGAAGAGGACCGGTGCCTCGGGGACGGCGTTGCCGAGTTCCCGGATGTGATCGACGTAGTTGCGGGCCAGACAGACGACCTTGCCGACGCGATACTCCTGGCCGGTGGCGACGATACGGACGATAGCCATGCTCATCTCCTGCATTCGGGTTGGAAGATCGATTCCAGGGGCAGCGCTGCCCTCCTGGGGTCGGGGGAGCATAGCCCCTCATTCCGGAATTTGCAAGAGGGGTGGCAGCGGCCGTGCGCTGTGCTAAGATAGCCCGGCTCCAGGGCCAACGCACCTCCATGAGGTTCCCATGCTCCTGCCCCTCGGCGACACCCCGAACCCTCCGGGGCGTCCCTACATCAACTATCTCTTTATCGGCCTCAACATCGCGGTCTTTCTGGGGATCTCCCTGCCGCTGATGCTCAGTCACCCCGACCCGAACGATCCGCTTCTCTACGACTACCTGCGGACTTTGGGGGTGCCGGGGGGGCTGCCGCTGTCGGAGATCCTCAACCAGGTCTCCGCCTACGACCTGTTCGTCTTCCGCCACGGGTTTCGCCCGGCCGAGCCGACCCTGACGAGTCTCTTCGGGGCCCTCTTTCTCCACGGCGGCTGGATGCATCTGATCGGCAATATGCTCTTTCTCTGGATCTTCGGCGACAATGTCGAGTTCCGTCTCGGCCACTTCGGGTATTTCCTCACCTACCTCGGTACCGGCGTTGCCGCCACTCTCTTCTTCGCCCTCTTCGTCCCCGGCTCCCAGATCCCGCTGATCGGCGCCTCGGGGGCGATCTCCGGGGTCCTCGGCTGCTACTACCTCTGGTTCCCCCGTAACCGGGTGAAGACCTTTGTCTTCCTCTTCCCCTTCATCTTCGGGACCTACTTTATCCCGGCGCGATGGGTCCTCGGGTTTTTTCTGTTGATCGACAACCTGCTGCCGTTCCTGATCAGTCGAGGCAGCGGCGGCGGAGTCGCCCACGGTGCCCATATCGGCGGCTTCCTGGCCGGCGTCGGGGTGGCCCTGTCGGCCGAGAAGCTGGCTGCCCGCCGGGGCCGGGCCGAGGCCGGATTCCACTTCGAGCCGATCCCGGAGCAGGGGCCTGCGGACCCCGCCGCCGCCATCGGCGAGGCGTTGCGGCTGGAGCAGCCGTCCCAGGCGGCGGCCCTCTACCTGACATGCTCCGATCGTCCGGCGCGGCTGGCGATCCC
Organism: Desulfuromonadales bacterium; assembly: GCA_038317685.1. Classification (GTDB taxonomy): domain Bacteria; phylum Desulfobacterota; class Desulfuromonadia; order Desulfuromonadales; family DDH964; genus JBBQBQ01. The sequence goes on along the minus strand of JBBQBQ010000257.1, from coordinate 1,204 downwards.
GGCCGACGAGGTTCTGGCCGTCGGCAACTTTTTTCTGGCCCAGAAGCGATATGCCCAGGCCCTGAGCCTCTTCCGCAGCTTCATCGGCGAACGCCCCGCAAGCGATGCCCTCGACGCCGCCTACCTCGGAGCCGGGCTGGCGATGATGCACCAGCCGCGGGGGCTGACCAGCGCCTACCATTATTTTCTGAATGCCCTCGATACCGCCCGCACTCCCAGCGTTGCCGAAGCCGCCCGCCGCCAGCTGCGGGCCATCGAGCGGCTCGGAAAAGGGGACGGCGGTGAGCCATCGACATTGAACGATTAGGAGCAGACCGTTGACCGAACTGATGATAACCAGTCTGCAGAACCCCCGGGTCAAGGCGGCGATCAAACTGCGTGACCGGCGCGGCCGGCAGCGGAGCGGGCTGATGCTGGTCGAGGGCTATCACGAACTGGCCCTGGCGAGACGCTGCGGGGTGACCCCGGAGGAGCTGTTCTTCTGTCCGGAGCTGGCGCGACTGGAGGAGTTGCCCCTGCTTAGCGAGCTTCGGGGTGCGGGGACGACGGTCCTTGCCGTTTCGGCGGCGGTGATGGGGAAGCTCGCCTATCGGGAGCACCCCGACGCCTGGCTGGCGGTCGCCGCGGCGCCGCGGCGAACCCTTGCCGACCTGACCCTGCCGCCCGCGCCGCTGCTGGTGATCGTCGAAGGGGTGGAGAAGCCCGGCAACCTCGGGGCGATCCTGCGCTCGGCCGATGCCGCCGGGGTCGATGCCGTGATCGTCTGTGATGGCGCGACCGACCTCGCCAATCCCAACGTGGTGCGGGCCAGCAAGGGGGCGCTCTTTCAGGTGCCGGTCGCCGAGGCGACGAGCAGCGAGACTTTGGCCTGGCTGCGGGAGCGGGGGATTCGCAGCGTCGCCGCCACCCCGGAGGCGACCTGCGCCCACTGGGACGCCGATCTCAGCGGCGGCATCGCCATCGTCGTCGGCACCGAAAAGGAGGGCTTGAGCACCCGCTGGCTCGACGGCGCCGACCTGGCCGTGACGATCCCCATGAGCGGCCGGGTCAACTCCCTCAACGTCGCCCAGGCCCTGACACTGCTGGTTTATGAGGCACGGCGCCAGCGCCGCAGCCGGGAGTGAGCCGATGTTCTGGTACTTCGACTATGACGAACCCCTGTTCCGCCCGCCCTCCGAGGCCCAGTCACTGATCTTCCAGATCA
>JBBQBQ010000256.1:0-4730 GCA_038317685.1 Desulfuromonadales bacterium | reverse complement strand
GGTAGGGAAGGTAGGGATGGGTCGGCGCCGCCGCCTCCGGACAGAAGCGGCAGCGCGCCCAGTAGCAACCCCGGCTGGCCGTCACCTGCAAGGTCGGCTCGGGGGAAAAATAGGCGGCCGGGTCGGCAAAGGAGTAGTCGGGGACAAAGGCGATTTCGCCGCCCGCACCAAGGACGCCCCCGGCCGGTGCATCTCCCGCGGCCAGGGCCGCCAGGCTTGCTTCGCCGGGGCCGGTCACCAGGTAATCGAAGGGCGGGAGGCCGGGCAGGCCCTCCCCCAGCACCGCCGCCCAACTGCTGATGAGTCCGCCGCCGGCGACCAGCACCGCCTCCGGCAGGGCGCGGCGCAGCAACCCGGCCAGCTCGAAGGCGGGAAGGGCCTGGTGGCGGTAGTTGATGGAGATGCCGATGCGTTTTGGCGACGCCGCCATGACCAGCGGCAACAGGTCGGTTTCGAAGTACTCCCGAAACAGGGTGTGTTCCGTTCCGGCCGCCAGCCGGCCGAGATCGGCGGGGGCGAAGGGGGAGAGACGGCCATGCACGTAATCGCCGAGGGACAGGCGCTCCTCTGCCGTCGACCAGACCGTCAGCGCCCGGTTCAAATCCTCCACGGCGCTGCAGTAGCGGGGAAAGGAGGTCGCGGCCCGGGGGGAACGCAGCAGCACCAGAGCGCGGGGAAGGTGGGCGACGGCGCGCCGCAGCGCCGTCCTCGGCTGCGCCCCGATGGCCCCTGCCAATCGGCCGGGGTCAAGGAGCCACAGGCAGGCGCCAAGGTTGGCGTCGATGGCGCCCGCAGCCAGCCCCTGCCCCCGCAAATGACCGAGCAACAGGGCGATGCCAAGGGGCGGTTCGGCCGGCTTGGAGGCGGGGGGGTGAATCAGGAGAAAGTCCATATTGGGTCAGAGGATTCCGGGGCTCAGGCGGTTCACGCCCGTTCACCGGGCGCACTGGAGAAGGCGGAGGCTGAAACTTCAGGGTTTGGCGGTCTCCCGCAGATGGAAGGTGAAGTGAGCCAGGACCAGGATGCCGGCATCGCGCAGCAGCGCGAGCCAGGGGGAGGGATTCCCGCCTCCGCCGAAACAGCCGCAGTCGATCTCCAGGCCGCGCAGCACAACCGAGACGATGGCGCCGATGAAGACCACCGTCAGCAGGGCCAGCAGCAGGGAGGCCGCCCGCACCTTGCGACCCAGAAGCAGGAGTACCCCGGCGAGAATCTCAATGGTGGGGAGGGTCGCCGCGACCAGGTAATTCCAGGAATAGGGGAGGAGCTGGTAGCCGGCGATATTGCGGGCAAAGGCGGTCACGTCGGCGGCCTTGAGCAGGCCGGCATACAGGAAGATGCCGCCGAGAGCGAGCCGGCAGCCGTGATAGAAAAGTCGCCGCCCGGTCATGGCGCCGCCCCTTGGGTGGTCGGCAGGCCGGCATCCCGCCAAGCCGGGTAGCCTCCCTCGAAGACCAGGACATCACGATAACCGGAAGCCAGCAGCGTCACGCCGAGATCGAAGGCGTCGGGGCAGCCGTAACCGTTGCAGTAGGTGATGAGTCGGGCCGTCTTCGGCACCCGGGCGAAAAATCCGCCGATCTCCCCCCGCACCTCGCCAAGGAAGAGGGACTGGGCGCCGGGGAGGTGTCCCTCGCGGTAGGCCTCAGGGCTGCGGGCATCGACCGCCACCGCCCCCTCCTGCAGCTCGGCCCGCAGGCCGTCGAGGTCGATGGGGGCCGGGAACTGGGCGGTCGGAGGCTGCTTGGCCGGATCGGTCATCCGGCGGGCCGGACTCCTGGGCGCCGGCGCTGAAACCGGCGCCAGCCGGCCGGCAAAGTCGTCGAGGACCAGTTGGTGGTTGACCGACAGACCGACCACCACCCCGACGGCGACGATGACCACCGCTTCGAGCAGGGTGCGGGTCAGGCGTTCATTCACGAGTCTACTCATCGGGGGACTCGGTCATATCCGGTCCCAGTCCCCGCAGCATCTCACCAACCCGCCGGTTCTCCCGCTCCAATTGGTCAATGCGCCGGAAACAGCCGAGAAGCTCCTTGCTGAGTTCGTCGATCTGGCGGGCTTGATGGCTGAAACGGATTTCCAGTTCTTTGAGGCGTTCTTCGTTCTCGATCACAGTCTCCTCCCGGGTTGCCCCGGCATGCTAACAGATGCCGTCACGGCGCGCAACCGTCTGGTCCGTCAGCCGAATCGTCAGTGACGGTTTGCAATCGCCTCCGGAACAGGTATCATAACCAGGATGAAATGCCCGCTTTGGTGCCGGGTTTTTCCTGTGTTTACCCCCTTTCCAACCAGGATTTCCGCTTTGTTCGTCAACCGCTTGGCCCTGAGCCTATGCCTGTCCCTGTTCCTCGGCCTGTCGCTGCCATGGCCAGCCGCCGCGCAGGTTCCGACGTCGTCGCCGGCGGGGGTGGCCGTCGATCCCCAGGCAGCGACCAAGGTCGGCGTCGAGGAACATCTTGGTGCCCGGATTCCCCTCGACCTGGCTTTTCATGACGAAACCGGCGCTGCCGTGAGCTTGCGGCAACTGGTGGCCGGACCGACGATCATCGCCCCGGTCTATTACGCCTGTCCCAACGTCTGTTCCTTTTTGCAGGGGGCGCTGGCGCGCGCCCTGCCCAAGGTGCGGCGCACCCCGGGGGCCGATTACCAGGTGTTGTCGGTGAGCTTCGATGTCAATGAAACCTCCCAGGAGGCGAGGCGCGCCAAGGCGATCTACGCTCAGGCCATGGGCCGGGATTTTCCAACCGGGGCCTGGCACTTTCTGACCGGCGATCAGGGAGCGATCGATGCCTTGACGAGCGCCGCAGGCTATCGCTTCGTGCGCCAGGGGCAGGACTTCCTCCACCCGGTGGCGATCTTCGTCGTCAGTGGAGACGGCACCATCACCCGCTACCTTTACGGCACCAGCATCCTGCCGATGGATCTGACCCTGGCCCTGGTCGAAGCGGCCGAAGGACGGGTCAGCCCGGCGATCCGCAAGACGGTGCAGTTCTGCTTCAGTTTCGATCCCCAGAACGGTCGCTATGTCTTCAACATCTTCCGCGTCTCGGCCACGGTCATCCTGTTGACCGCCGGGGGGCTCTTCGCCTTTCTGGCCTGGACCGGGCGCAAATCCCAGAAATCGGAACCGAAATCATGAGTGACGTGCTTGCGGAGGCGCCGGATCGCGGCTTTCTGGCCGGGGGGAAGTACCCCGGCATCTTCGGCTGGATCTTCTCCACCGACCACAAGCGGATCGGCCTGCTCTATCTTTATTCGACCCTGACCATGTTCACCGTCGGCGTCATCCTCGGCCTGCTGGTGCGCCTGGAGCTGATCGCGCCGGGGAGGACCATCGTCGACGCCCAGACCTACAATGCCCTCTTCACGCTGCACGGCGTGATCATGATCTTTCTCTTCATCATTCCGGGGCTGCCCGCGGCCTTCGGCAATATCTTTCTGCCGATCCACATCGGCGCCCGCGATGTCGCCTTCCCGCGCCTGAACCTCCTCTCCTGGTGGCTCTACCTGACCGGGGCGCTCCTCGCCGTGACCGCCCTCTTCACGGGCGGAGGGCCTCCCGACACCGGCTGGACCTTCTACGTTCCCTTCTCGGTGCAGACGACCACTAACGTCACCCTGGCGGCGGTGGCGGTCTTCATCCTCGGCTTCTCCTCGATCCTCACCGGTCTCAACTTCATCGTCACCACCCACCGGATGCGGGCCCCGGGGATCGGCTGGGGCCGACTGACGCTCTTCGTCTGGACCCTCTATGCCACCGCCTGGGTGCAGGTCCTGGCAACGCCGATCCTCGGCGTCACCGTCGCTCTGATCTTCCTCGAACGGGTCCTCGATCTCGGCCTCTTCGATCCGGCCCGCGGCGGCGATCCGATCATGTACCAGCATCTTTTCTGGATCTATTCCCACCCGGCGGTCTACATCATGATCCTGCCGGGGATGGGGGTGGTCTCGGAGATCATCCCGGTCTTCGCCCGCAAACACATCTTCGGCTATTGGGCGATGGCGATCTCGGGGCTGGCCATCGCCTTCGCCGGATCCCTGGTCTGGGCCCACCACATGTTCGTCAGCGGCATCAGCGATACGGCGATCTTCGTCTTCTCGCTCCTCACCTTCATCGTCGCCATCCCCTCGGCGATCAAGGTCTTCAACTGGGTGGCAACCCTCTACAAGGGCTCGATCGCCCTCGAGCCGCCGCTGCTCTACGCCCTCTCCTTCATCGTCCTTTTTTCCATCGGCGGCCTGACCGGGCTGGTTTTGGGGAGCGCAGCGACCGATGTCCACGTCACCGATACCGATTTTGTGGTCGGCCATTTCCATTACGTCATGTTCGGCGGCACCGGCATGGCCTTCTTCGGGGCGCTGCACTACTGGCTCCCCAAGATTTACGGGCGGATGTACGACAAACGCACCGCCATCTGGGCCTGGGGGATCATCTTCGTCGGCTTCAATCTTCTTTATTTTTCGATGATGGTCCTCGGTCTGCGCGGCATGCCCCGCCGCTACTACGATTACCTTCCGGAATTCACCAACCTCAACGTCCTGGCGACGATCGGCTCGTGGATCCTGGCCCTGGGGCTGGCGGTGATGTTCATCAACCTGATCCGCGGGATGATCAGCGGTCCCGAGGCCGGCATGAACCCCTGGGGAGGGAAGACCCTCGAGTGGACCATCCCCTCGCCGCCTCCGACGGAGAACTTCGTTGAGATCCCCGTTGTCACCACCGGTCC